>NZ_CADDZX010000002.1:0-340059 GCF_902813205.1 Bartonella capreoli
AGTATGACTGGTATTGCCATAACATTGTTTATCAAAAATCCCAATGTTTCCGGAGATTGTAAAATTTACTATCATGACATTGGTAATAATTTCACGACAAAAGAAAAACTTACAGCTCTTGAATGCTGGCTATACGAAAGTTCACCACCTCTGCACCAGATGCCATTGTTCTGCTTTCGGGATCGGCACCAAGATAACCTATTAAAGTTATTTTATTGATCATATTTTTATACCTTTTCTAAGGAAAATAATTGAAACAAAATACGGATATAAAAAACTTATTTTTTTATATTTTATAATAGTATAGTACAATATACTAAACTAGTTAATACAGAAAAATAAAATAAGTAACTGATAATAAATAATTTATATGATTTTTTGTACTATAATTTTACTGATTTGTATCAAGCAAATCATAAACCAGCGCAACTTGTTGAAATTTGAGTGTTTTTTTCAAATTCATCTACGTCAATCAGATACAGAAATAATATTATGAAAATAGTAAAAGGCAGGATTCTATTCAAACGGCAAAAACTATTGTTAGCCTTCATTCAAAAATTTAGAGGACGCCTTTCAAGTATAGATTTTTAAAAGTATTTGTTCCTATTTACGCAAGGGGAAGAAAAACAAAGTTACGAGTTTGTGCCTTACAAATATAGATGTTTCTCTTTTCAGTCTTATGCTGACAAATGCAAGCTTATAGAATTAGGCATACTTGCGAACGAAAATGATTGACAGCTTACATCAATAAAGAATGATTATAGTGCTAATATTGAATTTGCTACACGAAAGAAAATTTCTTCATTTGTTGAAAAATTTAGCAAACTTAAAGGTAATGAACTTATTCAGTATGTCTACAAAAACTATCCATATTTTGCGATTAACAGTTGTATAGCAAATAATGTTATGGAGAAAAAAGATTTAGAAAAAATCGATACATTTCGACCAAAGGATGAGACTTTTTGTTTCTTCACCATTGGGTATGAGGGGCAATCTTTTGAAAACTATCTCAATCGTCTTATCAAAAATAATATCAAAACTTTATGTGATGTTCGAAAAAACCCATTAAGTCGCAAATATGGGTTTTCCAAAACGCAATTATCTAAAATTGTAAATGCATTGGGTATTGAATATAGGCATATTCCAGAGCTGGGTATTATTTCTGAAAAGCATCAAGATTTGAAAACGCAAAAAGATTATGAGCGTCTTTTTCAAGACTATAACAATACAACTCTTAAAGATAATTCTCTTGAATTAGAAAAATTATATCAGCTGTTCTTAGACAGAAAACGCATTGCAATTACTTGTTTTGAAGAAAATGTATGTATATGTCATAGAGGACAAATTGCACTCGCTCTCTCCAAACTACCTCAGTGGAAATTTAAAATAAAACATATTTGATAATTGAATATGAGAATATTAAAAAAAGAACGAGTGTTGATTGTAGTAAAAACTTACCCAGTACCTTCTAAAAAATACATAGAGTTAGTGTGTACTGCTGGTGTTAAGGAAGATGGGACCTTGATCAGGATTTATCCAGCACCATTTCGTTTTTTAAACGTAAAATACAAAAAATACCAATGGATAGAGCTGGATCTTGGCAAAAATCCGAAAGATTTCAGACCAGAAAGTTATCGACCGTGTAATATTGAAGATATTAAAAATTTGTGGATCCGTTCCCTCTAAAGGAAATTGGGAAGAACGTAAACGTTTAATATTAGATACACTAATCTAAAGACTATAATTGCAGGCGCAAAGTCTAATGAATTGTCTCTGGTTATTTTTAATAATGATTTTACTTTTCAACGAGTTAAAACAACACAAAATTCTAATAAAGAAACCATTACTCGTGAATTAGCTAAACAAGGCTCGCTTTTTAATAAAATAGATAGTTCTTGTTTTACATCATCAAAACAATTACCCTATAAATTTTCATATCAATTTACGGATGATGAAAACGTTAGTAGTACGCTAATGATATCAGATTGGGAAATAGGTCAACTTTATTGGAACTTTAGGAAAAAGGCTTAATCTGATGAAGAAAAAGCTCAAAAGGTTAAGAAAAAATATTTGGATGGAATTGCAAAAACCACAGATCTCCACTTTTTCTTAGGAACAACATTTGAATGGCATAAAATAGCGCCAAATCCATACATAATTATTGGAGTATTTTATCCACCAATTATATCGCAACTGCAGTTAGATCTCTGAAATTATTTAGAAATAACATTATCTTTAAAAGATTGAAAAGATAAAGATCAAGTAGAGTATGTTGATAACCTTAATAAGTTTTTTCTCATATCATTCATATAACTAATTGCTAATACTCATAAAATAATTTCTAAAAATGAAAAAAATTTCTGTCATCGAAACAAAAGATTGTGTTTAACATTGTAACAACTGTATTTTATAAGTTACATATGTTTACAGTGTACAAGACAAAATATTTTATACAATAGCTAGATTTTAAAAGATGAGATTGTGTAAACGCATATTGAGATACGGATAGCGAGAATAAAATGAAGCTTCTTGGTAATGCAAAAGTCTTCTATAGCATTGGGAAAATTAGAAATAATTATGGTCCTGATATCGGATTTATTTTAAAAACAAGAACAAAAAATTACCTTACTTCTTTAATGGCAGTGATAAATCTACACAACAAAAAGATATCAAAAAATCCCTGTGAATATAAACATGAAAATCACTAAATTTGATACAAGTGAGTATTTTAAAACTCCTGAAACTCAACAAATTCTTTTGCAAGATGCTCTTGAAAGTAAAAATAATCAGTATCTTGCTCACGCTCTTGGGATAATAGCAAAAACCAAGGAATGAGAAAATTGCTAAAAACGCTGGGTTATCAAGAGCATCTCTTTACCGCTCTTTAAGCAATAAAGATAATCTTAAACTCTCGATTTTTCTTAATCTTTTGAGTGCTCTAAATTTGCAAATTAGCCTAACACCCACAAAAAATGAAGAACATGCATCTTTAGAAAAAGCTTAAAAATCCCCTCTCTGCTTTAACAGAAAAAGTGAGATTATATTCACTTAATCCTGTCCTAATTTTTGTATCTGTTCTAATTTTCTCAAATTAGCTCTTACAGAGTGCTTTGATTTTATAACCAAAAAAAACTTTTAAATCTTTCTCTAAGGTGTATTTCTGTTGATTTAAATGTATATCCAATCCAAAAGTGATCAGCAATTTTCTCTATTTTGCTGTTCTTCTGTCAAACTCTATAAATGAAATTACATTCTCTCGTCTCTCTTATTGTTTCAGCGCCTTCGTACGAGTATCTTCAATCACTCTCTCCATGCACATACCAAGCTTTTCCAAGTACATCACCTTACCTTTTATCTTCTGACAGTAGAAAACAAGTTCTGCACATGTGTACATGAATACCTTTGATCTTCTTAACCTAACTGGTGGAGAATATTTTCAACGGTTTGTGCGAGAGCGTATGCTGAATATCACAATTCAAGTGGTAATTAGTTATTCCCCTTTTTATTTAAGGCGATTATCTTAATATGGAAGCAAGAAAAGTTAAGATGCGAATTTGATATATTTGTATGAGGATTGTAAAATTATAAATAATAATTATACCCTCCTAAGCTATTTAAAAATATTTTACAAAAAAAATTACTTAAATGTTTATCAATAAAGCGTAAAATAAATTTCATATATACCATATTATGTTAATTTATCAGTAATATGGAATTTCCATAAAGTAGATTTTTCACTCACTCAATCACTAAAACTCGGTTTGCCAATGAAATTGGTGCTTATAATATTTACCGCATTTGTAATGATTATTTATCAATAATAGCAAAAATTTTTTGTTTTTAATAAATAAAAAACTCAATTTTTACAGATAGTTTTTCTGTTTTTTTTATTTAAAAAATTAAGTATGTAAAAACAAACTACAAGCCAACTAATCCAAGCTACTCCTATGATTAAAACTGGTCGTGTATCATTAAAAAAGCATAACAAAACGAAAACAAAAATCATAAACAAAATAGCAAAAATTGATCCTATTGGCCAAAATGGAATCGAAAATTTTAGATTATGCTGTTCTTCTTTGGGCATTTTAAGTCGCATAAAAATTTGCGAAAGCAAAATCATCACCCAAACGAAAACTGTCGCAAATGTTGCCATTGCTGCAATAAGAAAGAAAAGTTGATCGTGATAAAAATAGTTAAGAACAACACCAAAAAGAAATATGACAAATATTAGTAAAATAACAAAAATTGGTACACCGTTTTTTGATAGACATTGAAATTTCTTAAATGCATAGCCTTCTTGTGACAGCCCATGAATCATGCGGCTAGCACCATACATCTCGCTATTAATGGCTGAAACAGCCGCTGTAACAACAACAATATTAAGAATATTAGCTGCTGATGAAATACCAAGATTCTCAAAAATTGAAACGAAAGGGCTATCAATAAAACTAATTTTATTCCAAGGATAAAGTATCATAAAAACCGTTAAAGTCATAACGTAAAATAGTAAAATCCGAATCGGAATAGAATTAATTGCTTTTGAAATAGTTTTATTAGGATCTTGCGTTTCCATAGCCGCTATTCCAACAATCTCTACCCCACCAAAAGAAAAAACAACGACGCTAAAGCAAGCTAAAAAACCAAACCAACCATTGGGAAATATACCACCATTTTGCCATAAATTATGAATGGTGGGTTGCGCCCCCATATTCCAATTAAATACAATAATTGCTAGGCCTAAAATAATCATAACAATAATAGCAATTACTTTGATAGAAGACAGCCAAAATTCTAGCTCACCATATACTTTTACTGCCGCTAAATTAATAGCGGTAATGATAAGTGTAATGCTCAATGTCCAGATCCAAGGAGAAACACTAGGATACCAAAACCCCATATAAGTGGCAAAAACTGTAATATCAGCTAAACCAACAAGAACCACTTCAAAAACATATGTCCACCCTGTTAAAAAACCAGCCAAAGGTGATATATGATTTGCAGCGTAACGGGCAAAAGAACCTGGCAAAGGATTATGAATAATCATCTCACCTAGAGCACGCATCACCATAAAAACAGCTAAACCTGCAATACAGTACGCAATAAGAACACTTGGACCAGCAAGATTAATTGCTTGTGCAGACCCGTAAAAAAGGCCTGTTCCGATAGCAGACCCGAAAGCTAAAAATATAACCTGACGTTTATTCATACCTCGTTTAAGTTGGTTTATTGACATTTTTTTCCTTTTTCAAATGCTACATAATCCTTATAAAGGCGCAAATCTTCAGAGTAACAAGCACCGAAGCCGACTGAAATACAAAAAACTTTAATGGATCTGAAAGATTTTGAAATTTCTATTTTTTCATCTCATAAAAAATATAATATCATAACGGTTAAAGCGCATAATCATTATATATGGTGATGCAATTTGCACTGTTGATAACAAAAAATTATATTCTTTTTGTTCTCTCAGTTTTAGGAAGTGTTGATAATAAATAATGCCTTTTTTATGATGCTTTCGATGTATTGCCGCTACATTATTACAACCTAAGCATAGAAATAATGAATATACTCGTTCGATTTATAAATCGTCTCTACTTACTTAATCGGTCAAATATATCATCTGACACCAAACCTATATGAGAAAAGCCTAAAAAATATAATGAGCTTTTTCCTTTACTTAATTTCAAAATAAATATTATTTCAGCTCCAATTGCGGAAAAATTGTTTTTGGTAAAACAGATAATAAATGTCCCCCACTTACAAGTACATGCACCTTTTCAAGATCTACAGCCATATAACGATCCGCTTTAAGAGTCGTGATATTCTTACGTAAATATTCCATAACAGACTGCAATAAAGGACTTGTTTTTAGAGGAGCACGGCATTCAATTCCCTGTGCTGCAACAAGTGTTTCAATACCAATAATAGTAAAAAGATTTTCGCTCATAGCTAATAATCGACGAGCACCATGGCAAGCCATTGAAACATGATCTTCCTGATTTGCTGAAGTTGGTGTTGAATCAACCGAAGCAGGATATGCCATTTGTTTATTTTCAGACATTAAAGCAGCTGCTGTTACTTCAGCGATCATGAAACCTGAATTAAGACCTGCATTTTGTACTAAAAAAGCAGGAAGCCCATAGGAAACTGCTGGATCAACCATAAGAGCAATACGTCTTTGAGAAATTGAACCTACTTCACATAAAGCAAGCGCGATCTGATCAGCAGCAAAAGCCACTGGTTCAGCATGAAAATTTCCACCCGATACAACTGCACCGTTGCTTAAAATCAATGGATTATCTGTTACTGCATTTGCTTCAATAATTAGTGTTTTTGCTGCTGATATAAGAATATCAAAACAAGCACCCATAACTTGTGGTTGGCAACGTATACAATAAGGATCCTGGACACGTTTATCATCATGCAAATGCTCTATCCGAATTCCTGAACCCTCTATAAGTTTTTCTAATGCTTGCGACACAACAATCTGCCCATGATGGCCGCGTAAAATATGGATATCAGGATGAAATGGAGCCGTTGAGCCCATAATGGCATCTGTAGACATTGCGCCAGAAAGAAGCCCTCCACACAATGCCCGATAAGCGTGAAAAAGACCTGCAAGTGCAAGTGCTGTTGAGGTTTGAGTGCCATTGATAAGAGCTAAACCTTCTTTTGCTTCTAAAACAATAGGCGATAACCCTGCTTTTTCTAAAGCATCTGCTCCACTCATACGAATATTTTGAAAGAACGCTTCTCCTTCACCTATCATAACAGCTGCCATATGAGCAAGTGGCGCCAGATCACCTGATGCACCAACTGATCCCTTTTCAGGAATGACAGGAATAACTCCCTTTTCAAGCATATTTTCTAATAAATGCACTAATTCCAGACGAACACCAGAAACCCCTCGCCCAAGCGAAATAAGCTTTAATGTCATTATCAAACGTACAATATTTTCAGCTAAAGGAGCCCCTACACCACAACAATGTGATAAAATAAGATTTCTTTGTAAAATGACCACATCATCTACATCAATTTTAATAGAAGCTAACTTTCCAAAACCGGTATTAATGCCATAAACTGGTTCATTACCCGCAGCAATTTCAGCAATGCATGCCGCCCCCTTCTTGATAACTAGATGTGTATCTTCATGAAGTTTGCTTATTTTACCACCCCAATAAACAGATTCAAGTTCGCTAAGTGTTACCTCGCCTGGCTTGAGTATAATCGTCATAATCTTCTTTCTTATTAATCTAGTATAACGCAAGATTAGCGTATTGCTTATGAAAAGAAAAAATACCACAGCTCCATATAGCTTGTATTTATTTCACCAAAAACAATACTAGGTCATTTAAAATTTAATATCAAATATTATAGTGAGTATATCTAATTTATAAGCATGATTTTTAAACACCTCAATTGATAAAATATGCCTATAAAATGCCGCGTAAATAGCGATAATTGTTTAAAGTTAGGAACTAACAATACATTAACGAGAACTGTTGCATTAAATTAAAATATCTTAGCCAGTTTTATAATTAATTGATAATAGCAAATATATTAAAATAGCGTCGTCAATTGTAAAATGGTTTTCTAATATAATAAAACTAATCTACTATTTTTCTAATGAATATTAATTTTAACAAAAATATTGTTAGAATAATTTGTCTATTAATATAGTTCTGTAAAGTATTATATTTCAGATATTTTAGCAGGTACAAAAGCTTAAAAATTTTATAAATAAAAACTCTGCTTAGCTTTTAATAAAATAAAAAACACACAATAAAGAAAAATTTCCTTACGTTTTGTAAGTATCCGCCGTTCAATTTTTATTTAAGTACATAAACTAACGCTATATCATTTACAATGATGTTCAAAATAGTATTGAAAAAAGTGGTGCACCCGACAGAATTCGAATCTGTGACCTCTGCCTTCGGAGGGCAGCGCTCTATCCAACTGAGCTACGGGTGCCGAAAAACTGTTTTAAAACCAGTTGAGGCCTTTTAACTGATCATGCTCTCAGCTTCAATGGTGAATTGCCATTTTGAAAAAAATTGCAAAAAGAAAAATATTGTCCCACAATAGATTAACTTTTCATACAAAATTCCTTCTTTTTGCAAAAATGGTGCTTATATAAAACTTCCAAATTCTAAAAAATACATTAAAAATATACCGAAAATACCAGGACAATTCTCAATGCCACCATTACCAAGTCGCTTTCATTTCATTTCTGCTGAAACTGAAGAGGCTATTAAAGCCACCAATCAATTAATCTCCGTTTATGGCCATTCTTCTCTTGAAGAAAGCGATGTAGTTGTTGCACTCGGCGGTGATGGAACAATGTTACGAGCGGTGCGAGATGTTATGAATACTGGAAAACCTATTTATGGCATGAATCGAGGTTCAATAGGATTCCTTATGAATGAGTTTCATGAGCAGAAATTGCCAATCCGCATTGCTGCTGCGCACAAAAAAGAAATTCACCCCCTACGCATGATTGCAAACACTGAATGTCAACAACATATTGAAGCACTTGCAATTAATGAAGTATCTTTATTTCGTCAATCTTATCAAGCTGCTAAGATTCGTATCAGCATTGATAACAAAGTACGCATGGAACAACTCAATTGTGATGGTATCCTTGTTGCCACACCAGCAGGATCTACCGCATATAATTTGTCAGCACAAGGTCCCATTTTGCCTCTCATGGCACCTCTTATGGCCCTCACCCCTGTTAGCCCTTTTCGCCCTCGACGCTGGCATGGAGCATTACTGCCCAATACGGTAACAGTGCGTTTTGATATGCTCGAAGCAAACAAACGCCCTGTAAACGCTGCCGCTGATAATGTGGAAGTTAAATCTGTTCATTCAGTTATCATTTCATCAGCTTCAGATGTAACAGCTTCTATTCTTTTCGACCCTGACCATTCATGGGATGAACGTATTTTATCAGAACAATTTCGTTATTAATTATTTTTATCGTTGTTTTCTTATACATATAGAGTAGTTACAGTTGACTTTTTTGCAAATGCGTCTTAACCCTCTTCATAATATGGGATGCGAACCAACCTAACTAACTAGGTTAAAATTGCAGAACAATCGATAGAAAAATGACACCACCTTTGAATAGTTTTGACGATTTAGGCCTTTCCGAAAAAGTTATTAAAGCTGTAAGATCAGCAGGATATACGGCTCCAACACCTATTCAGAGTGAAACAATTCCTCATGTGCTTCAACGTAAAGATGTGCTTGGGATCGCTCAGACTGGTACTGGTAAGACAGCCTCATTCGTTCTCCCTATGCTTACATTACTGGAAAAAGGCCGCGCAAGAGCAAGAATGCCTCGTACTCTTATATTAGAGCCAACGCGAGAACTTGCAGCCCAAGTTCAAGAAAATTTCGATAAATATGGATTGAATCATCGTTTAAATGTCGTTCTTTTAATTGGTGGAGTTTCTTTTGAAGATCAAAATCGCAAACTTGAACAGGGTGCCGATGTTCTTATAGCAACACCAGGACGTCTTCTTGATCATTTTGAACGTGGTAAATTGCTTTTGATAGGTACTGAAATTCTTGTCATTGATGAAGCCGATCGTATGTTGGATATGGGGTTTATTCCTGATATTGAACGTATCTGCAAATTAACTCCGTTTACCCGTCAAACTTTGTTTTTCTCAGCAACAATGGCGCCAGAAATTACAAAATTGACAGAGCAATTTTTACATTCACCCATCTGTGTTGAAGTTACAAAAGCGTCATCAACAGCTACAACAATTACACAACGTCTTGTCAAATCTGGAAGCAAAGCGTGGGATAAAAGAGCTGTTTTGCGAGAGCTTATTTATAATGAAGGTGATGAACTTAAAAACGCTATTATTTTCTGCAATCGGAAAAAAGATATTTCTGAGCTTTTTAGATCACTTACCAAATACAATTTTAGTGTAGGTGCACTTCATGGTGATATGGATCAGCACTCACGCATGAATACATTAGCTGATTTTAAAGACAATAAACTCACACTTCTTGTTGCTTCTGACGTTGCCGCCCGTGGGCTTGATATCCCAGATGTCAGTCATGTTTTCAACTATGATGTACCAACACATGCCGAGGATTATATTCATCGGATTGGTCGTACAGGGCGTGCAAAGCGTACTGGAAAAGCTTTTACCATTGTTACACACGATGACCAAAAATACATCAGCGCCATTGAAAAAATAAGTAAAGAAAAAATTGAATGGCTTAATGGGGATCTTTCTACTTTATCTATCAGTGATCAGACAAATGACTCTATTGTAAAAACAAAATCTGCAAAACTTTCAAAAAAATCCACCCCTAAAAAACACACTGCTCACACTAAAAAAGCATCAAAAGAAGATAAAACATCTCATAGTAAAACTACAAAAAATAAAATAAATTCACCCGAGTTATCCCATTCAGAGAAAGATCAAAATCATACTCCCCTTGGGTTTGGTGCCGATGTTCCAGCATTTATGCTCATAAAAACCCGCTCTTAAATCGCAAGTCTGATTATTGAGAATAACGATAAGATCGATAAAATATTTTTAAATTGTTCTTCACTGAGTGATTTTTTTAAACAGTCAACCTATTTACGACTTTTTCACGCCCCAAAAGCTGCAAAAGTTTGGCCATTTCAGGACCATGTTCCATTCCAGTAAGCGCCTGACGCAATGGCATAAATAAAGCCTTCCCTTTACGGCCTGTTTTTTCTTTTAATGCTGTTGTCCAAATTTGCCAGCTTTCATCATTTAATACACCTTTCGGTAACAAATCAACAGATTGACGTACAAATGCATGATCTTCAGGAGCAATCGCCTTGAAATTCTGACCATCATGCATATCATCATGAATAATTGTCCACCATAAAGCTGCATCATTCACTTTATCAATATTGTTTCTTATCGCATTCCAAAATTCTTCTACCTTTTCTCCATCAATAGAAAGCTTCTCAAGCCGTTCTTTGACATCCTCATATGTCAACTCATGAACAAGGTGACTATTTAGAGAAAGGAGATCAACAGAATCAAATTTTGCAGCTGATTTTGATGTGTTTTGGAGATCAAAATGCTCTAAAAGAACAGCCTGATTAGGATAAATCTGCACATTTTGTGATGTTCCAGTCAAAACAGAAAGACATTGAACAGCCATCGATTCAAATCCTTCTTGTCGTAAAGAACGGACAGAAAGGTCATTGTTACGTTTTGAAAGCCCTTTTCCTGAAATCGTAGTCAACAAATTAATATGCCCTAAAATCGGCGGCTTTACACCAAGAGCTTTAAAAATAGCAATCTGCGCACCTGTATTGGTAATGTGATCATCACCACGAATAACATGTGTAATAGCCATATCTATATCATCAACTACAGAAGGCAGTGTATAAAGATAGCTCCCATCCTCACGAATTAAAACGGGATCTGAAATAGAAGCTAAATCAATCAGCTGCTTTCCCTTTACAAGATCATCCCAATGAATTTCTGTCCGCTTTGTTTGAAATGGATCATTTTCAAAATTAGGTAAAAGAAAACGCCAATGGGGTTTACGACCTTGAGATTCAAAGTTTCTTCTATCTTCTGGGGTCAATTTTAATGCCTCACGATTATAAACAGGAGGTAGCTTGCGCGAAAGCTGGATTTTGCGGCGCCGATCTAATTCTTCCGCCGTTTCATAACAGGGGTACAGAAGACCACGTTGTTTAAGAGTTTCTGTAACCTCATCATATCGACTAAATCGTTTAGATTGATAATGAATTTCATCTGGCCTAATACTAAGCCACTCAAGATCAATCATAATACCATCAATATATTCTTGTTTAGAACGTTCAACATCTGTATCGTCATAGCGTAAAACAAATGTGCCATTACATGCTTGCGCATAAAGCCAATTAAATAAAGCAATACGGGCATTGCCAATATGAATATAACCTGTTGGAGATGGGGCAAAACGAACTTTTATCATTAAACAATGCTCAACTTTTATCGCGAAAACGATTGATAATAGGATAACGACGGTCACGTCCGAAGCTTTTAGAACTGATTTTTACACCAGGTGCAGACTGTCGCCTTTTATATTCAGCTAAATAAAGCAAGTGTTCAATTTTCTCAACCGTTTCTCGTAAATGCCCACATTGAACAATCTCACCAACACTCATGTCATCTTCCACAAGAGATTGTAAAATATCATCTAAAATAGGATAAGGAGGAAGAGAATCTTCATCTTTCTGATTTTCCCGTAACTCCGCGGAAGGTGCTTTCATGATAATATTAGATGGAATAACAACTCCTTTTGCCCCTAATAAATTCTGCAAGTGATTTTTATTACGCCATTTTGCCAATGCATAGACCTGCATTTTATAAATATCTTTAATAGGGTTAAAACCACCGTTCATATCACCGTAAAGTGTTGCATATCCAACTGCCATTTCTGACTTATTACCTGTTGTAATCACCATTGAACCAAATTTATTCGAAAGAGCCATTAAAATAGTTCCACGTGTACGACTTTGAAGATTTTCTTCTGTAAGATCAGGTTTCAATTGTGAAAACACAGGTGCTAATGCATTCAAAAAGCCCTCAACAGGTTGAATAATTGGTATAACCTCGTAACGACACCCTAAAAAATGCGCGCAATCTTCAGCATCTTTCAACGATTCTTGTGAAGTATAATGATAAGGCATCATTACAGTGCGAACTCTCTCAGCGCCAAGAGCATCTACTGCCATTGTTGCGCAAAGTGCTGAATCAATACCCCCTGAAAGACCAAGAATAACATCTTGAAAACAGTTTTTGTTAACATAATCTCTTAAACCTAAAACACAAGCTTGATAATCAGCAGCTAGTCCACTTAAAAGTTCTTCATTAGGACCAGAAATACATTGCCATCCGATAGATTGTCGTTGCCAGTGACTTAAAGCAATATGGCTCTCAAAATGTTTCATCTGAAATGCCATTTTGCCTTGTCCATTCAATGCAAAAGATCCTCCATCAAAAACCAACTCATCTTGACCACCAATTTGATTAGCATAAATAATCGGCACACCCGATTGGATAGCTTGCGCTCGAACAATATCTAAACGTTTGAGTGTTTTATGATGCGTATAAGGAGATCCATTAGGAACAAGAATAATCTCAGCTCCTTTATTGCTAAGCTGTGCACAAATAGAAGAATCACTCCAAATATCTTCACAGATCACAATCCCGAGTGTTATTCCACGGTAAACAATAGGCTCAAGAAACGGATCAGAAGAAAATACCCGCTTTTCGTCAAATTCAGCGTAATTAGGCAAATCAAACTTTAAGCGTTCAGCAACTATTTGCCCATCGTTAAGGAGCATAACACCGTTATAAATAGCATCATCACGTCTTATTGGAACACCAATAACAATACCTGGTCCATTTTTTGTCACTTTTGCTAATCTCTGCACAGCATTTTCACATGCCTTTATAAAAGCAGGCTTAAGCACAAGGTCTTCCGGTGGATAAGCACTTATAAAAAGCTCAGTTAATAATACAAGATCAGCACCTTGTTCTTGAGCTTTCTGATGGGCCATTATTGCGAGAGCAAAATTTTCTTCAATATCACCGATAACAGGATTTAATTGGGCAACTGCAATCCGAAAATCATTCTCTATAAGTTGTTGTGTCATTAAATTAATTTAGTGTGACTATAACTCAGTTTCAATCACCAAAGCATTCCTTTTCTTAAAAAGCGTTTAATTTCACAAATAGAAAAGCATTAATTATAAATTACGCTAAGTGATTTTCCTCTTTACGTATTTGACTCAACAGTTAATAAATTAGCATCATGATTCTTTTTAAGAAGTTCAGCAACAAGAAAAGCTAATTCTAATGCCTGATTCGCATTCAATCGTGGATCACAATGAGTATGATAGCGATCAGAAAGATCTTCTACTGAAATAGCATATGTACCACCTGTACATTCAGTCACATCACGACCAGTCATTTCAATATGAATGCCACCTGGATAAGTTCCTTCCCTCTGATGTATAGAAAAAAAACTTTCGACTTCTTTTAAAATATGATCAAAGGGGCGAGTTTTATAACCATTCGCCATAATTGTATTGCCATGCATTGGATCACAAGACCATAGAACATTGCGTCTCTCACGCTCAACTACACGAATGAGCCTAGGAAGATAATTCTCAATCTTATCATAACCAAAACGTACAATGAGAGTAAGCCTACCTGGCTCATTCTTAGGATTAAGAATATCAATTAACCTCAAAAGCTCATCAGGATCAATAGAAGGACCACATTTTAATCCAATAGGATTTTTAATACCGCGGCAATATTCAACATGTGCATGATCAAGTTGGCGTGTACGATCACCTATCCATAACATATGGCCAGATGCCGCATACCAATCTCCAGAACTTGAATCAATTCGTGTTAAAGGTTCTTCATAGTTAAGCAAAAGTGCTTCGTGGCTTGTATAAAAAGACGTTGTGTACAATGAAGAATTTGCTTTGGCCGTAATTCCTATTGAACGCATAAAATCTATTATTTCAGAAATACGTTTTGCCAACAATTCATAACGTTCACCTTGTGGGCTATTGGAAATAAAACTCAACATCCATTTATGAACATTTTCTAAGTTAGCATAGCCACCTTGTGAAAAAATACGTAACAAATTAAGCGTTGCAGCCGATTGACGATAGACCATTAACATTCGTCGCGGATCAGGAATACGAGAATCTTTGTCAAATTTAATGCTATTAATAATATCACCCCGATAAGCAGGAAGCTTATCTTTACCTTTGCTTTCCATATCGCAAGAGCGTGGCTTTGCAAATTGACCAGCAATACGACCAATTTTAACAACTGGCTTAGAATTGCCAAAAGTTAAAACAATCGCCATTTGCAAAAACACACGAAAAAAATTACGAATATTATTAGCCTCATATTCTGCAAAGCTCTCTGCACAATCACCACCTTGTAACAAAAAAGCCTGACCTTTAGTAACTGCTGCTAATTTATCTTTCAAATCACGAATTTCACCAGCAAAAACTAAAGGAGGATATCTGCGCAGCTCATTTTCAATATTTGCTAATAGAGATTGATCTGGATAAGTTGGAACTTGCTTAATTGGCCTTTCTCTCCAAGATCCAGGTGCCCATTTTTTTACCATCGTAACTCTCTCTAAAGCCCCTCCATGCAGATTATAGCAAAAGCCTTAAGTTAGTTCACCATAGTATCCAACGTTTAGTCTTCTAACTTCTTTCCATTTTCATATATATAATTTGGTTCATACATCGTTACCAGTTCTTCTGCTGCTGTTGGATGGACTGCCATAGTTGCATCAAATATATCTTTTGTCAGTTTTCCTTTGAGAGAAATTCCAATAAGCTGCACCATCTCACCAGCGCCTTCGCCTAAAATATGTGCACCAACGACGATACGGCTTTCACCATCAACAACAAGCTTCATAAACATTTTTTCTGAATTACCAGAAAGAGTATTGCGCATAGGACGAAATAACGTACGATAAATTTCAACACGTTTATAACAGCGTATTGCATCCTCTTCTGAAAGACCGACTGTCCCAATCTCCGGTTGTGAAAAAACAGCTGTCGCAATTAAATCATAATCAGGTATAGTTGGAGTGTTCTTAAATGCGGTTTTAATAAAACACATTGCCTCATGGATAGCGACAGGTGTTAATTGACGACGACCAGTCACATCGCCAACAGCCCAAATATGAGGCACATTTGTGGTCATTTTTTCATCAACAATAACTGCACCAATTTCATCAAACTTAACCCCTGCCTGCTGAAGCCCTAAACCTACAGTATTTGGTACCCGCCCCGTAGCAAACATAATCTGATCAACACTGATAGTTTGCCCATCTGACAAGATAGCGTCATAGCCATTACCGTTGGTTTTAACTTGAGAGATTGTTGCCCCATAGACAATAGAAATCCCCTTTTCAATCATTGCATCACTTAATAACTGCCGCAAATCATGATCAAAATTACGAAGAATTAAATCACCATGATGGAGCAATGTTGTTTTTACACCTAATCCATGAAAAATATTAGCAAATTCAACACCAATATACCCCCCACCAACGATCATTATTGATTTTGGTAACTCTTTAAGATCAAAAATCTCATTAGAAGTAAGACATAAATCGCTACCTATTGTAGTATTCGATAAAGTTTTTGCCCCTGTTGCGATTAAAATCTTTTCTGCTGTTACTCGTTCACCTGTTGCAGAAAGCTCTAATGTATGATCGTCAACAAAAACAGCACGGCTTTCATAAATATGAACATTATTATTTTTTAATTGTCTTCGATAAAGTTCTTCTAGTCTTAATATTTCTTTATTTTTAGCTGCAACTAATTTCTCCCAATTAAAAATTGGATCAGTACATTGCCAACCAAAACCAACGCTATCACTAAATTCTTGTGCGTACTTTGACGCATAAACAAATAATTTTTTGGGGATACAACCACGAATAACGCAAGTACCCCCTATGCGATATTCTTCTGCTATAGCTACACGCCTACCAAGCCCCCCGGCGAGACGAGCAGCACGCACACCGCCAGAACCGCTCCCAATAATAAATAAATCAAAATCAAAAGATGCCATAAATTATTCCTTCCCATACACTTATATCGTACAGGTTATTAATCTTTATCACTGAATGAAAGTCTTTTTTGTTTTTAATAAAATTTTGTATAGATACGATACTTAAAAAGCACTTATTTTCATTAAAAACGACGGTAAAACCGCCGCTTTTAGTAAGTAAAAATACTGATAACTCTATATTATCAATAAAACTATTTTGAACCTGTTGAAGAATCAGGCTCTGAAGTAATGGGTTTATTCAAACCGAGTATCTCAACCATTTCTTTCTCCACATTTTGTACAAGATCTTGCATGACAGTAGAACGCCACTTATCAAAGACAGAATAAGAGTCACGCGCGACATTTGGAACTTCTGTTAAAAACTTTTTACCAGCAGCAGAATTATAAAATGCTGCAATTGTATCTAGTTCTTCCTGACTAAAATGTTTTACATATACATGAGCAATTTCTTCTTCCAAATCAGCACGTCGTTTAGCCAAAATAAGTGCTTGCTTATCAACAATTTCAGAAATAGTTGTTGCTAAATTTGGATCGCCACTTATTAGCTCATTTTTAAGGTTATATGCAGCACTTGGCAAAAAACTATCAAATTGATCGGTCGCTTGAATGGCTTTGATCATCTTTCTTGCTGAATCTAAATGTTGGGCTTTCACATCTTGTGCATAAACCATCCCGATATTCACAATAAAAACAGCAACTATACCAAGCAATACCATAAAGCGTTGGAGAGAAAATATAGTTCTCATTCATTATTACTCCATAATTATATTATTTCTATTCAAAATTTTAAACAGCCTTTTATTATAACCAATACATCAGAATATAACTTATCTCATTCAAAAATCACATGGTTCTAAAATTTTTATTGTACCATCTGCCATTGCTATAATTGAACGTGAAGCCAACCCCAAAAAAAGACCGTGCTCAACAACACCAGGAATTTCAAATAATGCATCTGATAATATTTTGGGCTGCATAATGCGCCCCCAAAATGCATCAAGAATAAAATGGCCTTCATCTGTCTTAAAAGGAATATTGCCATTCATCCGCAACCTAATTTCCCCCGAAAGCCCTAGATCATCAGCTACTTTTTCAATTGCTTTGCGTGTAGCGCTCACACCGAATTGATTAACTTCAATCGGCAGAGCAAAAGAACCAAGCGTTTTTACCATTTTTGTCTCATCTGCAATAACAAGCATTGTACGAGATGCTGCTGCTACAATTTTTTCACGCAATAATGCTCCCCCCCCTCCTTTAATTAAGGTCATATTAGGACCAATTTCATCAGCCCCATCAATATCAAGGTCAAGTTCAGATATTTGTTCTAAAGTAGTGACAGGCACTCCGTATTTAAGACATAATTGTTCAGAATAATGAGAGGCGGCAACACCAATCACACGCAGACCATTTGCAACACGTTCACCAAGTAGACGAATAAATTCATTAACTGTAGAACCAGCGCCTATACCAAGGCGCATATCATTTTGAACAAACTCAAGTGCTTTAGTAGCCGCTATCTTTTTTAATTTTTGAGCATCCATGAATCACTTTTCCTGTTACCGATTATCTTTATTCATTACGAATTAATAACAAAAAAGCGCTCTGTTTTTCCAATTCTCACAGACTTATTTGCCATTTTCTGTTTAAAACATCAGTTTATTATAACAAAACATATCGCTCTATAGAATACAATGACTAACTACAGCTCCTTTGAAGTTTGTTTATATTTTCTTCATTTAGTAAATAATCTTAGCATCAATTTTCATCATTAAAAATTTATAGTAATCATACATTCCTGCAAAACTATCAACAATTAAGCAGTTAGATAATGAAAAATCATCCCTTTTCTTTTTAAAAAAGAATGTTGGTCATTGATTACAACTTATAAAAAATTATATAATTTAATGAAATAATGTAAGAAATGTTGAGGTTATTTTTCTAATATTGTAGTAATTATTATTAAGGTAATAGAAAATTATTCTCGTAAACATAATTAGGCAGAATAATGCGCTATCCTCTTATTTTAGTTGTGTCCACCCATTAAAGAAATCAACATAGGGAAATTAAATACCATGAAAGGTCATCCAGAAATTGTCAAGCAGCTCAATGAAGCCCTTGCTCTTGAGATTAGTGCCGTTAATCAATATCAGTTGCATTCTTGCATGACAGAAAGTTGGGGTTACACAAAGTTAGCTGAAATAGAACGTAAAGAAGCTACAGAAGAAATGAAACATGTAGATAGAATTGTTAAGCGCATAACTTTTCTTGAAGGGCATCCTAACCTCGAATTCCCTGCGCCATTGCGTATTGGAAAAAACCTTAGAGAAGTTTTAGAATATGATCTTAAAAGTGAGTATGATGCTCGAGAATCCTACCTTAAGTCGCGCGAGATTTGTTCTAAGCTTTCTGACCATGTTTCAAAGAAGTTATTCGATGAATTGCTTGAAGATGAAGAGAATCATATTGATTTTCTTGAAACTCAGATTCAACTTCTTAACACTATTGGAGAAGAAAGATACAGTCAGCTTAGTGTGAGTTTTTCTGAATTAGAATAAAATTTGCCTTCAATGTATTTTTCATAAAACTAGCTGTTACGTTAGAATGTTCTTGAAATATAACTTTATTTTAGAGTTTCTAAAATAGAGTTATATTTTTTTGATACGATCGCTACGTGGTCTTTGAGAATTTTGTCTATGCATGTTCCAAGGTCTATGAAACCCATTAGAAGACCAAATAATATTTCCGCTTTTAGTCATTATAACACTTCCTCGTGATAGTAATTGTTGAAGTGTAAATGTTATAGGTGCAATCTTATCGCATATTTGGTTTCTTATTGTAGATGCTTCAATTACGATATCTGCGGTTATACACTGATCTGTTTTCCCATGTAAAACAGCAACTTTTAACTTGTTTTCTAAAAAGGCTGTACAAATATTATCATTACAAATAAATTGTCCGTTGAGTGATGGACCAGTTTCTGTTGGTTTTATAGCATTTTGCGCGTGGAATGAATTTTCCCATATAGATAGTGTAAACTTAGAGGCATAATAACGATCAATATATAATTTTCTTTCATTTATGATCCCCACAAAGCTCATATTATTCGCTATGATTAGTTGCACGGGTGAAGACACCATACAAATAAAAATACCTATAAAAATAAAAATACTAAAAAAGAATCTGATAGCTGTTTTGAAAAAGGTAAGACCAACTAAGCCTAAGCTTAATAAAACCAATGCAGATAATGGCATAAATCCAGGATGAAAAGCAGGAGAAATAGCTGTTACAGCATAAGCAATTTTTGTTACAAGAGAGATACCAAAACCCATAATTTGCAGTGGCAACCATTCAAGCCCTACAAGCATTGCAAATGCTGCTATTAACCCAAATGGCATAACAAAAATGAAGACAATAGGTAATGCTAAAATATTACTGATCATGCCAAGTGGTGCTACATTTGCAAAATGGTAAGCAGCGTAAATTCCACTAGCAGAACCTGCCACAAGTGAAGATACGCAGATTGAAATAAGTGATGAAAAAACAAGGCGAAATACTCCACCTCCAACATAAGAAGGTGTCGTTCTTTCTGTATAAGAAGATCGCCTTTCACTCCACCAACCAAAAACGGCAATCAAAGCTGCGGTTGCAGAAAATGACATTTGAAAACTGGGACTTAATATCGCATGCGGAATAGTAGCCACAGTTACCAAACCAGCAATAGCGAAATTGCGCATTGTCACAGCAGAACGATTACATAATACAGCAATCAACAGAACAGAAACCATCACAAAGCTTCTTTGCGCCGCTATATTCATGCCAGATAACACCAAATAAAAAGCTGTTATTATTAATGCAACGACAGCAGCAAATTTCTTAGCTGAATAATAAGATGAAAAATTAGGAAAAAGCGCTAAAAAACTACGAATAACGATAAGAACCATACCGCTAAGTAGAGCCATATGCAAACCTGATATTGACAAAATATGAGCTAACCCAGCTACACGCAATGCTTTATTAGTGTCCTTTGAAATACCACCCCTTTGCCCAGTTATCAAAGCAGCAGCAATTTGTCCTTCCTCTCCGCCAATTGCTGTATTGATTTTTTGAGTCATTACTATTCGTAAATTTTCAATTTTTTGTAAAACTCTATCTAATATTGTATCGGGGGGTGTAACTGATATCTTAATTGGTTTTCCAAGATAAATTCCATGAGCACCAATTCTTTTAAAATAATTATGGAAACTAAAATCATAACTTCCTGGACGTACAGGTCCAGATAAAGCACGAAGCCTTACTTTCCCATATAATCCATCACCGGAAGCTAATCCATCTGGCAAATGTTTTGCTATTAAACGAACACGATCAGGTGCATGACGTAATATTGGTTTTTCTGTGTTTAAGACATCTACATTTAAGCGGAATCCTCCTTTTTCTATTGGTTCTATAGAAACAATTCTCCCTGTTAATGTAGTGGAAACATCGCTGTCCAACATTGTTGTAGACATACGCCAGGTTTCTATCTTTGCTGCTAAAGCACCCAATATAATACAAAATAAAAAACCAGTTATGAGCCACATTCCTCGATAACGGCGTAAAATATACAACACTCCAAGAAATGTACTAATCAATATAATAAATGGCTTCCAACTTGGTTCTCTATCCAAATTGAAATAAAAAATAACACCTGTGGAAAAAAATATTAAAATTAGTAAGAAAGGCAGTCCAAAAGAAATTTCCTTTTGTATGCAGTCTGTCAACCACTTCCAGAAGATAATTATATTTTCTTTTAAAAATGTGAGTAAATAAATGCTTTGCCTAGTACAAATGATATTATCTACGCTATTACGAATAGAAAGATCATCCTGTTGTATTAGATCCAAACTTTTCTCTTTCGAGAAGCTTCTCCTTGATAGACTATCATTAACTTTATTTGGACCTAACATCCGCAAATCCCCACTTTACTCGCAATGCGGCTATTGCACACCCTATTGGCTATGCTAACATAATCTTTTAGTAAAGTCCCAGAAATAACATCTTAATCAAAGGATATATCCGTGCCTGTTATCACCCGTTTTGCCCCCTCACCCACAGGTTTTCTTCATATTGGTAGCGCTCGCACTGCTCTGTTTAACTGGCTTTATGCAAAACATAACGGTGGCAAAATGCTTCTACGTATTGAAGATACAGATCGAGAACGCTCAACAGAAGCAGCAGTTAAAGCTATTATAGACGGTTTGCACTGGATGGGACTCAGTTATGATGGAGTTCCTATCTCACAATTTGAACGAGCAGAACGCCATCGTCAAATTGCTGAACAATTAGTCAAAGATGGTAAAGCTTATTATTGTTATGCTTCACCTGAAGAATTAGCTGAAATGCGTGAAATTGCTCGTGCAGAAGGCCGACCACCACGTTATGATGGGCGTTGGCGCAACCGTGATGCATCTGAAGCTCCCAAAGGGATTAAGCCTGTTATTCGCATTAAAGCACCACAAGATGGTGAAACAATTTTACACGATCGCGTTCAGGGGGATATTCGTTTTCCTAACAAAGATTTAGATGACTTTATCATTTTACGTTCTGATGGCACCCCAACCTACATGCATGCCGTTGTTGTTGATGATCATGATATGGAAATAACACATATTATTCGTGGGGACGATCATCTCACCAATGCAGCCCGTCAAACAATTATCTACAATGCAATGGGATGGAATATCCCTACTATGGCGCATATCCCGCTTATTCACGGTGAAAATGGTGCAAAATTATCAAAGAGACATGGTGCATTAGGTGTCGATGCCTATCGAGCAATGGGATATCTTCCTGATGCTTTACGCAATTATCTTGTTCGTTTAGGCTGGAGCCATGGCAATGATGAACTTATCTCTACAGAAGATATGATTTCTTGGTTTGATATTAATGATATTAACAAAGGTGCTGCTCGTTTTGATTTCAAAAAACTAGATGCCATTAATGGGCATTACATTCGTATGAGCAACGATCAAAGCCTTTTCGATGCAGCTCTTAGTATTTTGCCAGAAATTGAAGGCGGTCTAGAAATTATGAAAAAACTTGATGAACACAAACGTGTCCAATTTCTAACTGCAATACCAAATTTGAAAAAACGTTCGAAAACACTGCTTGAGCTTATCAATAGTGCCTCTTTTATCTTTGCACAACGACCATTACCTCTCGATGAAAAAGCCAAAACACTTTTAAATGGAAATGGTCGAACCATTTTAAAAGGAGTCTATTTTGCCTTAAAAACTTGCTCCCATTGGAATTCAGAAACGTTGGACGAAACTCTTCGAAACTATGTACAAACACAACAGCTTAAATTTGGAGATGTTGCCCAACCACTGCGAGCAGCTCTTACAGGATGTGCATCATCCCCTGGGGTTTTTGATGTTCTTGTTCTATTGGGGCGAGATGAATCTCTCAATCGCATTAATGACCAAATTGTTCCATCTGAATGTTAATTCAGATGAATACCAATATAGTGAATACAATAAAAATCGAAAGTACAAATGCCTTAATGCAAAATGAAATTATTTTTTAATTTTAAAAAATAAAATACATATTTATTAAGCCTGAAAATAAAAAATATTTTTAGATTGCATAAACTAACTTTTAGAGTAAATCTATTCTTAATATACGTAGGAAAATCTTTAACTATATACCTCCTTATCCGACAAAGCGGCATCTCAATTTCATAGATGAAGGGATCTGAAAGGAATATTAATGTCTGAGAATAAAGCATATATTATCGTAAATGATAAAAAAATAGAATTGCCAGTGCATAAAGGAACCATTGGGCCTGATGTAATTGAAATTACTTCTCTTTATAAAGAAACTGATAGTTTTACTTATGATCCTGGGTTTACCTCAACCGCTTCTTGTGAATCAAAAATTACTTATATTGATGGAGATAAAGGAGTATTACTTTACCATGGTTACTCTATCGACCAATTAGCTGAAAACGGAGACTTCCTCGAAGTATGTTATCTTTTGCTTTACGGTGAATTGCCAACTCAACAAGAAAAAGCTGATTTTGATCGCCGGATTATGCACCATACAATGGTGCACGAACAATTTTCACGTTTTTTCCATGGATTCCGTCGTGATTCTCATCCTATGGCAGTTATGGTTGCTTGTCTTGGAGCCATGTCTGCATTTTATCATGACTCCATTGACATTACAGATGCAAAACAACGAATGATCGCTTCTATTCGTCTTATTGCAAAAGTCCCGACTCTTGCTGCTATGGCTTATAAATACAGCATTGGACAGCCTTTTGTTTATCCACGTAACGATCTTGGTTATGCTGCAAATTTCCTTCACATGTGCTTTTCTGTTCCTTGTGAAGAGTACAAAGTTAATCCAGTTCTTGCACGAGCTATGGACCGAATCTTTACTCTGCATGCAGATCATGAACAAAACGCATCCACATCAACCGTACGTCTGGCAGGTTCATCAGGAGCAAATCCGTTTGCGTGTATTGCAGCAGGTGTTGCGTGCCTTTGGGGGCCAGCCCATGGTGGTGCTAATGAAGCATGCTTAAAAATGCTGCAAGAAATAGGCTCTATTGAAAAAATTCCTGAATTTATCGCACGTGCAAAAGATAAAAATGATCCTTTCCGTCTTATGGGCTTTGGCCACAGAGTTTATAAAAATTATGATCCACGTGCAAAACTTATGCAAAAAACCTGCCATGAAGTTTTAAAAGAACTCAATATTAAAGATGATCCACTTCTTGACATTGCTATGGAACTTGAAAAAATTGCTCTGAGTGATGAATACTTTATTGAAAAAAAGCTCTATCCTAATGTTGATTTCTATTCTGGAATTACATTAAAAGCTCTAGGCTTTCCTACCGAAATGTTTACTGTTCTTTTTGCATTGGCACGTAGTGTCGGCTGGGTTGCACAATGGAAAGAAATGATCGAAGATCCAGCACAAAAAATTGGACGTCCGCGTCAACTTTATACAGGTCGTGCTGCACGTAAATATGTTTATCTAAATGAGAGATAAACTTAAAAATAAAAAACTAACCAATAAAGTCTCAATTCACTGAGGCTTTATTTTTGAATATTAAAGATTTTATAATTGCTCAAACAGCATTAAGACCGAAATAGCTAGCAAACTTTAATTAAAAATCTTTTTGCAAAAGTATAATAGCATTGTTGAAATCATATTGGCTCTACGTCATAAAATAACAGATTTTAACTACTGTAGATCAACAATTTATACCACAGTAGATTTATTATAATATGTATTTTAACACACTGATATTTAACAGAGAAAATAAAAACTCTCATGATAAATATTTTATACTCGTAACAAAGCAAATACCAACAAATTTTTGCATTGCTCTCAATAGAGTTTACAGATTATAAAAATGTAATGATTTAATATCTAGCTATGCATTCTCAACAGGAGAACATAATGAAATTATTAGCAATAATTCTTATGATTAGTGTAACGCTATTTACCCAATTGGTGAATGCTAAAACACTAAAAATTGCAACTGAAGGTTCTTATCCCCCTTTTAGTTATATTGATTCAAACAATAAACTTCAGGGGTTTGATATTGATATATCTTATGCACTTTGCGAAAAAATGAATGTTGAATGCTCAATCGTTCTTCAAGATTTTGATGGAATCATCCCCGGTCTTCTTGCAAAAAAATATGATGCTATCATTGCATCCCTAGCTCCTACACAAGAGCGATTACAAAAAATTGACTTCACAGATGCTTACTATAGAACAGCATTAGCTGTAATTATTCCTAAAAATTCACAGATTAAAGAAATTTCAGCAGAAGCATTTAAAGGCAAAAATCTTGGTGTACAATCAAATACAACACAATCTATGTATGCAGAAGATAATTATGCCTCTAAAGGAGTGAATATTAAACTCTATCCTACAGCAATAGAAGTAAATCGTGACCTTTTAAGTCATCGCCTTGATATTGTTATTCTTGATAAACTACAAATATTAAACTGGCTTGAAAATGAAGGGAAAGAATGTTGCCGACTTTTGGGAAGCATTGAAGGAACACAACTGCCCATTGCTATTGGCATACGTCAGAACAATGATGACCTTAAAAACAAGTTTAATGAAGCTATAAAGGAAATCCGTATGGATGGAACATATGATAAAATTAGAAAAAAATATTTCGAGGTTGATATTTATTAAAAATGGACATTGAATCCACTATTTATTCTTTCAGAAAATAACTATCCATACCTTTATTAGGAGCACAGAAATGATCGAAAATTTGGCATTGCTATCACTTAGCAATGGGGGCTGGGGTGTGGTTATACTTTCTAGTGCAGGAATAACACTGTCATTAGCTTTATGTAGTGTACTTTTAGGACTTCCTTTAGGTCTCCTAAACGCAATGATGATTCAATCCAATATCAAGATATTTAAAGTTATAGCTACTCTATTTTCATCAATATTCCGTGGATTACCAGAACTTTTAACCTTATTTCTGGTTTACCACGGTTTACAAAATCTGATCCAAGCTATATTTGACTATTTTTATATCGAAACAACATTTAGCATTAACGCTTTTACCGCTGGTGTTCTTGCACTTAGTATGGTTTTTGCAGCTTTTTCTTGTGAAGTTTGGCTTGGAGCATTCAAAATTTTTGATAAAGGTCAATATGAAGCAGCTAAAGCTTTAGGTTTTTCGTGTTTTACTACATTTTTTCGGATTGTTTTTCCTCAGCTTATTCGCAATGCCTTACCAGGGCTTTCCAATACTTGGCTCACTTTGCTTAAAGATACATCTCTTGTTTCAACTATCTCACTGGTCGATCTAATGCGACAAACTAATTTAGCAGTTGCTGCAACCAATAAACCCATGTTTTTTTATTTTGTAGCGTGTTTACTCTATTTATTATTTTCAGCAGTTTCTTCTACAATCCTACGTTATTTAGAAACATACACTCAAACAGCCTATCAAAAGGTCTAATCTGATGTTTCCTGAGTGGCTCCATTTTCTTTTCAACACTGAGTTTCTAAACCATTACGGCCCAAGATTCATTGATGGCCTTATTATTACTCTTGAGCTAACTTTTATTTCTTGCTTTATTGGCTTTTTTCTTGGGATACTTATTACGCTTGCACATCTATCAAGCAATAAGCTCTTACAGTATTTATCACGTGCTTATACCTACTTTTTCCGTGGTTCTCCTTTATTGGCGCAATTATTCCTCTTTTATTATGGCCTTGGATCAATGAGCGACTTTTGGCAAAAAATCGGTTTATGGTGGTTTTTTCAAAGCGCATGGTATTGTTGTCTTTTCATTTTTGCGCTCAATTCAGCTGCATATCAGGCTAAAATCTTTATAGGAAGTTTTCAATCTGTAGCAACTGGACAACATGAAGCATCAAAAGCTTTAGGGCTGAGTAATTCTACAACATTTTTTAGAATTCTCATTCCTCAAGCAATGATTCTAGCATTACGTCCCTTAGGAAATGAGTTTATTTTAATAATTAAATCCAGCGCTATAGCTTCATTAGTAACTATTTATGATCTAATGGGTATTGCTAAACTAATTTATGCACGCACATTTGATTTCCAAGTTTATGTTTGGGTTGCTATTATTTATCTTTTTATCGTTGAGCTTATTCATGGTTTTATCGTTCTTATCGAGCGCCGTCTAACCCGACATTTACGTTAAATGAAACATGGCACAAAATTTTTCACCTAACCTAAGATGCTAAATGAATTGAGTAATTCATCAATAAGAGAACCCAATAAAATGAATCTGGAAAATAAAAAGAATCAACCTGTAAATACCGCTAAAGATCCAATTATTTCTATTCAACATTTAAATAAATGGTATGGAACCTTTCAGGTATTACATGACATCAATCTGCATGTAGAAACTGGTGAACGTATTGTTATTTGTGGCCCTTCTGGATCAGGAAAATCAACCCTAATCCGTTGTATTAATCAATTGGAAAAAGCACAAGAAGGCTCAATTCGCATTCATGATATTGATATTCATACTGCTCCCATACAACAACAAAAAGTTATCCTACGTACAATAGGAATGGTCTTTCAGAACTTTAACTTGTTTCCTCATATGACTGTTATACAAAATTGTATTTTAGCACCTATGACAGTTCAAGGGCTCTCCAAAAAACAGGCAAAGGAACGGGCAATTCGTTACCTTACGCATGTTGGTATTGAAAAACATTGTGACAAATATCCTTTACAACTATCTGGCGGGCAACAGCAACGCGTTGCTATTGCCCGTGCACTTTGTATGGAACCTAAAGTGATGCTTTTCGATGAGCCAACATCAGCGCTTGATCCAGAAAGTGTCGGAGAAGTTTTAGAGGTTATGGCTCAACTAGCAAATACAGGGATAACGATGCTCTGTGTTACTCATGAAATGAATTTTGCCCGTGAAGTTTCAGAAAGAATACTTTTTTTAGAAAACGGGAAAATTATTGAAGATACAGCATCTAATATATTTTTTACTAATCCTAAAAGCCAACGTGCTCGTGAATTTCTTGCTAAAATTAAACATTAATTATTAGCATTATTTTATCTACACTTCTAAATGCCTCGATTTTTTCTTGAGAAAGTTTGTGATCACTTGAGCTGCGAGAACTCCTGATGGCAAATCGGTTTTCATCTTCTCTTCTATCATATCAAAAGCATCTAACTGCGCTTGTCGTAATAAACGATTATACAAAAGTTGCTCTATCTGTCTTGCTAACATACCAGGTCGTAAAAATTCATTAAAATATTCTGGAACAACAGGTTTATCAGCAATAATATTTGGAAGAGCAGCGCTCCATAACGTTATCTTTGGAAAAATGAATAATTTAGACAAATAATCAAGTTTATAACAAAGTACCATTGGAATTCTTGCTAAAGCTAATTCAAGGGACACCGTCCCAAGTGCTGCAAGTGCAACATTAGCGTCTGTAAAAGCACGCCATTTCGCATCTTCACCAGCAACAATCTCAACTTTGCTTTTCCAAGTTTGCGCTAAAAAACGAACTTCATCCATCAAACGTGGTAAAGTCAATACAACAATCCTTAAATTAGGGATACGTTGTTTAATAATTTCCACTGTTCTTCCAAAAATAGGCATTAAATGACGAATTTCCGAACTGCGTGACCCCGGCAAAACAATCATTGTAGGTAGTGATGCCTGTTCAAAAGGCAAAGGTTTTTTTTCTGATTGAACAGTCAAGAGCGGTGGGTAAGTTAAAAGGCGATGCCCAACATAGGTAGTAGGTGGCCCTTCTAAATCCCTCATAATATTTTTTTCAAAAGGAAAAACGGCTAAAATATGATCAACAAATTTGCGTATAGCTTTTGCACGTTCCGGTCGCCATGCCCAAACAGTTGGTGCAACATATTTAATAATAGGAATAGAAGGCGCTAAAATGCGCACCTTTTTTGCAACACGATGGGTAAAATCAGGGCTATCAATAATAATTAAACAATCAGGTTTTTCTCGTGCAATAAATTTGGATAAATTATGAATATGTGCCAATAATAATGGCAATTTTTTTAATACCGCCCCCAAACCTATTAAAGCAAGATCATCAGAATTAAAAACGCTTTTTAAACCTAGTGCTTTTAAATGCCTGCCCCCAACACCAATTAAATGAATATCACGCCCTGTCTTATAAGATAAAGAAGCAATCAAATCTGCTCCGAGTAAATCACCAGATTCTTCGCCTGCAATAATAGCAATTTTAAAAGAACGATCATTCATCATCAAACTTTTCAAATGTTTCTATAAACAACGAATGCTTGTTAGCTTCCTCTATTGTTTCTCTTAAAGACAATATCAAACTTCTATTTGCCTCTACTGCAATGCCAGCTAATCCACTTTTTGCAACATTAATTACCGTTGTAGGCCCAATTGATGGCAAATCAACCCGATGATCTTGTTGTGGTTTTGCTGATTTGACAAGAACACCACCTTTCAACGGAATTTGCTTTCTTTCCCGCATTTCATGGACCCGCCGCAACATACTATCGGTTCCTTCTGCACCCTCTAATGCAACAACTCGGCCATTAATAGCTACGGCTGCTTGCCCAACATCTAATTGACCTAAAAATCTTGTTGCCTTAGCCGCTAATTGAATATCCACATTTTCCTTTTGAGTAGCGCGCCGCGATGTTAAATTAAATTCTATCGGAGCTAATAGATCTGGTAGCACTTCATGAGCACCAATAACTTGAAAGCCATGCGCTTCAATAACTCGTATACAGGCTTTCAATAATGAATCATCCCCACTCCCTAATGCCTTAAACAACTTAGGCAAAGCCAATAAAGTTGTCCAATCAGGTCGTAATTGTAAAAGAGTCGGCCGCTTTTTTACACCACCTGCCAAGATAACATTGCAAATCATAGCTTTTTTTAAGATCTTAAATAACCGCGCTAACTCTCCAATCGATAGTTCGCAATGTTCATAGTTATATAATGCAGTGTCTGCTTCATCACACAAAAGTACAAGAAAAGGCTTTTGTCCTCTTTCTTCAAGTGCCCGAGCAACAGCAACGGGTAAAATACCATTCCCCGCTATGATGGCAACTCTACCGGAAAGAAAACTGCTGGCACCGGAAAAAGACATTTTCAACCCTTATTTGAGCTCATTGTATCACTTTCAAATCGAGGTGTACAATAAAAGCGTTTTCCTCCTTCTTGAATAAAATTAACTATATCAACTACAGATTGAAATGTAGAATAAGAAGAAAAAACATCATTCACGCGTTCTTTAAGTGGTTTATAATGATCAAAAAGCATATTAACTGCATGACGTAATGTATGAATTTCTTTACGTTTAAAACCAGCACGTTTCATACCGACAATATTTAATCCCGAAAATTTTGCCTGCACGCCAACAGCCATTCCATAGGGAATTAGGTCACCAACCAATGCAGATACACCGCCAACAAATGCATGATGCCCAATACGAACAAACTGATGAACACCAGAACCACCACCGATAATAACATAATCGCCAACTGTAACATGACCACCGATCATCGCATTATTTGCAAATGTTACACAATTTCCCACATGGCAATCATGTGCAACGTGTGCATAAGCAAAAAATTGACAATCATTACCAACAACCGTCGTACCTATACTTGAATCAGACCCCCTATGCATTGTTACACCTTCACGAATTGTGCAATTTCTACCAATAGAAAGCGTTGTATCACCACCTTTATGTTTATTATTTTGTGGATCTCCACCTAAAATTGCATGTGGAAACACTTTACTATTAGCACCCAACGTTGTCTTTCCCATTATTACAACGTGACTCATCAAATTGCATCCATCGCCAATAACAGCTTTGGGACCAATATGACAAAATGGTCCTATTGACACATGCTCACCAAGCTGTGCTCCCTCCTCTACAAAGGCAGTCGGATGAATTTTTGTACCAGACATTTTTAAACCCCTATTTCATTGTTTGCTCTGATTCGACAATCATCGCAGAAACTTCTGCTTCAGAAACGCGAATACCCTCTACTTCTGCAACACATGAAAAACGTCTAACACCGGATCGCTTTTTTAACAGTTGAACATGAAGCTTTAGTTGATCACCAGGTACAACTGGTTTACGAAATTTTGCATTATCAACAGTCATAAGGTAGACTAAACCTGTTTTTTTTTCATCTAATTTTAAAAGTGAAATAGCTCCTGCTGTTTGCGCCATAGCTTCTAAAATTAAAACACCAGGCATAACTGGTTTTTCAGGAAAATGCCCCATAAAATAAGGTTCATTAATTGTCACATTTTTAATACCAATAGCTTTTTGATCGCCATCAATTTCAATGATACGATCAATCAATAAAAACGGATAACGATGCGGTAATATTGACAGTAATTTATCAATATCCACAGTTTCTAGACTTTGGATCTCTCCTGTATTGATCATATCAACGTTTCTCCCTTTTGACTTTACCAATACTACGCAGTGCCGCCACTTCACGAAACCACTGTTTAAATGGTCGTGCTGGAATGCCACCCCATTTTTCACCATCTGGAATATCATTCATGACGCCACTGCCAGCAGCAATTTGAACACATTCACCTATCATGATATGATCTGCAATTCCAACACTTCCACCAAGCCGAGACATATCGCCTATAGATGTACTTCCAGCAATCCCACATTGAGCAGCAATAAGGCAATAACGACCAATTTTTACATTATGAGCAATTTGTACTAGATTATCGATTTTGCTTCCCTCACCAATAATTGTATCTTCAAGTGTTCCGCGATCAATTGTTGTATTTGCACCAATTTCTACATCATCTTGAATGATCACACGACCAAGATGTGGAATTTTTTCAATTCCAGCAACACCATTAACATAGCCAAAACCATCCTGCCCAACACAAACACCAGGATAAAGATAAACCCTATCACCTATTAAAGAGTACTGAATTGTAACTTTAGGAGCAATATAACATTCACGTCCAATACGGCAATTTTCTCCAATAACAGCAGTTGATGAAACAAGTGTACCCGAACCAATTTCAACATTTTTACCAATAACAGCCCCAGCTTCAACACACACATCGTGTTCAAGTTTAGCGCTTGGATGAATATATGCATGTGGTGAAATTTCTTTTTTACCAAGCCAAGGTATTGGCTTAACAGAATCAGGAAATAAAATGCGTCCAATCTGAGCAAAATCACGTTGCGGTGTTGATGTTACCAAAATTGCAATAGATTTAGGAATTTTAAGAGCGATATCATTTGTACAAAAAACAGCAGCTGCAGAACTTCCTAATAAAGCATCAGAAAATTTTTGATTCTCTATAAAAACAAGAGAACCTTCCTCAGCACTTTCAATAGAAGAAAGAGTATTTATAACTGTATTAGAAAACTCTGGATTAAGAAGTTTTGCACCTGTCAGCTCTGCAACATCAGCGACTGTCAACCGCCGAGAGGGCGTAAAAAAAAATGCACCCGCCATTACAAACACTCTTTCCTAGCCTATTTATTTCTTAATGAAATTTCCCCTCCTCCCAGAGAAAATTCAAATTAGAACTTAGTAGAAATACCAAACTCAAATTTCTGCACTTGATCACCTTTCTTCTGAGTTATTGGCCAAGCATAATTAAAACGAAGAGGACCAAACGGGGATTCCCACATCAAACTAACACCCGCAGATGTACGCCATGCACTCCCTGTATCTGTAACCGGCATTTCATTTTCAAGAACAGGTTTATAGTTATGGCCATAGAGCGTTGCAGCATCTGCAAATATAGCACCACGGAAGCCTAAACTCTCAGGTACAACAGGTATAGGAAACTGTAATTCAGCAGTTGCATTCATATACGTTTTACCACCTAAGAAATATGCTTCACCACTATTAGAAACCTGACGAGGACCAATTCCGTTATATTTGAACCCCCTGATCATATCAGTATCGCTTTTAAACATATCAAAGATACGGACACCATCTTTACCTATTGGATGAATATAACCACTACCAACAGAAAGCAGACTGACAAGATCCATCTCATCAGAAAGTGTCTTATACATCATTGCTTTACCAGTTGTTTTTAAGAATTGAGCGTTTCCACCTAGCCCTGCATATTCCTGCATAGCGCGAATGTATAAACCATCATGCGGATTATTCATATCATCAATAGAATTATAGGTTAGACCATAAACAATGGACGAACGCTTCCAAGGGCTATGCTTTGCAGCTTGAACAATCGCACCAGAATATTTTCCATATAATTCTCTTATGACATCATCATTAGTTAAATCATAGCCTTTACCAAAATCATATTCTTCTTGCACATAAGAATAACCTAAATTAGCAGACAATTGCTCAAAAATTGACACACCAAACCGGAGTGACCCTCCTGTTTGTCGTACATCATATGCATTATCAGCACGATAAGTACTACGGAAAATATCAACACCAGCAGACAAACGATAACCCAAGAAATAAGGCTCAACAAATGACAGATTATAATTACGAGACTTCTCTTGTCCAGCCCCCAAACTCAACCGAACATATTGACCACGCCCACCAAGGTTGCGCTCGGTAACAGAAACCTCAAGAGACATACCTGGAGTATTACCCCCTGTTGTATAACCACCCGAGAAAGAAAGATCTCCTGTTGGAACCTCTACGACATCTACAACTAATACAACCTGATCAGATTCATCAGTTGGAACCATCGAAATATTAACCGCTTTGAAAAAACCTAAATTCTCTAGCCGACGTTTTGCCCGTTGTACTAACGTTTGATTATAAGCATCCCCCTCATTTAAATCAATTTCACGACGAATAACATAATCTCGAGTTTTTTCATTACCACGTATTTCAATCCGCTGAACATAAACCCGAGGGCCTTGTTCAATATTATAGACAAGCGAAATTGTACGATTTGCAAAATCACGATTTCCTCGTGGATCAACCTTAGCAAACGCATACCCAGAATCAGCAACCTTATTATTAATAATTGCAACAGATTTCTCAATATACGCCGCGTTATAAATAATACCTGGACGGGTTTTAAGTGCCTCTTTTATAAATTGGGTATTAATCCCCTCAATATCACTTTCAACCTGAACATCGCCAATTTTATAGCGTTCCCCTTCATCAAGAATGAAGTTGATTTTATAACTATTACTCTTTTCATCAAAAACTACTTTAGATGAAACAATCCGAAAATCTGCATAACCACGATTATAATAAAAACGACGCAATGCCTCTTCATCTGCGGCTAAACGCTCCTCATTATAAACATCACCTCTCATCAATAATGAGAATATTCCTGAAGGTCTTGTTGAAATAACATCGCGCAAGCGGCGCGTTGGAAATGTATTATTTCCTTCAAATGTAATATCGGCAATTTTCGTCTTCTGACCTTCAACAACGTTGAAAACTACATTCACACGCCCTTTTCCTAAATCAATAGTCTGAGCTGTGACTGCAACATTCTTTCGACCAACAGTGCTATAAGCCTCACGAATTATCCTTATATCAGCTGAAAGCTTAGCAGAACTAAAAGTTTCATTTGGTTTCAAAGAAATAAAACGTTTAAGATCAGGATCTTTGAGTGTTTTATTACCTTGAAACAATACCTGATTAACTACTTCATATTCTTTCACTGCAACAATCAGCTTATTACCCACTTGATTTATTTTAATGTCATAAAATAAACCTAATGCAAAAAGACGTTTCACTGCAGCATCAATATCGTCACTCGCTAAACTTCTTCCAATTACAATTTGTATGTTATCCCGAATTATCTGAGCATCCACAAATTTATTACCGTGAACCTCAATAGAATGAACGACAGACGCCTGTGCTTTTTCAACCATCGAAATTGACGTAACGGCTACCGTTGGAGCAACTACAACCATAGCTAACACCAACATAGATGCTGCGTTAAGAAGTTTCGAATTCATAGTCATTAGTTTCTTTACCTTAATTTTTTCTTTAAACATGATGTCTCAACAAATATGTATAAATAACTTTTTATTCAACGAGACTCTCATGTTCTATTCACTTATTTTTTTACTGACTATAGCATATAACGCCATAATATTTTGCAGATATAGTAAATCTATGGATATGGTAAACAGCTTTTAATCTCCATTTTTTTCATCATTATCTAATTTATAAAGCATTTTCCATAATTTAATAACCAAACCAACAAAAATAATCATTAAATAGCGCAAAAATCATAAATATAAACACAACAAAGAAACCTATGTAGAAAATGATTTCCTGAATTTTAATTGGTACTCGTCTTCCAGCAATAGCCTCAATGACATAAAATAATAAATGCCCACCATCAAGCGGAGGAATTGGAAAAAGGTTAATCAGACCAATGCCAATTGAAAGAAAAGCTGTAAAATTTAAAAGAGAGATAAATCCTGACTCACTAATCTGCCAAGCAATCTTAACAGTTTTAGAAGGGCCACTTAACTGGCAACGATCTCCTTGCCCCTCCATTAAACGACTAACAAAAAAAACTGTTTGAGTAATGATAAACGCCGCGCGTTTTGACGCCTCTCTTACTGCTCCTAAAAGATTATAGTGAATATGTTTCTTATAAGCTTGATCCAAACGCATAGGATCAACTGGATCAACAGGTGCTCCCACACCGATCATGCCCACCCAAACCCGATTGCCAAATCCATCATCCCTCTCAGTCATTGTTGGTGTAATAACTGTCTTAAACACCTGCCCCATACGTTCTAGTTTAAATTCTATGGGATCTTCATTATGAAAAGTCACATAAGTTATTAAATCTTCAAAACTTTCAACCCGCTGACCATCCATTTCAACAAAACGATCACCTAATACCAAACCTGCTTGAATAGCAGGAGCATTTTCCACCAATGAGCCAACAACAGGTTCAATGGTGACACGTCCATAAGAAAAGAAAAAAAATGTTAAAACAACAATACTAAAAAGGATATTAAATAAGGGACCCGCAAAAACAGTTGCTGCTCTTTTCCAAGCATGAGCACTCGCAAATGAACCACACACTTGGGGAAACGATTGTGATGACAGCATACTTGTCCCATCTTTATCCCCTACAAATTTCACATATCCTCCCAAGAGAATAAGTGCTAAACGCCACTGTGTGCCGTGTTTGTCTGTATAACTGAATATTTGTGGCCCAAACCCAAGCGAAAAAACTGATACCCTAATACCGCACCATCGCCCAATAAGATAATGTCCCATTTCATGTACAAAAATGATAACCATAATAACGAAAACAATACCTAGCCCCCTTAAAAACAAATCACCTACACTAAATATATGATGAAAAAATTCCAAAATACCCTCCCCCAATTTAAATCATATAAAAGAAATTAAAAGGTGTGTTCATACCAGACATAAATGAACCAATGATATATAGAAGAAAAGCAGCACCAACTAAACCATCCATACGATCCATAAATCCGCCATGTCCAGGCAACAAAGAACTAGAGTCTTTAACAGAAAATCGCCTTTTCAGCCATGATTGCCCTAAATCACTTATTTGTGAAACAATTGACAAAACTAAAGCAAGTAACGGCATAAAAAAATTTACTAGGCTTTTATCAAAAGCCCAAAAAGCAACTAATATGCCACCCAAAATTCCGGCAAGTGTACCACTAACAGCTCCTGACCATGTTTTATTAGGCGAAAATCGCGACGCTAATTTGGGACCACGAAATGCACGACCTCCAAAATATGCAACAATATCTGTTCCCCATACGACCACAAATAAAAAAATAACTACCCAAAATCCTAATACTTCATGACCTCGTAAAAAGGATAGAGCCACCACAGGAACAGATGCATACAAAAAACCACAAAAAACCCAACCAATATTCCCAAGAGATCCAATACTTAACAGTGCTGCTAAAACTATTAAAACACCAAAGATCAATAAAGCAGGTGCACTCAAAATTAAAAACAAACCAAAAACCAGATAAAAAATCCTGGCTAATATTTTTTGTAAAGTGCTCCATTTTTCTTTAGTAATATTAACCCATTCATAAAGGATAAAGCCCCCAATTCCCCACACAAATAAAAAAAATAAAACCCCTCCAAACCATGTCAAGCACAAAGCAATAGTGCCAAAAACAAAAGCTGTCAGAATACGAGCAACAAGATTAGACAAAACGATCTCCAAATAATTCAAAAAGGGTATAAAACAAAAATCAACATGAGAAAATTTTCTACCCATGTGATATGTATATATTCATATTTTTTAAAGTTTTACCGACACTGATCACAAATTATTTCAGCATATTAAGTAGTGCCTATCAAACCAATAATCTCAAGCTACAGTCGCCTCAAAAGTTTGTTCATCAAAATCAAACAAAAATACAATTCAGAACATACTGCCTGAAACGAAAAATTAGAAAAACTTTTGCAAATAATTAAATCAAAGCCCAATATCTGTTTCGTATCTAGATCATTTTTCTGCCAAACCATCTGTAATTTACTCAAGAGATCAAAAACATCAGAAACTAATCTGAGCGAAATAACAGAGCGTTTAACTTATTTTATTGTACTCCCCGTTTAAAAGTAATGATAAAATTTAGACATTTAATATTGCGCTATATACTCTGTATTCACAAGCACTGCTAAAATACCTTATGAAAAACTTAATCGATTACCCATAATATAAATACGAACATTCCCTATTATATAAACCAATAAGATCACACTTAATAAAATTTTTTAACAATCTCATTGAGAATTCAGTTAGTAACCAGATGGCCTTATTTAATTTTCAGATAAAAACCAAAAACTATCCACCATTTCAGACCTATCCTTCTTGCAGAGCATACAATACAATAAATAAAGAACGTTATTTTTGATGTTTTGTTATCAAAGTTAATTGTTATACGTGCCTATCAATTCTTTTCCATTCACAACAATGACGATATAATGCAGATATGACATTATTTTTAAACAAAAATAAATTAAACTTGCATAATATCCGCTTCTTTCACACTCAAAATCTTATCGATATCTGTGATGGTTTCATCTGTAAGTTTTTGAACTTTTTCAGATAAATTACGGGATTCATCTTGGCTAATTTCACCTTCCTTTTCTAATTTTTTCAAATTATCCATACCATCACGACGAACATGACGAGTGGCAACACGAGCTTGTTCTGCATATTGATGTGCAATTTTTACGAGTTCCTTACGGCGCTCTTCATTTAATTCAGGTATAGGAATACGCAAATTCATACCATCTGTAATGGGATTGAAACCAAGGCCAGAATCGCGAATAGCGCGCTCCACAGCCCCTACCATCGTTTTATCCCATACAGAAACTGAAAGCATACGCGGCTCTGGAACAGAAATATTGGCAACCTGTTGTATAGGCACAGTAGAACCATAAGCCTCAACTGTTAATGGCTCTAATAAACTGGCCGAAGCTCGCCCAGTTCGCAAACCACTTAATTCGTGTTTAAAAGCTGAAACTGCGCCATCCATGCGACGCTTCAGATCATCCATCATCGATGTAACATTCATATTTCTATCTCCTTTAATTACGCCCTGAAAATTATTTTATTCCGACACTATTGTAAATCGACCCGTTCCATTCAATACCTTAATCAAACCACCTTTTTCATGAATAGAAAAAACAATAATCGGTACATTATTTTCACGCGCTAAAGTTACCGCTGTCGTATCCATAACAGATAATCCCCATTTTAAAATCTCAACATGTGTTAATTGATCAAAACGCTTAGCCGTAGGATCTATCTTTGGATCAGCAGAATAAATGCCGTCTACTTGCGTTCCTTTCAATAAGACATCTGCTCCAATTTCTGCTGCACGCAAAGTAGCAGCAGAATCAGTTGTAAAAAATGGATTACCTGTACCACCAGCAAAAATAACAACTTTCCCCTGATTCATATAACTTATCGCTTTACGCTGTGAAAAACTTTCACAAATTTGTGGCATCGCAATCGCAGACAGTACAACCGCCTCAACCCCCAATTTCGTTAATGATGTTCGTAACGCTAAAGAATTAATAGCTGTGGCAAGCATTCCCATATGATCGCCAGTTACACGATCCCCACCCCGTGAAGCAACAGCAACCCCACGAAAAATATTGCCACCACCTATAACAATAGCGACTTCCACACCCATTGCCCGCACTTCAGCAATATCGGAAGCAATACGATCTGCAACTGAAACATCAATTCCAAAACTTTGCCCCCCCATAAGTGCTTCACCAGACACTTTTAATAGAATACGTTTATATCGAAGAGCTAACGTCATCTATGATCTCCTAAAGAGCACACTTATTTTCTATTTTCGATACACTAAGGGCATCACCTTGTCACGTGATGCCCTTTAAATTAGGTATATTTTTTCATATTAATGGTATAAATTTTAGGCCTCTGCCCAACATTTACAAAAACAATTAGCTCTTTGCTGCAGCCGCAACTTCCGCAGCAAAATCAGTTTCTTCTTTTTCCACACCATCACCTAATGCAAAACGAATAAAACCAGTGATCGTTGCTGGTGCCCCAATTGATTTTTCAGCATCCTTCAAAGCAGCCTCAACAGTAACATCAGGATTCATAACAAAGGCTTGAGAAAGTAAAACAACCTCTTCGTAAAATTTACGCATACGCCCTTCTACCATTTTTTCGATAATATTTTCAGGCTTTCCAGATTGACGTGCTTGATCTGAAAAAATCGCCTTTTCACGCTCAACAGCACTAGCATCAACATCCTTTGCAGTTAACGCTAATGGATTTGTTGCAGCAATATGCATTGCAACCTGACGACCAAAAGCAACAGCAGCATCTTTATCTCCTGAAGTTTCAATAGCAACGATAACTCCAAGTTTGCCAAGACCATCAGCCACACTATTATGAATATAAGTAGCAACAACACCATCTTTAACAGACAGTTTAGCCGAACGACGCAATGTCATATTCTCACCAATTGTGCCAATTGCATCTTTAATTGTTGCATCTATAGTTTTTTCAGAGCCTGGATAAATAGATGCAGACACAGATTCAACACCACCTTGTGTATCCAAAGCAGCAACTGCTACATTACGCACAATTTCTTGAAAAGCATCATTGCGCGCAACAAAATCTGTTTCAGAATTTACTTCAACCAAAACAGCACTTAAACCCTTTGATACTGCACCGATCAACCCTTCAGCCGCTGTACGTCCAGCTTTTTTATCTGCTTTGGCTATCCCCTTTTTACGAAGCCAATCAACCGCAGCTTCCATATCACCATTAGTTTCCGCCAGAGCTGTTTTGCAATCCATCATACCAGCCCCTGATAATTCGCGAAGTTCTTTTACTTGTAAAGCAGTAATGCTCATATTAGCCTCTTCATCCTATAACGGCAAAAGCGCGCATAGACGAAACCCCTCTGCACGCTCATAACCTTTCCTTTAGAAAATAAATGCCTCAACAGGCGTTTTTAAATCATGATTCCACAACCGAAACCGCATCTTCCAAAGCAGGCTCCACAGGTACATCAGCCTGAGCTCCTACATCAATATTCATTGCACCTTGTTGACGAGCAATACCATCAAGAGCAGCACGTGCAACAAGATCACAGTAAAGAGAAATCGCACGCGAAGCGTCATCATTACCTGGAATTGGATAATCAATACCATCAGGATCACAATTTGTATCAACAATAGCAATTACAGGAACACCCAAACGCTTTGCTTCTTGAATGGCAATATTTTCCTTATTTGTATCAACAATAAACATAAGATCTGGAACAGACCCCATATCCTTAATACCGCCTAGTGCACGATTCAATTTCTCACGATCACGCTCAAGATTTAACCGTTCTTTTTTAGTAAAGCCCTGCGCTTCAGTAGTTAGAATTTTATCAAGTTTGCGTAGACGGTGTATTGAATTAGAAATTGTTTTCCAATTTGTCAGCATACCGCCAAGCCAACGCGCGTTAACGTAATATTGAGCCGATCGACTAGCTGCATCAGCGATAATATCAGACGCCTGTCGTTTGGTGCCAACAAATAGAACACGCCCCCCCTGCGCAACCGTATCTGAAACAAGTTTAAGCGCTTGATACAAAAGAGGAACAGTCTGAGCAAGATCAATAATATGAATATTATTACGCTGACCGTAAATATAGGGAGCCATTTTTGGATTCCAGCGCTGTGTCTGGTGACCAAAGTGTACACCTGCTTCCAAAAGCTGGCGCATAGTAAAGTCTGGTAATGCCACAATTTTATCCTTTCCGGTTTAACCTCCGCGAAAAAAGTAAAAAGACTTACTACCGGTGGACACTTGATAGTTTTTTCTATAAGTACCCGAATTTCGCGTGTGGAATAAAAATATCATACTAATATTTGATTTTTTTTCAAGTCATTTTCTGCATATCATTTATTTAATGATTACAAGTATCAGAATTCTTTCCAAGATCGAGTAGTTCAAAATTTTTCAATTTTGCGCGTATTGAAAAATCCCCATAATTTATGAGCAAGTCTCGCATAATACCGTTTTCATATAAAAGAAAGCTGGTACGATAAAGAGGCAAACCATCTTTATTTTTTTTATCATCAAAATAAGAAATTGTAACAGGCCAATGGCTTTCCTCACTTAATTTTCCCAATTTTTTCGTTTCAGAATCAGATGTTAACTTCTTTTTGTCTCCAATAACTATACTTTCTTTTATCACTTCATTTGCACCATCTGTTCCATCAAATACAGCTGTGTGATAAAAATGACGAGTTGCTTTTGCCTGCTGAATAATAGTTTTCAATTGCATAATTGGAAATTCAGCTATTGCAAGTTTATAGACATCTTCTTTTGGCTTTTTTAATTTAACTATAATTCCATCTTTAGTGCGCTCAGCCACCCCTTCGATATTATCTGAAACGTCTTCTCCAATCTTATTTTGAACATTAAAATGAAATTCATGACTATTAGCTGTTTCATAACTCGTTATTTGTTGATCTGTTAAACGTATCGGTGCATCTTTCATATAAATACGGTTCACAAAACGAGACCTTGTAGTATAACCATGACATGCTGAACCTGTAAGCTCATAAACCATCCGCCCAGAAACTCCTAGGATCGACATTTCATGAGAAACACTTTCAAGTTGAAAATCGTAAATAGCTCGATGAGGTACCAAAAAAATAGGTTTTTCAGCTCCTGCGGAACATAGAAGAACATTGTATAAACCTATCATAAATAATGGCTTGATTATTTTTGACTTCCAATTTTTTATTCTGCACACAATCATATAAAAAACGACAAACCTCCCCTTAAATCACTTCAATACATTTCTTTAAGCTAGAAAATAGTTTATGAGACACATTATATCACTATATCATAGAAAATATGGAAGTTAAAATATGACCAACTCAATTGAAAGTCGTTTAAAAAAATTTGGTATTGTTATTCCTGAAGCAATACAACCCATTGCAAATTACATAACAACATCACAAATTGGTAATCAACTTTTCATTTCTGGCCAGCTACCACTGTCTTGTGGAAAACCAGTAGCAATCGGAAAAGTTGGCGCAACTGTCAGTGCTGAACAAGCAAAAAAGTCCGCAGAAGTATGTGCTCTTAATACCCTTGCACAAATAAAATTAACCCTTGGTGATTTAAGTAAAATAAAACGCATAATAAAAATTACTGTCTTTGTTGCAGCAGATCCTAATTTTACCGATATACCCCTTGTTGCTAATGGAGCTTCTGATCTATTTGTTAATATTCTCGGTGACGCAGGTAAACATGCTCGTTCTGCTGTCGGGGTCTGCGCTCTGCCTATGGGCGTTCCTGTAGAAGTAGAAGCTATTATAGAAATCTAACTCTTTCATAAATTCAACATTTGCGCAAAATAGAATATTATAAATTGCCTTGAGTTTATATTTTCAAAGAGTTTACATTTTTAGTCTTTTAAAAACAGTGTGAATGAATTCTATTTCTAGATAAATACTGAAAGAAAATGCTTTATGAAACAAGTATATGACGATAACAATATTTTTGCTAAATTGATTCGTAACGAAATTCCTTCCATTCGTGTCTATGAAGATAATGATGTTATTGCATTTATGGACATCATGCCCCAAGCTCCAGGGCACACACTGGTTATTCCCCGAAAAAGCTGTAGAAATTTATTAGATGCAGATACGGAAATATTGTTTTCGGTCATTAAAGTTGTTCAAAAAATTGCTAATGCTGTTAAAAAAGCTTTTCAAGCGGATGGTGTAACAGTCATGCAATTTAATGAAGCAGCTAGTCAACAAACCGTTTACCATCTTCATTTCCATATTATACCACGGATGGAAGGAGTAGAACTTAAACCCCATAATAATGTCATAACGCCTACAGAAATACTCAAAGAACATGCACAAAAAATCCGATCAGTTCTTTAAAAATGGTTTTAAGTTGTAGAGCTCTTTTTTCTTATATATTTTGCAGAATTCAATAAGCTCTTGTGAGCTTTGCTATCATTTGAGCCAACAGAAGGAGAAGGGTCAGGAGATAAAATTTCTAATTCTAGTTTTTCTCTACCATTGTTTAACTTGTGCGTAAATACGCGAACTATACCACCGGTGCGCAATTTCCCAAATAAAATTTCATCAGCTAACGGCTTTTTTATATGTTCTTGTATAACACGACTCAACGGACGTGCTCCCATTTGAGCATCGTACCCTTTACGAGCAAGCCATACCATTGCAGATTCACTGAGTTCAAAAGAAATTCCTCTATCAATTAATTGTGCTTCAAGTTGAAAAATAAACTTCTGCACAATTTGATTAATTACTAATTGGGATAAAGGTGCAAATGGAACAATAGCATCTAACCGATTACGAAATTCTGGTGTAAATAATTTATTGATAGCTTCTATATCATCACCATCACGATGTATTTTACCAAATCCCACAGCCGACTTTGCCATATCCGAAGCGCCAGCATTGGTTGTCATAATTAAAATGATATTGCGGAAATCAATTTTTCTACCATTATGGTCTGTTAATTTACCATAATCCATCACCTGCAATAAAATATTAAACAATTCTGGATGAGCCTTTTCAATCTCATCTAACAACACAACCGCATGAGGATTCTGATCAACAGCATCTGTGAGAAGACCACCCTGATCAAACCCTACATAGCCTGGAGGAGCTCCTATCAAACGTGCTATTGTATGCCGTTCCATATATTCTGACATATCAAAACGCAACAACTCAATTCCCAAAGAAGATGCCAGTTGTTTTGCAACTTCAGTTTTCCCAACACCTGTTGGTCCTGAAAATAAATAACTTCCTATCGGCTTTTCTGACTCACGTAATCCCGCTCGTGCTAACTTAATGGACGATACAAGTATTCCAATCGCCTGATCTTGCCCATAAACAACATGTTTGAGCTCTTTTTCAAGATTTTCAAGGACTTTGCGATCATTATTAGAAACTGTTTTTGGTGGAATCCTTGCCATAGCTGCAATTGTAGATTCAATTTCTTTAACACCGACACTCTTTCTTCTTTGTTTTTTGGGCAAAAGCATCTGCGCAGCACCACTTTCATCAATAACATCAATTGCTTTATCGGGTAATCGGCGGTCAGCCATATAACGTGAGGATAATTCTACTGATGCTATCATTGCTGCATCGGTATATTTAATTTGGTGAAATTCTTCAAAATAAGGCTTCAATCCTTGCAAAATTTTAATTGCATCAGCGACAGATGGCTCATTAACATTAATTTTCTGAAAACGACGCGTCAAAGCTCGATCGAGTTCAAAAATTTTTCTATATTCCTCATAAGTTGTCGAACCAATACATCGAATCATACCTGAAGATAATGCAGGTTTTAAAAGATTTGCTGCATCCATATGCCCCCCAGACGTAGCTCCTGCCCCAATTAGTGTATGAATTTCATCAATAAATAAAATAGCACCAGGATATTGTTCTAATTCTTTAACAACCTGCTTTAATCGCTCTTCAAAATCACCACGATAGCGTGTGCCAGCAACAAGCCCCCCCATATCAAGAGAAAATATTGTTGCATTTAATAAAACTTCGGGCACCTTTTCATCAACGATGCGTTTAGCCAACCCTTCAACTATAGCCGTTTTTCCAACACCAGGTTCGCCAACCAACAGTGGATTATTTTTTGACCTTCGACATAAAACCTGCATCATTCGTGAAATTTCCACATCACGACCAATTAATAAATCAATTTTTCCACTGCGCGCTTTACAATTCAAATTAACACAATAAGTAGCAAGCACACTGGCCACTTTGTCATTGTTTTCCAAAACATGTTGATCTAACTGCTCTTCAAGATCTTCAAGTAATAGGGATAACCCATCATCACGCACAATACCGTGTGAAATGAAACGCACAGCATCATAGCGCGTCATTCCCATTTCTTGAAGAAAATATGCTGCATGACTTTCACGTTCAGAAAAAATTGCAACAAGAACATTTGCCCCCGATACTTCATCTTTTCCTGCTGATTGAGCATGAATCACTGCACGTTGAATAACACGCTGAAAAAATGCTGTTGGTTTTGTATCCTTATCGGTTTTAATTTGTGCATCCAATTCCGATTGGATATAATTAGTCAAACGTTCCCGTAATTCTTCCAAATCTACCTGGCAAGCGTGGATTACTGAACTTGCATCAGCATCATCTAACAAAGCAAGTAAAAGGTGCTCTAATGTTGCGTATTCATGCTGCGCTTGAGTAGCAATTGTTAATGCACGATGCAAAACTTCTTCAAGGCTGGGCGTAAAAGACGGCATAACCCTCTCTCTTCTATTCCATTACACATTGTAATGGATGTTCATTTTGACGCGCGCACTCCATAACTTGCACAACTTTCATTTCAGCCACTTCATAGGTATAAATACCGCATTCACCTATCCCATTTTGATGAACATTTAACATAATACGAGTTGCTTCCTCAAAACTTTTTTTAAAAAAGCTTTCCAAAATAAAAACAACAAAATCCATAGGTGTGTAATCATCATTCAGCAAAAGAACACGGTATAATTTAGGCTTTTGAAATTTCGGCTTAACTTGAGGTATAACAATAGTATCATATTTATCTTCGCTCCAGCCCTTGCCCTTTTCATTTTGCATAGTATGAAGTGCGGGTTTTTCAGTTAATATCATTATCATTTTCCATGTAGTATACTTTTTATTAATTTAAAATCCTCTCATAACCATCGCAATATTTGAGTATATGAAGAATAAATTTTCTTTTATGATCAAATTGTAAGTCAAATGGAGAGACTTACAAAATGATTTTATAAATAAATTAGTAACACCATTCATCTAAATTGTGTTAAACTAACTGCAACAAGAAAGATCTTGATGCGATTATTTGGCATAAATAAGGTATTACACGTGTATATTAACTGGCGAAAAATTGCACCTTTCTACAAAGGAATAGTGACTACTTTTATTGTTCTAACTATTTCTTACTCTTCAGCAAAAGCTACTCCTAAAGAAGCTTACCCCGATAAATATGCGGCTATTGTTATAGATGCACACACAGGAAAGACCTTATTTCAAGCCAATGCAACCTTAAAACGTTATCCTGCCTCTTTAACAAAAATGATGACGTTGTACATGCTCTTTGAAGCTATGGAAATGCGTCGCGTAACGCCAAACACACCCATTCCTGTTTCAGCTTACGCAGCTGCACGCCCACCAACGAAAATAGGCTTTAAACCAGGTCAAACAATTTCTGTAGAAGAAGCTGCTAAAGCTCTTATTACAAAATCAGCAAATGATGTTGCTACTGCTGTAGGTGAATATCTTGGTGGCAGTGAACAAAAATTTGCTCGAATAATGACAGTGAAAGCCCGTAAACTTGGTATGACAAATACTCGTTTTGCAAATGCTTCAGGTCTTCCAGATACACGCAATTATTCTACAGCAAAAGATATGGCCACTTTGGCGTTAGCTTTGCGTAAACATTTTCCTCAGCAGTATAAACTGTTTAAAACAACAAGTTTCTCTTTTCGTGGCAAAACAATTAACAACCATAATAAATTAGTAAAAACAATAAAAGGTGTTGACGGAATTAAAACAGGCTATACACAAATGTCAGGTTCTAATTTAGCCACATCAATGCATATTGAAGGACGCTCCATTGTTGCCGTAGTAATGGGAGGAAAATCATCTACAGAACGTGATATTCATATGACTAACTTGTTAAACCGATATTTGCCAAAAGCAAGTCGTAAGAAAACAAATGAATATTTAGTAGCTGCGGTGTCATATAATTTACCCACTAGAGCAGCCACCCCTATACCTATTGCTAAAACAAATCTAACTGATTTAGATGACGATGTTTCTGCACTTCTAACAGCACTTGCAGCACAACCTAATGAATTAAACACAGCTATAGCGGCCGTAAACCAGGTGATTATACCAACTCCTAATCCTCACAAAACTACATCTGGGGAGATAGATAAAATCATTACTGCTTCTTTATCTACAACTGGTGGATGGGCCATTCAAATTGGTTCTCTTCCCAGTAAAGAACAGGCAAACTCTCTGCTTTTAAAAGCCAAGAATACAGCTTATTCAGCTCTAAAACATACATCTGCACATATGCAACTGTTTGAAAAAAGTGGACATCGTTATTATCGTGCTCGATTTGTTGGCTTTCAATCAAAAAAAGCTGCGCACAATGCTTGTTCTACCCTAAAGAAAGCAAATTTTAACTGCTATACTGTAATCTATTAAAAAGTTTTTGAATTCTGTATTAAGGACAGTGCCATGACACATAATGTTATTTCCCCGTCTCTTAAAAAGGGAAAGCAGTCAAAACAATCGTCTCTCCTCTCATTACGTTCTCTTCACGATGCTGCAACTAAACTTGCCAATTTAAAGCATACCCCAATGGTGTCCAACACACATTCTCTTGTTAATCTTCTTATTTGTCAAACAAATCGAAACCGTCGTTTAGCTACGCCTCCTGTACGCATTCATTTACGAGTTGCAAGTCGCACAGGAAATATACCTGTCAAACTCCGTTTAGGGGCAACCAATACTTAAATATCAGCCATCCCTTATAAGAAATACTTGATTGATAACAAAGTATTTATTCACTATATAAGATTTTAAAGATTTTAAGTGCGTGGGCTTTTATCTTAAATTTACAGAGATTCCAGCGTGAATTTCTATTTTTATTATTTAACATTTATGGTGTTCAAATAACATTGTTCTTAAAAGACGCAAAAATATCAAAACTATTAGTATCAATGCAGAATCTAACATTAAAAACGGTATATTGCTTACACCTTCGTTATAGTAAAGAAAATATCTATGAAACGATAATAGCAACACTGAATGTTCGATACCAATGATTTACTAAAAAGAAATTCTTCCGATCATTTTCTTATTTCATTTAAACGATATTTCCTTATTAAAATCACATTCTTTCAATGCATAAAGCACTCTTAATAAAGTAGTGCTTCTCTCGATGCATAAATAATCCGATAATTTTATCAAATAAAGTATCTTTATTTAGCTAACATGATGTAACATTGCGTGCAAGGCCACCTTTACTTGTCTCTTTATAGCGCTCACTCATATCATGTCCTGTTTGACGCATCGTTTCAATACAAGCATCAAGAGAAACAAAATGTGTTCCATTACCATGTAAAGCAAGAGAAGAAGCTGTTACAGCCTTAACAGCACCTATAGCGTTGCGTTCAATACATGGAACCTGTACAAGGCCAGCAACTGGATCACATGTCATTCCCAAATGATGTTCAAGAGCAATTTCAGCAGCGTTTTCAATTTGAGCGGGCGTACCACCTAATGCTGCTGTTAATCCTGCAGCTGCCATTGAAGATGCTGTTCCCACTTCACCCTGACAACCAACTTCTGCACCAGAGATAGAAGCATTATGTTTAATGATACCGCCAATAGCTGCTGCCGTTAATAAAAAATTATGCACCCCTTCCCGATTGGAACTATTATTAAATTGCAGATAACAACGTAGAACAGAAGGTACAACACCAGCTGCACCATTCGTCGGTGCGGTGACAATACGACCACCTGCTGCATTTTCTTCATTTACTGCTATAGCGTATACAGAAAGCCAATCATTGACCCAAAGTGAGTGATTACGATTTTTTTTCTGATCTTCTAAAAGCTCTTTATACAATTTTTTAGCACGTCTTGGAATACGCAAGCCACCTGGTAATTCACCTTCTTGTGCAAGCCCCCTATCAATGCAATCTGACATAGCTGAACAAATTTCATCGAGCGCAGCATTAAAAGCAGCACGCTCCATCTTTGTTTCTTCATTGATGCGTTTCATTTCAGCAATTGAAAGACCTGAATTTTCTGCCATTAGTAACATTTCACTCGCTGAGTCAAAAGGATATGGCACCTGAGATGTTTCTAATTTTGTATTATAATTCGCATCATTTAATTCATCTTCGGTTACCACAAAACCGCCACCGATAGAATAATAAACCCGCCGTAAGAGGACGTTTCCATCAGAATCAAGCCCTTCAAATGCAAGACCATTAGCATGTCCAGATAAAACTTTTTTTTGTTCAAAAATAAGATCATTCTGCAAATCAAAATGATAAGCAGGGTGGCCTATCGGTTGCACCTTTTTTTCATGTTTAACTTTTTCTAAAAGCATCCCCATACTATTAGGATCAACAGTAGACACTTTTTCTCCCAACAATCCTAATATAATAGCTTTATCTGTAGCGTGACCAACACCAGTAAAAGCCAACGAGCCATGAAGATAAACACGAATATGAGAAACTCTCATATGAGATGAACAAGATAAATCCTTTGCAATAATTTCTTGCAAAAACATATTAGCAGCCGTCATCGGCCCCATTGTATGAGAACTAGAAGGGCCGATACCAATTTTAAAAAGTTCAAAAACAGATAGAAACATTACTTACCCCAAAACAAAATGCAGATTTTGAGTATAAGTTCTTTTATTATTTTTGTCTCATTTAAAATCAAATTGTAAGATAAGCTAAAAAAATGACAGCAATAAATACCAATGTTGCGCGCCTTGCTACCACCCAACAATTTTTTTCTATACTATCTTCCATCTTCAACCTTTGAGGAATTAATTGGTTATCCAAAATACCGCTATTTTAGCGTAATAAGTTTAATAAAATAAATGTCAACATGCAATGTTAAAATAAAACGGAGGTTATAAATTGCATTGAGATATTTCTTATAATACCTCAAATTTTAAAATTAACTATCCAATAACACAAGAACATTTCATTAGCACAAATCAAATAAAACGTACAAAATTTTCGATTAGTTCGCGTTCAGTTTCAAAATTGTTTTCTGGAGCGTTTGCATCACGATAACCAAGTGCCATACCACATATAAGACGTTGCTCAGAAGACACTGATAAAAGTGTACAAATTTGCTTATGGTAATCAGCAAAAGCTGCTTGAGGGCATGTGTCTAATCCAAATCCACGCGCTACTAACATAATTGTCTGCATAAACATACCTAAATCAAGCCAACTACCAATTTCCATATCTTGATCCATTGTAAACAAGAGTCCAACAGGTGCACCAAAAAATGAAAAATTTCGCGCATGTTGGCGAAGCATTTTTTCCTGTTCACCTTTCTGGATTCCAAGACTTTTATAAAGATCCAAACCAACTTTTCGACGCCGTGAAAGATAAGGCTCTCGCCATTGGCGAGGGTAATAATGATATTCACGCTCTCCTTTTACACCTGATAGTACAAGCTGTGAAAGTTCTCCCCCTACTTTCTGCAACATATCTCCTGTTATAACAATTACTTGCCAAGGCTGAAGATTTGCTCCAGATGGTGCTCGCGCTGCGAGTTTTAAAATTTTCTTGATTGTTTCCTGCTCAACAGGCTGATCAGTAAAAGCTCTAATTGATTTTCGTGACAAAACAGATTGAAAAATATCAAAAGTAGAATTAGCCATTTGTTTTTACTTTCCCCCTACAAGAAGATAAACTGAAATACCATTGCTGTTTAATAGAAAAAATTTTCTATGGCACAAGAAAAACCAATGCAATGTAATTAAATAAAACACACTCGCTTCCCAAAATTTGAGTTCCCAAATGTCATGACTTTAATTAGCATGAAATATTACCTAAGCCTAAGATTTGAGTTATATTTCACATATTTTTCCACTATATCAACTCGTGAAAATCTATAAATTCTTATGCATTAATAGCCATTTTATTTTTTTGCTGGCTTTAACTTTTAACCCTTCCATCATAATATCACTCTAGCACCTTTCTGGAAAAAGATAATACAGAATTGATCTAACAAATTACTTCTCTGACATCCCCTAAAATCAATCATTTTAGATCATTTGAGACAATCTGTCGCTCTCTACCCCCTCTCATGACCTTTTATAGAAAATATCAGTCGACATGAATTTTCATTTGGTTGCACAACAATTAAAACTTTACAGCTAAACAATAAGCACTACTGATATCAATCATTATCAATGAATGTAAAAATAAAACGAAATTATAATTGCTTAAATTTTACAGTTATATTTATTAGGAATAATCTGCCATTTCTGCATTTAAAAACCAAAAAAAATGCCTGAATTTTACTCAGGCATTTTCCTATTACTCTTTGGCATATATTAATCAAAATTATTCAACAGCAGCATTCGCCGTCATATCCGTCAACATAGCTTTACTTTCTTCACTATGACTAGACTTACGCTGTTCATCTACAATCAAATCATCACGAATCGTGGCAATACGACGAATTTGAGCGATTGTGCCACCTGTACCTGCAGGAATAAGCCGGCCAACAATAACATTCTCCTTCAACCCTTGCAAAGTATCAATCTTTCCTGAAACTGCTGCTTCAGTAAGCACCCGAGTTGTTTCCTGAAATGACGCTGCTGAAATAAAGGACGGTGTCTGAAGAGATGCTTTCGTAATCCCAAGAAGTATAGGATTACCAGATGCAGGCTTTTTACCTTCCGCAATTAAATTATCATTGATTTCATCTAATTCAATACGGTCAACATTGTCACCTGGAATATAACCAGAATCTCCAGATTCTGTAATTTCAACTTTTTGCAACATTTGACGAACGATCACTTCAATGTGCTTATCATTAATCAAAACACCCTGTAAACGATAAACCTCTTGAATCTCATTAACAAGGTAAGACGCCAAAGCTTCAACACCCTTAATCGCTAAAATATCATGAGGTGCTGGGTTGCCATCAAGAATATAATCACCTTTTTCAATTTGATCGCCTTCTTGTAAATGAAATAGCTTACCCTTTGGAATTAAATATTCTACTGGCTCAAAATTTGCATCATTTGGCTCAATAATAATACGGCGTTTATTTTTATAACCCCGACCAAATCGAACTGTACCACTAACTTCAGCGATGATAGCGTGATCTTTCGGACGCCGCGCTTCGAAAAGTTCAGCCACACGTGGTAAACCACCCGTAATATCTTTGGTCTTAGCACTTTCCAGTGGCAAACGCGCAATAACATCACCCGCCTTAACGTAAGAACCAAGCTCAACAGAAAGGATAGTATCCACTGACATCATGTAACGAGCTTCCCCCCCTTTGTGCAATTTAGCAATATGCTCACCTTTCTTATCTGCGTGAATGATAATTGCTGGCTTTAGCTCAGCACTGCGTGGATTAGCACGCCAATCAATCACCAAACGCTTCGTAATCCCCGTAGATTCATCAGCTGTTTCAGTTACTGATAAACCATCAATCATATCTTCAAAACCTATATAGCCATCAACTTCAGTAAGAATTGGGCGTGTATAAGGATCCCACTCTGCTATACGTTGTCCACGTTTAACAACATCACCATCATCAACAAAAATGCGTGAACCATAGCTAATACGATGCACAACACGCTCTTTACCAGTCTCATCCTTGACAATAACAGCCATATTGCGCCCCATAACCACCAAATGGCCTTCAGAGTTGCGAACTACATTACGATTACGTAGTTCTACTGTACCTTCATAAGACGCTTCAAAATAAGATGAATCAACAACCTGCGCCGTTCCTCCTAAGTGGAATGTACGCATGGTAAGCTGCGTTCCTGGTTCACCAATTGACTGAGCCGCAATCACACCAACTGCTTCACCTTGATTGACCGGCGTTCCACGTGCCAAATCACGACCATAACATTTAGCACAAACACCAAGACGCGTTTCACAAGTCAGAGCAGAACGAATCTGAACAGACTGAATTCCAGCTTCTTCAATCTTAGCGACATCAGCCTCTTCAATCATCGCACCACCCTGAAGAATAACTTCACCAGAAACTGGGTGCAAAATATCAAAAAGTGCTGTACGACCAAGGATTCTCTGACCAAGCGACGCAACAATCTGTCCTGCATCAACGATTGGTTGCATAGTAAGACCTTTTACAGTACCACAATCAACCGCTGAAATAATAGCATCCTGCGCAACATCAACAAGACGCCGCGTTAGATAACCAGAGTTAGCAGTTTTTAATGCAGTATCAGCAAGCCCCTTACGAGCACCATGGGTCGAGTTAAAGTATTCGTTAACAGTTAAACCCTCTTTAAAATTAGAAATGATCGGTGTTTCGATAATTTCACCAGATGGTTTTGCCATTAATCCGCGCATACCAGCTAACTGCCTCATCTGATTAGCAGAACCACGCGCACCCGAATGCGACATCATGTAGATTGAATTCATTTGCCGCTGAGAACCTGTCTTTGGATCAAATGCAACAGCTTGAATACGCTTCATCATTTCATCCGCAATGCGATCAGTACATTTACCCCAGGCATCTACAACTTTGTTATATTTTTCACCCTGTGTAATTAAACCATCATTATATTGCTGCTCATATTCCTTAGCCAAAGCTTCCGTTTCTGCAACCAAACGTGACTTGCTATCGGGGATAACCATATCATCTTTACCAAAGGAAATACCAGCACGACAAGCATGAGAAAAACCAAGTTGCATAATACGATCACAGAAAATAACCGTTTCTTTTTGCCCACAATGCCGATAAACTTGATCAATTATTTTAGAAATGTTCTTTTTAGTCATCTCCTGATTAACAATATCAAATGAGATATTCGGATTTTTAGGCAAAAGCTCGCCAATAATCAAACGACCAGGCGTTGTATCGTAAAGCTTGGCAACCTCTTTACCATTTTCATCTATATTTTTAAAACGGCCTTTGATCTTCGTATGAAGAGTCACAACTTTATTCTCTAAAGCATGATACAGCTCACCCATATCAGCAAATGCCATTCCTTCACCTGGTTCTTTATCAGAAACAATTGAAAGATAATAAAGACCAAGAACCATATCTTGTGATGGAACAATAATCGGTGCACCATTGGCTGGATGTAGAATATTATTAGTCGACATCATTAAAACACGAGCTTCAAGCTGAGCTTCAAGTGAAAGAGGAACGTGCACTGCCATTTGATCGCCGTCAAAATCCGCGTTAAAAGCTGTACACACCAATGGGTGAAGTTGTATCGCCTTTCCTTCAATCAAAACAGGCTCAAAAGCTTGAATTCCTAGACGATGAAGCGTTGGTGCACGATTTAACAAAACAGGATGTTCACGAATAACTTCATCCAAAATATCCCAAACTTCCGGATGTTCTTTTTCAACAAGCTTTTTTGCTTGTTTTACAGTTGATGAATAGCCCTTTGCATCAAGGCGTGCATAAATGAATGGCTTAAACAATTCGAGAGCCATCTTTTTAGGAAGACCACATTGATGCAATTTCAATTCAGGCCCCGTCACAATAACTGAACGACCTGAATAATCAACACGCTTCCCAAGTAAGTTTTGACGGAAACGCCCTTGCTTACCTTTTAGCATATCTGAAAGTGACTTTAATGGACGTTTATTTGCCCCAGTAATCACGCGTCCACGGCGACCATTGTCGAACAATGCATCGACCGCTTCTTGTACCATACGCTTTTCATTGCGTACAATAATTCCAGGAGCACGCAGCTCAATCAGTCGTTTTAAACGATTGTTACGATTTATAACACGTCGATAGAGATCATTTAAATCCGATGTTGCAAAACGACCACCATCAAGCGGAACCAATGGACGTAAATCTGGCGGAATCACCGGAATTGTTTTCATAATCATCCATTCCGGTTTATTACCGGATTCAAGGAAGCTTTCAACAATCTTGAGCCGTTTAATCAGTTTTTTTTGTTTTAATTCCGAAGTTGTTTCAGCCAATTCAACGCGTAAATCATTCGCTATTTTATCCAACTCCATTGCAGCAAGAAGCTCATAAATAGCTTCTGCACCAATCATAGCAGTAAATTGGTCCTCTCCAAATTCATCAATAGCCAACATATATTCTTCTTCGGAAAGAAGCTGGTGCATTTTGAGCGACGTCAGACCCGGTTCGGTAACAATATAATTTTCAAAATAAAGAATTCTTTCGATATCCTTTAAAGTTAAATCTAAAAGAGTAGAAATACGACCCGGCAATGACTTAAGGAACCAAATATGAGCGACCGGCGCTGCAAGTTCAATATGCCCCATGCGTTCACGGCGCACACGTGAAAGAGTAACTTCTACACCACACTTTTCACAGATAATGCCTTTATATTTCATACGCTTATATTTGCCACATAGACATTCATAGTCTTTAATAGGACCAAATATACGCGCACAAAAAAGACCATCACGCTCTAGCTTAAACGTCCGATAATTAATAGTCTCTGGCTTTTTTATTTCGCCGTATGACCAGGACAGAATCTTCTCAGGACTCGCAATTGAAATACGAATAGAGTCAAATGTCTGCGTTGGTACCTGAGGATTGAAAAGATTCATGACCTCGTGGCTCATGCTGTTCTCCTTCAAAGATTTTTAGAATCCGCTGCGATGGCTCTTTTTTATCACAGTCTTATTTAAAACCTATTTCTACTTCTTAAATCAGCTTTTACTACCTTAATAGAATTTTTATTATAGCCCTTCAAACTGATTAGAGCGCACTGTTTCCTGTGCGCCCTTATTCATTACTCTGTTGCATCAGACAACGCCTGGTGCGCTACAAGTCCGCGTGCATCATCAAGTTCTACATTAAGACCAAGTGAACGCATTTCTTTTACCAACACATTAAAGCTTTCAGGTATACCTGCCTCAAATGTATCATCACCACGAACAATCGCTTCATAAACTTTTGTCCGACCAGCCACATCATCTGATTTAACCGTCAACATCTCCTGCAAAGTATATGCAGCACCATAAGCTTCAAGAGCCCATACTTCCATTTCACCAAAACGCTGACCACCAAATTGCGCTTTACCACCTAACGGTTGCTGAGTAACAAGTGAATAAGGCCCTATTGAACGTGCGTGAATTTTATCATCAACAAGATGATGCAATTTAAGCATGTAAATATAACCTACCGTCACCGGACGATCAAAAGGCTCTCCCGTACGACCATCGTAAAGCGTCACCTGTCCTGAACTATCTAAACCAGCATCTTCCAACATCATGTTGATATCAGCTTCATGAGCACCATCAAAAACAGGTGTTGCAATTGAAACACCATCTCTCATCTGAAGCGCCAATTTAAAAAGACTTTCATTATTATACTGACGCACTGGTTCATTACGGTCATTATCAGGAATGAGATTCTCAATACACTGACGTAAAGGAAGTATATCCCCAGTCCCCTGATAAAGCTCAACCAAATCACCAATTTTTTTACCCATCCCTGCACACGCCCAACCAAGATGCGTTTCAAGAATTTGACCAACATTCATACGACTAGGCACACCCAGTGGATTTAACACGATATCAGCATGCGTTCCATCTTCAAGAAAAGGCATATCCTCTACAGGAAGAATGCGCGATACAACACCCTTATTACCGTGGCGCCCTGCCATTTTATCTCCTGGTTGGATTTTGCGCTTTACAGCTACAAAAACCTTTACCATTTTCATGACACCAGGAGGCATCTCGTCGCCCCTTTGAACTTTCTCAACCTTATCCATAAAGCAACGTTGCAACGTTTCTTTTGATTCATCATACTGCTTACGTAAAGCTTCAATTTCATTTTGAATCTTTTCATCATCAATAACAAATTGCCACCATTGCGATCGTGGATAAGAATCCATTATTGCGCTATCAAGCTTCTTGCCTTTAAAAAACCCTTTCGGACCTTCTATTGCAACTTTATCTTTCAACATATCTGCAAGACGTGCATAAATATTTCGATCAAGAATCGACTGCTCATCATCACGATCTTTGGCTAAACGCTCGATTTCCTCACGTTCAATCGCCATTGCACGTTCATCTTTTTCCACACCATGACGATTAAAAACACGCACCTCAACAACAGTACCAAAAGTTCCAGGAGGCATCCGCATAGAGGTATCACGGACATCTGAAGCTTTTTCACCAAAAATCGCACGCAAAAGCTTTTCTTCCGGCGTCATTGGACTTTCACCTTTTGGTGTAATTTTACCAACTAAAATATCGCCAGGCTGAACTTCAGCACCAATATAAACAATACCAGCCTCATCAAGATTCCTTAATGCCTCCTCTGCAACATTAGGAATATCACGGGTAATTTCTTCTGGTCCAAGTTTAGTATCGCGTGCAGCAACTTCAAATTCTTCAATATGAATCGAAGTGAACACATCATCAGCAACAATACGCTCAGAAAGCAGAATGGAATCTTCATAATTGTAACCATTCCAAGGCATAAATGCTACAAGAACATTTCGTCCAAGAGCTAAATCACCAAGATTAGTTGATGGACCATCAGCAATGATATCACCTTTTTCCACCCGATCACCAACATGCACGAGAGGACGCTGATTAATACAAGTCGATTGATTGGAACGCTGAAATTTCTGTAAACGATAGATATCAACACCAGATTTTGAAGGATCCAAATCTTCTGTTGCACGAATAACAATACGTGTTGCATCAACCTGATCAACAATACCACTACGTTTTGCGCCAATAGCAGCACCAGAATCACGAGCAACTATCGATTCCATACCTGTACCAACAAATGGTGCCTCAGCACGTATAAGTGGAACCGCTTGACGTTGCATGTTTGAACCCATCAATGCACGGTTTGCGTCATCATTTTCCAAAAATGGAATAAGAGCAGCAGCCACTGAAACTAACTGTTTTGGTGAAACATCCATCAAATCCACATGATCACGTGGAGCCATCAAAACTTCACCTGCGTGACGGCAAACTACAAACTCTTCCGTAAAACGCCCCTCTGAATCTAATGAAGAATTAGCCTGAGCTACATAATGTTTTGATTCTTCCATTGCAGAAAGGTAAATCACCTCTGTTGTCACTTTACCGTCAATAATTTTGCGATATGGACTTTCAATAAAGCCATATTTATTAACTCGTGCAAATGTTGCTAAAGAATTAATAAGACCAATATTAGGACCTTCTGGTGTTTCAATTGGGCAAATACGACCATAATGCGTAGGATGCACATCACGCACCTCAAAACCTGCACGCTCACGTGTTAAACCACCTGGCCCAAGAGCAGAAAGACGACGTTTATGGGTAATTTCTGACAAGGGGTTAGTTTGATCCATAAACTGCGACAATTGCGAAGATCCAAAAAATTCACGAACCGCTGCCGCTGCTGGCTTTGCGTTAATCAAATCTTGTGGCATAACAGTATCGATTTCAACCGATGACATACGCTCTTTTATTGCGCGCTCCATACGAAGCAAGCCAATCCGATACTGATTTTCCATCAACTCCCCAACTGATCGAACACGACGATTGCCGAGATTATCAATATCATCAATCTCACCATGGCCATCGCGCAGTTCAACTAACATCTTAACAACGCCAAGAATATCCTCCTGACGCAAGATACGAACCGTATCAGGGCAATCAAGCCCCATACGCAAATTCATTTTAACACGACCAACAGCTGAAAGATCATATCGTTCAGGATCAAAAAATAACGAAAGAAACATAGCCTCCGCTGTATCTATTGTTGGAGGCTCACCTGGACGCATTACTCGATAGATATCAAACAGTGCGTCTTGCCGACTTTCATTTTTATCCACCTTTAAAGTATTGCGGATATACGCACCAACATTCATATGATCAATATCAAGAACATCAATTTGATCAGCATTAATATCAAACAAAATCTTCAATGCTTTGTCGTCAATTTCATCACCGGCTTCAAGATAAATCTCACCCGTTTGATAATTAACAATATCTTCTGCTAGATAAGACCCTAGCAAATCATCTTCACTAACTCTAATCGCTTTTAGACCTTTTTCTGCCAAAAGTTTTGCAGTACGAACTGTGAGTTTTTTACCCGCTTCAGCAACTACCTCACCACTATCTGCATCAATAAGATCAGAAACCAGCTTCATTCCCTTAAAGCGATCAATTGAATAAGGAACACGCCAACCATTTTCAACACGCTCATAGGTAATTTTATTATAAAATGTTGATAAAATATCTGACGCATCCATACCCAACGCCATCAAAAGACTCGTAACCGGAATCTTACGCCGCCGATCAATACGGGCATAAATAATATCTTTAGCGTCAAACTCAATATCAAGCCAAGAACCACGATAAGGAATTACACGAGCCGCAAAAAGTAATTTTCCTGATGAATGCGATTTCCCCTTATCATGATCAAAAAACACCCCTGGAGAACGATGCATCTGCGAAACAATAACACGCTCTGTACCGTTAATGACAAAAGTACCATTACTCGTCATTAAAGGCATATCACCCATATAAACGCCCTGCTCTTTAATATCTTTGATATCTTTCGAACCTGTATCTTCATCAATATCAAATACGATTAAACGCAATATTACCTTTAATGGAGCTGCGTAAGTCAAATCACGCTGACGGCACTCTTCAACATCAAATTTTGGCAAATCAAATTCGTAACGAACAAATTCAAGCATAGCTGTACCAGAAAAATCCAAAATAGGAAATACTGATTTAAAAACAGCTTGCAAGCCTTCATCTGGACGCCCACCTTCTGGCTCCTCAATCATGAGAAATTGATCATATGATGCTTTTTGGACCTCAATAAGATTCGGCATTTCTGCCACTTCAGGAATCTTACCAAAAAACTTGCGTACGCGCTTACGACCATTGAATTGAGACATCATCGCTAGGGTCTGAGCCATCATCGTTCCTCGATCTTTACTATTCAAGGCAGACTAAACCTTGAAAGCTCCATATCATTAGCCTGCATACACAGACCAGTTTATTTGATACCCTGTGAGCACCGTTTACTTTCATACACATAACCAAATATTTATCCTATTTAGTTCTGTTACTAAAGTTCTCACAGATTAAACCCACTCCTCTTACAGCTACTAAACTGTCAGAAAAAAAGCTATATCAATCAAGCCTTTTCCCTAAAAAGAGGAAGTCGATGGACACAAATGCCCACCGACACAATTAAGATTATTTAAGCTCAACCTTAGCACCTGCTGCTTCGAGCTGAGTTTTAATTTTTTCTGCTTCGTCTTTCGAAACACCTTCTTTAATAGGCTTAGGCGCCCCTTCAACCAAGTCCTTCGCTTCCTTAAGACCAAGACCAGTAAGAGCACGAACTTCTTTAATGACATTAATTTTTTGAGCACCACCATCAACAAGAACAACATCGAAATCTGTTTTTTCTTCAGCAGCTGGAGCAGCTCCACCACCAACAGCAGCAACCGCCACAGGAGCAGCAGCGGAAACACCCCATTTTTCCTCAAGTAATTTTGAAAGTTCAGCAGCCTCTAAAACAGTAAGGTTAGAAAGATCTTCTACGATCTTTGTTAGATCAGCCATTTTTAAATTCCTTCAACTAAAAGGTTTGAATCATTGTTTAAAATTTATCTCAAAAACAGAAAAGCATTAAAACCTTTCTGCAATTGTGAGACACAAAACAGTACTAAGCCGCTTGGCCCTCCTGAGCATACGCACCAACAACACGCGCAACTTGACTCGCAGGAGCATTGACAACCTGAGCAACACGAGTTGCAGGAGTGGAAATCATACCTACAAGCTTTGCCCGCAATTCGTTCAATGAAGGCAACGAAGCTAATGATTTCACAGCATCAACACTCAAACTTGTTGCACCCATTGAACCACCAAGGATGACAAATTGCTCATTTGTTTTTGCAAAATCAACAGCAACTTTCGGCGCTGTAATCGGATCTTCTGAATAAGCAATAAGCGTCTGCCCAGTAAACAGATCTCTCATTGATTCAGAATCTGTGCCTTGAAGGGCAATTTTAGCAAGGCGGTTTTTGGCAACTTTAATAGCACCACCTGCTTCGCTCATTTTTGAACGAAGATCGTTCATTTGCGAAACCGTTAAACCAGAATAATGCGCAACAATGACAGAACCAGACTTTTGAAAAGCCTCGTTAAGCCATGTGACAAATTCGCGTTTTTCCGCTCTATCCACTGTTTCTCTCCATTTAACAGGCCCATTTGAAACAAACCTGCTGGTTACCTTTGATAACATAAAATCATTCTTCTATGCTACCGACGAGGATCCTGCCCCCTTTTCACGCATAAACGATCAAAGGCAACCTTGGCTCAAACCCTTTAAGTCTCTTAACTTAAAGCTTTTACCCTAGTCTCATGCAGGCTTTCTTTCGATTAAGATACCCAAAGTATCACCCACAATCTCGGACAGGACATCCCGGAATTTCTTCCGGTATGACCTAAGCTTAAAAAAAAGCTTAGATAACTGGATGCCGAATGAACCCGACAACCAAAAACTGCAATAATTATTTACAGTAAAATCATAAGTTTGTTCAACCTACTCTGCACAAACTGTTGCAGGATCAATCTTCACCCCAACTCCCATTGTTGAAGAAACTGCAACTCGCTTAATATATTCACCTTTTGCACCTTGCGGCTTAGCTTTAGTAACTGTATCGGCGAAAGCTTTAATATTTTCCACGATTTGATCAACCCCAAAAGAAGCCTTACCAATACCAGCATGTACAATACCAGCTTTTTCAACACGAAACTCAACAGCACCACCTTTAGAAGCTTTAACAGCAGCAGCAACATCAAGCGTTACAGTACCAACCTTTGGATTTGGCATCAAACTCCGCGGACCAAGAACTTTACCAAGACGACCAACAAGAGGCATCATATCTGGCGTTGCAATACAACGATCAAAGTCAATAACCCCAGCATTAATAGTCTCAAATAAATCTTCAGCACCTACAATATCAGCACCAGCAGCCTTTGCTTCTTCAGCCTTGTCACCACGTGCAAAAACAGCAACACGGATATTTCTTCCTGTCCCATTAGGTAAATGAGCAACACCTCTGACCATTTGATCTGCATGACGAGGATCAACACCTAAGTTCATCGAAATCTCAATTGTTTCATCGAACTTAGCAACCGCACGCTCTTTAACCATTGAAACAGCATCTGTTAAGGCATAGAGTTTATCAAAATCAATACCTTCACGAATTTTTTTTATTCTCTTTGCTACTTTTACCATAACATTAGCCTACGACTTCTAAACCCATCGAGCGAGCAGAACCTTCAACCATACGCATCGCCGCTTCAATGTCATTTGTATTAAGATCTTTCATTTTTGCTTCCGCAATCAAGTGAATCTTATCACGAGAAATAGTCCCTGCAGATACCTTACCAGGCTCTTTTGAACCAGATTTCAAATTTGCCTCTTTCTTCAAGAAAAATGATACAGGAGGAGTTTTTAGAGAAAATGTAAAAGACTTATCTTGATAATAAGTAATAATTACTGGAATCGGAGCTCCCTTTTCCATTTCCTGCGTAGCCGCATTAAACGCCTTACAGAATTCCATAATATTGATACCACGCTGACCAAGAGCAGGTCCAATTGGAGGAGAAGGACTAGCCGCCCCCGCTGGAACCTGCAATTTTAGCTGCCCTGCATTTTTTTTTGCCATAATAATCTGCCTTTAATTTAAACTGGTAAACTGGCAATTCATCACACAGAATACCCGCTGCAGTTGGGTAGTTCGGATCATTAAGCCGGCAAAAACCATAAAATCACCTTCTACCTATTATTTTTAAAGCGATCAAACATCACTTTAAGTTCAATCAGAGCTTTTCAACCTGACTAAATTCTAAATCAACAGGTGTAGGACGCCCAAAAATTATCACCTCAACCTTAAGACGAGAGCGCTCTTCTTCAACCTCTTGAACAATACCATTAAACGAAACAAAAGGCCCATCAGCTACCCGGACCTGCTCACCAACCTCAAACAAAATGGAAGATTTAGGAGACTCAACACCTTCTTGCACCTGTTTAAGAATATGCTCAATCTCCCGATCAGAAATAGGAACAGGCCGCGCATCCGAACCCAGAAAACCTGTTACTTTAGGAGTATTTTTAATGAGGTGATAAACCTCATCTGTTAATTCAGCACAAACCAAAACATAACCCGGAAAAAATTTACGCTCAGAATCAACCCTACGACCCCGACGAACCTCAACAACACGCTCAGTTGGAACAAAAATCTTTTCAAATAAATGATCAAGCCCTTTTTGTTTTGCTTCTTTTTCAATAGCTTCCGCTACTTTTTTTTCAAAGTTTGAATACGCTTGAACAATATACCAACGAGCAGCCACAGTCACACTTCCTTGCACTATCGACCAAAAAGGTACTTTAGAAGATCAATACCTTGCCACACACCAAAATTTATAATCTGATCCACAACAAAAAAGAAAATCGAAGCAAACGCCGCCAACACCAACACCATAACAGTAGAGACTACCGTTTCACGCCGCGTAGGCCATTTTACTTTAGCTGTTTCCGCAAAAACCTGCTTAAAAAAAGTAATGGGATTGGTTTTAGACGCCATAAGTTACACTACATTCTTTCTAAACTTACCGTAAATCATACAACAAAATACATACAATAAAAACCTGAAAAGCCATAATCAACTTTATGCAGTCTTCTTTATTTTATTTACTCAATACCGATTCATACACAAAAAAACAAGCCCTGTATAAAAAAAAGCAAGAAGGAAGTTTAAAAAGACCTCCTTCACTAAACAATATGATTAAAAACTATAACTACATGGCAGGGGCAGCAGGATTCGAACCCGCGACCTGCGGTTTTGGAGACCGCTGCTCTACCAACTGAGCTATACCCCTAATCTTTGAAGCCCCTTCCTTCAAAGCCTTCACATAATTTATTGATATTATTCAATAATCTTAGAAACGATACCAGCTCCGACAGTACGCCCCCCTTCACGGATAGCGAAACGAAGCTTCTCTTCCATTGCAATCGGAACAATCAAAGAAACATCCATTGCAACATTATCACCCGGCATAACCATTTCCGTACCTTCTGGAAGCGTAACAATTCCTGTCACATCCGTGGTGCGGAAATAAAACTGTGGACGATAATTCGTGAAAAACGGTGTATGACGACCCCCCTCATCTTTCGTCAAAATATAAGCCTCAGCTTTAAACTTGGTATGCGGCGTAACAGAACCAGGCTTCGCCAAAACTTGCCCACGCTCAATACCTTCACGATCAATACCACGAAGCAATGCACCAATATTATCACCTGCCTGACCTTGATCTAAAAGCTTACGGAACATTTCAACACCTGTAACCGTCGTCTTAGAAGTCGGACGAATACCTATAATCTCGATTTCTTCACCAACTTTAATAATTCCACGCTCAACACGACCTGTTACAACCGTTCCACGCCCAGAAATCGAAAAAACATCCTCTATAGGCATCAAAAATGGTTGATCAACCGGACGCTCAGGCGTTGGAATATAATTATCAACCTCATTCATCAAACGACGAACTGCATCTTCACCTATACTTTTATCTGAATCCTCAAGAGCTGCTAACGCAGAACCCTTAATTATCGGTATATCATCACCAGGGAAGTCATATTTCGAAAGAAGCTCCCGAACTTCAAGCTCAACAAGCTCTAAAAGCTCAGCATCATCAACCTGATCAACCTTATTCAAAAAAACTACAATCGCAGGAACACCAACCTGACGTGCTAGCAAAATATGCTCACGCGTCTGAGGCATCGGGCCATCAGCTGCTGAAACAACCAAAATCGCCCCGTCCATTTGTGCTGCACCCGTGATCATGTTCTTCACATAATCTGCGTGACCTGGACAATCAACATGCGCATAGTGACGTTGCTCTGTTTCATATTCAACATGCGCTGTTGAAATGGTAATTCCACGAGCACGCTCTTCAGGCGCCGCATCAATTTGGTCATACGCTTTAAATTCACCAAAATATTTCGTAATCGCAGCTGTCAAGGACGTCTTTCCATGGTCAACGTGACCTATCGTTCCTATATTAACATGCGGCTTCGTACGTTCAAATTTGCTCTTTGCCATCGCCGTCGTTCTCTTGTCTTTTCCGTACCTGAAAAACAGGCCTTTAGAAGTGAATCCCATCGACCTGATATATCAAGCCGATTACTACAATTCTAAGACGAAAATATTCGCCTCATTTATTATGATGAAAGCATACTCCCATCATAGTTATTCGCCTAACCACTAACAACTATTTGGAGCGGGTAGCGGGAATCGAACCCGCATATTCAGCTTGGAAGGCTGCTGCTCTACCATTGAGCTATACCCGCCCATGCATCAACTTTACTGCAATGAATGGTGGAGGGGGTTGGATTCGAACCAACGTAGCATACGCAACGGATTTACAGTCCGCCCCCTTTAACCACTCGGGCACCCCTCCATTCCATCATCGGTAAAGTTGCGCGATAAGGCATTATAGCAACCAATTTTCTCTTATTCAATTTAAACTGGCCGCGGGGCGGTTATGACGATTACTAGCGTATCTGTCAACAGAATAAATACGGTTCTGTACAAATTTCCTACTAATTTTTTAAACTTTATGTTTTTTCTACTACATTTACTTTGAACACGCTATAAGAAAAATATGAAAGAAAAAATATCTAAAAATTCTTATTTTCCTCATCCTCGTCGCCAATATCGCGATATAAAGAGCGCCACTCGTGTGCCTTCAACACACCTAAAACACCGATCTACCCCATTAACACAAAGTACAGTTTACCTTTATGGTATCCATTCAGTCAAAGAAGCACTTAAAAATCCCAAGAGAGTTTTCAATCATCTCTATGCTACACCCAATGCGTTAAAACGATTAAATATAACCGAATCAGACGTGCCTTGTCCTTTAAAACTATACCCACCTAAAAAACTTGATACGCTTGTTGGAAAAGATGCAGTTCATCAAGGTGTTGTCTTAGAAACTGAAGCTCTTAAACCACGACATTTATCTGAACTTACAAATACTAACCTTATCATTGTAATGGATCAAATTACCGATCCACATAATGTTGGCGCTATTATGCGTTCTGCAGTTGCATTTAAAGCTGGGGCAATTATCACCACTTATCGTCATTCACCACAAGAAAGCGGTGTGCTTGCCAAAGCAGCTTCTGGAGCTTTAGAGCTTATCGATTACATTACCGTACGAAACCTTTCTGAAGCACTTAAAGAGATTCATCAAGCCGGTTTTAATAGCCTCGGGCTTGATTCAGAAGGTGAATTGCCTTTAGAGACAGCATTAACAGGTAAAAAAATTGCTCTTATCCTGGGAGCAGAAGGCAAAGGTTTGCGCCAAAAAACACGCGAAACTGTTCACTCATTAGCACGCCTTAATATACCTGGGGATATTAAATCATTAAATGTATCGAATGCAGCAGCAATAGCACTTTATGCGGCTCATAATTATCTTAAACATTAATTTTTGACTTTTTCCGTGGACTATCAAAAAAACTAATCAATATAAAACCTGAAATAAGTCCACCAACATGAGCTTCCCATGCTATTAAAATATCACTGTCTCCAAATAGATATGGAAATATACCTGTGAGACAGTTAATTATAAGCCACATACCAATATAAACAAGAACAGTCTTTGAACGAAGTGCTTTCTTGATAGGCCAAATAGGACCTAAAAACCTCTCATTGTGCATATTGGAATTAAAGACAGCAAAAAAACCATAACGCGCAATAGCGCCCATCATTCCGGAAATTGCGCCAGATGCTCCAACAAGTGGTATCATACTATCTTGATGAAAAATAAAATAGGTCAACGCAGAAATACCCGCTGTTAACATCCAAAAAAGCAAAAAACGTAAATTACCAAAATGCTTTGCTAAAGGAGACCCAAAAACTAAAAGCCAAACCATGTTCATAGCAATATGCCCAAAACTGCCATGCATGAATGAGTAACTAACAATGGTGTAGCAAAACATTAAAGGCTCAGTTTGAAAAAAAACAGGTATAAACGAAAAAAGAATAAGACTTCTCATATATAGCTGATCAGAAAGGAAATATTGAGGAATAATATAACCGAAAAAACAAAACGCTATCAAAACAATTATAATAAATGGAACATTGAATAATGGTTCTTTAAGTTGTTTTGATAATAACGGAGAGTTATTATGTTGAGGAACAAAATCCCACATTTTTTAAAATCCCCATCTTATTTATAAATCAATAGTACTTTGCAAAACCCAAATATATCAACTATTATAAATGAAAAACTAAGCTTTGTATTCTTCTAGTGTGCATTCTAAATGCCAAATATTATCTACCTGATAATGTTTGCATCTGTGGTAATGTTTGCATCTTATACAAAACACGCTGAAAAGCACGAGCATTAAGAAAACCATCTATAGAATTGCTACGCCCTATTAATTTAAATGTGAAGCCTGTATGTGCATATGTATGAAATTCATCTTCAGGAATAAATAAACGCCCCTTTTCAGATACCGTACAACCAACGACGCATACTAGTGACGATTTTCCACCTGAAACATACCTATAATTACGATTTTGAAACCATGCTAAATTTAAATCAAGATTATCTAAAGTAACCGAAGTAGCTACGATATCAACAACATAACCTTGATTGCTTATCCATTTAGTTCGCATTTTAAGTAGAATTAAAGGGTTATTGGTATAATAAAAAACTTCAGTACTGATCTCTGTAACCCGCGTATAATCATTATGCTTGGTAGTTGGCTAACTTGAAAACTGACATTCCGCTAACACAATTATAAACACGATAGTAAATAATCTGCTTGTTAAATGCAAGGACGAGAGCATAAGAGAACCTGTAATTTCACAATCTGACTATTATAGTTTAGAAAACTATTCTTACGCCAAGCTTATATAAAAACACCCACTAAAAAACAAAGAAACTATTTAAATCATTGGTTTGAAAGAATATCAGAATTCTGCTTGCAATCTTTTAACCATATATCATAAATAGGATGCTCTACAGCATTCAAACCAGGACTATCTGCAAACATCCATCCTGTAAAAATACGTCGCGTTTCTTTATTTAATGTTATTTCATCCACTTCAACAAAACCGTTAGTGCGAGTTGGTTCACCTTCAGGACTTGTATAGCATACCCGTGGTGTTACTCGTAAAGCACCATATTGATAAACTTGACCAATAGAAACTTCAAAACGAATAGTCCGGCCAGTAATTTTATCAAGACCTGCAAAAACAACAACTGCATTGCTAACACGTTCAGCCTGTACACTATTAACGGAGGACAAAATTACTATAATTCCTATTAAATAAGCACAAAAAAGGCGTCTTACTTCTAACTGTAGGAAAAACTTCATAAAACTAAATCAACTGCATTTAACAAAACTATCTATAAGATAGTGCAACATTAAAAAAATAACACATCATACAAAAAATACTTCATTTTTTAGGTGACCATGCATGATAATCCTTACGAACAATATGTTCATCATTATAGCCAATAGAACCTTTTGGCCGATAAGCTTTGCTTGTCCCTGTCATGTTTGAAATATGGGGCTTTTCCCATTCATGCGATTGATAATTTTCTTTCGTAGGTGGTGTATTACAACGATGATGAATCCAACCATGCCAACCTGGAGGAATGCTAGAGGCTTCAGAATAATCTTTATAAATCACCCAACGGCGTGGATAACCATCCTTATGGTAACCACCTTCATAATAAACATTTCCTAACTGATCTTCCCCTACACGCTTACCTTTGAGCCACGTAAAAAAACGTGTGTTGATAGTATTACCATTCCACCATGTAAAGGTTTGTTTTAAAAAACCAGCCATTTCCGATTCCACTTCTTTAGTGCACCCCACAACCTTACCCGTTAGAATAAATTGTTACGATGCCTGAAACTACCAAAAAATAAAAACTATCATAAAACTCAATCGTACCTTTTTGAAAAACGAACTTTTATTTTGTATATTTCATATTACAAATAAATATCATATTGATAAACTTTCCTCCACCCTATAATACCTAATCTATTTTTAGTTTCGTTTTAACCAATTCATTGACAGCCTGAGGATTTGCCTTGCCTCCTGTTGCTTTCATAACTTGTCCAACAAACCAACCAACTAAAGCGGGCTTTTCCCTTGCTTGAGCAACCTTATCAGAGTTATTAGCAATAATTTCATCAACAACGCCCTTAATAACCTCTGTATCCGTCACTTGTTTCATACCACGCTCTTCTACAATTTGACGTGGATCTCCACCTTCATTCCAGATAATCTCAAATAAATCTTTGGCAATTTTTCCAGAAATAACCCCCTCTTTAATAAGGTCAATAATCGCCCCTAATTGATCTGGAGTAACTGGCGTATCCTCAATTGCACGATTATCTTTATTCAAAGCACCTAAAAGGTCATTAATCACCCAATTGGCAACTATTTTTCCATCACGTCCACGCGCTACTTCTTCAAAATAATCAGCAATTGCTTTTTCTGTTACAAGAATGGATGCATCATATACAGTCAACCCCATCTCATTGATAAAGCGTAGTTTTATATCATCAGGAAATTCTGGTAATTCTGCAGCTAAAGCATCTACAAATGCTTGATCAAACTCCAATGGCAAAAGATCAGGATCAGGAAAATAACGATAATCATGCGCCTCTTCCTTTAAACGCATAGATCGTGTTTCACCTTTAGTGGCATCAAAAAGTCGAGTTTCCTGATCTATTACACCACCATCTTCTAAAATCGCAATCTGACGACGTGCTTCATATTCAATCGCCTGACCAATAAAGCGAATAGAATTAACATTCTTAATTTCACAACGAGTCCCAAAAGCCTCACCAGGACGGCGAACTGATACATTCACATCAGCACGCATGGAACCCTCATCCATATTACCATCACAAGTACCCAAATAACGAACAATAGTGCGTAATTTCGTCATATAGGCTTTAGCCTCATCTGATGAACGCATATCCGGTTTGGAAACAATTTCCATAAGAGCTACACCAGAGCGATTAAGATCCACAAAAGACATTATTGGGTGCTGATCATGCATGGATTTGCCTGCATCCTGTTCAAGATGCAACCTCTCAATTCCAATTTCAATATCTTCAAATTGACCATTCGAATCTGGCCCAACAGAGACAACGACTTTCCCCTCCCCTACAATCGGATACTGAAATTGCGAAATTTGATACCCTTGTGGCAAGTCTGGATAAAAATAGTTTTTACGATCAAAAACAGATCTTAAATTAATTTTAGCCTTTAACCCCAAACCAGTCCGAATAGCTTGGCGAACACATTCTTGATTAATAACAGGCAACATACCAGGCATAGCTGCATCAATAAACGATACATGATTGTTTGGTTCAGCACCAAATTTAGTTGATGCACCCGAAAAAAGCTTTGAATCCGATGTAATCTGCGCATGGACCTCCATGCCAATGATAACTTCCCAATCTCCTGTAGCTCCGGAAATAAAACGCCTAGGATCAGGGGTACGAGTATCAACGATTTCCATTGCTAATCCACTATCAATATTAAAAATACACTCAAGCCGGTTTAAAACTACTATAAGTGCAAACTTTAAGAATATAAGTCTAATAAAACCCTGGTTTTATTAGACTATTTTATTGTATGCAATTAATCCTTTTTAGGTGCTTTCTTTTTAGCTGAAACTTTTTTTACACCTTTTTCTTTCACTGCGGATTTTTTCTTAGTTACACTCTTCTTAGTTAAATCTAATTCGTCATCCTCTTTCATTAACTCTTCAACAGTCACTGTTTTATCTGTGACTTTTATCTGTGCCAACAAATAATCAATGACTTTTTCTTCAAAAATCGGTGCACGTAGGCTTGCTACAGCTTCCGGTGTATTCCGGAAAAAATTCATAATTTCTTTCTCTTGCCCAGGATACTGACGAACCTGATCAAAGATTGCTGCTTGTAACTCATCTTCGCTTACCTTAACATCAGCCCGCACCCCAATTTCAGAAAGTACTAGACCAAGACGAACACGACGCTGAGCAAGCAGCTGATATTCTTGCCGTGCTTGTTCTTCTGTAGTGCCCTCATCTTCAAAACTGCTACCAGCTTTTTGTAAATCGTTATTAACCTGACCCCATATGTTATTAAATTCAACATCCAAAAGGCATTTAGGAATTTCAAAATTATAGTCAGCATCTAATGCATCAAGAATTTGACGCTTAACTTTTTGACGTGTCATTGAACCATATTTACTTTCAACTTGCCCACGTACAATTTCACGTAAACGATCAAGAGACTCTACACCAAGCTTTTGAGCTGATTCATCATTAATCTCTAATTCATCTGGTTTGAACACAGCTTTAACAGTGACATCAAACACAGCATCTCTACCAGCTAAGTGTGCAGCACTATAATCATCAGGAAATTTAACAGAAATTGTTGTTGTATCACCTGCTTTTACACCAACCAATTGCTCCTCAAAACCAGGAATAAATTGTTTCGAACCAAGAATCAATTGTGCATCATTACCTGCTCCATTATCAAATGGAACATCATCAAGTTTACCAATATAATCGATTGTAACGCGATCACCTTCTACAGCAGGAGCATTTTTTTCAGAATAATTACGAGTAGAAGAAAGAACATTCTTTACCTGTTCATCAATCTCCTTTTCAGGAATATCAGCAAGCTCACGGGTAACTTTTATGTTCTTAAAGTCTTTAATGTCAAACTGTGGTAAAACTTCATACTTCAAATTAAAAACAAAATCAGCCTTGCCATCCAGAACTTCTTTATCTTCTTTTATATCAATGTGCGGCTGTGTTGCAGAACGTTCATTGCGGTCAGCCAAAATGGAGCTTGGAGCGTTCTTAATAATCTCATTAAGAAGATCAGCCATAAAAGATTTACCATACATTTTCCGCAAATGACTAGTGGGCACTTTACCGGGACGAAAACCATTAAGCTTAATCTTATCTTTGGTTTCATCCAACCGTTCATTCAATTTTATTTCCAAATCTTTTGCTGGAACCACGATTTTAATTTCGCGCTTCAGTCCTTCATTAAGCGTTTCGGTAACTTGCATCGAACAACTTTCATATTTCTGAGGAATGGATAAATCCACTCCGGTAACAATTACACCCCAACACTGTAGTGTTAGATCTACATGAAGCGGATTTTCACATACGCAAAAACCCGTGGTATGTAAGGATCATTTTGGTGCGGATGGAGGGACTCGAACCCCCACGGTCTCCCGCCAGAACCTAAATCTGGTGCGTCTACCAATTTCGCCACATCCGCTTAAACCCGTTAACCAATAACCTCATATAAGCGGCGTTTCTATACCACTCAATCCCAACCAATTAAAGCAAAAAAGAAAGTAAATACATTTAAAAACTCAAATATATATACTTCTTATAAATTACAGAAGTAAAATCTATGCTTTTCAGATAGCACTACTTCCATTAAAAGGAGATTATGTCAAATAAATTTAACATTCCAATTCATATCATCGGTGGTGGTCTTGCTGGTAGTGAGGCAAGTTGGCAAATTGTCCAATCAGGAATCCCTGTCATTTTACATGAAATGCGACCAAAAAGAAAATCCGATGCTCATAAAACAGATAAACTTGCAGAACTTGTCTGCTCAAATTCATTTCGTTCAGATGATTCATCCACAAATGCCGTTGGTCTTTTACACGCTGAAATGCGATTAGCCAAATCCCTAATTATGAAGGCTGCAGATGCTAATAAAGTTCCAGCAGGAAGCGCTCTTGCTGTTGACCGTGATGGATTTTCCCAAACTGTTACAGAAGCACTTGAAAATCATCCCCTTATAACTATAGAACGCGAAGAAATTCATAACCTTCCTGAAAACTGGCATAATATTATTATTGCAACAGGTCCGCTTACTTCACCAGCACTTGCACAAACAATACAAGCAATAACAGGAACAGAAGCACTTTCCTTTTTTGATGCTATTGCACCTATCATTTATACTGATAGCATTAATATGGACATCTGTTGGTATCAATCTCGCTATGACAAAATCGGCCCTGAAAAAACTGAAAAAGATTACCTTAACTGCCCCCTTAATAGAGAACAATATGAAACATTTGTTCAAGCACTGAAAAGTGCAGAAAAAATAGAATTTCGTCAATTTGAAAAGACACCTTATTTTGATGGATGCCTACCAATTGAAGTGATGGCTGAACGTGGCCTTGAAACCCTCAGATATGGGCCAATGAAACCTATAGGACTAACGAACGCTCATAATCCTACAGTTAAACCCTATGCCGTTGTTCAATTACGTCAAGATAACACACTTGGCACTCTTTACAATATGGTTGGCTTTCAAACGAAGCTAAAATATGGTGAACAAATTCGTATTTTTAGAACAATACCTGGACTTGAAAAAGCAGAATTCGCACGTCTTGGCGGTCTTCATCGCAATACTTATCTCAATTCACCAATTATTCTTGATAAAAGCCTTCGCTTAAAACAAAAGCCCCAATTACGTTTTGCTGGACAAATCACAGGTTGCGAAGGTTATGTAGAATCATCTGCAATTGGGCTTTTAGCTGGGCGTTTTGCTGTTGCTGAATATAATCATACTTGTCCTTCTTTACCGCCAAAAACTACAGCATTTGGAGCTCTTTTAAACCATATTACTGGTGGACACATTGCAACTCAAGAAACAGGCAAACAATCTTTCCAACCAATGAATATCAATTTTGGTCTTTTTCCACCTGTTGACTGTGTTCATCACTCAAAACGTTTATCTAGCAAAGAAAAAAAACTAGCGAAAAAACAAGCTATAATTACACGAGCCTTAAATGATTGTATTCAGTGGTTAACACATGAAGAATCAAAATAATCTCTAAACTAATCATTATCCTTTTAATCTTAATAAAGCACTCATTGCTTCTGTTTTTAGCCCATTAAACAAACTTTAATTAACCTTAAAGTGGATCATTCAATACATTGCAGTGCTTAAATAGAGTTAAAAAGCTATTCTAGATCTGCTTATAATCTAATATTTCAGTACTTCAACAGATCTAGCTTGTATGAATAAACTCGTGATAATTATTAGCCTAACTTGAATTATCAACTATTATTCACAACAGATATCTAACTTACAATCGAGCATTTTACTTAAAATGTGGGGTAAATACATTTTTTAATATACAGCTATTACCCCATCTCAGCTATTTAAAAGGACCTTTTTTTAATAAATAGCCTTAATAATAATATAAATCGCCCTTGCTTGTGCAAAGTTGCGCGAAAGTATTTAAAAAAACTTAAAAAAAACCCGATTATATATAAATCGGGTTTTTTCATGTAGCTCAATTATTTTTTATTAACGGCCTCTTTAAGGCTTTTACCTGCAGAAAATTTAGGTACAGAGCGCGCTGGAATATGAATTTCAACACCTGTTGAAGGGTTGCGCCCTTTTGTAGCAGCACGTTTAGAAACTTCAAAAGAACCAAAACCTGGAAGACGAACATCACCTCCTGAAGCCAAAGCTTCTGTTACAGAAGCGATAAAAGCATCGAGAACTGAACCAGCCAGTGTTTTTGAAACACCTGCTTTTTCAGCAATAGAATTAACCAATTCACTTTTATTCATTGAATTTTTCCTTTCCCTATATTAGTCGGACAATATAATTCATCCGATCGTCAATAAGTTTATTGAAAAGCGCAGCAAACAGAAGTTTTATTTTCTTTGAAAATATTGTTTTTTAGCATTAATCACAGTTATTCACGGAATTTTTCATTTTTTTTCTAAAATAAATAAAGTAGTAACCCCAAAAATGGACTTCACCGTCTTTAAAATTTAGAAATTATAGAACAAAATAAGAATCAATATAAGAATCAGTGCGCTACCGGCACCCCCTCATTATCGCTTTCCGTTCTGATAGACGTAGACACTGTAGAAGGCTCTGTCCATTCAATTGCTTCAGGAAAACGAACCAAAGCGTGTTTAAGAACTTCACTCACATGACTTACTGGAATAATCTCCATATTATTTTTGACGTCATCAGGAATATCAATCAAATCTTTTGCATTTTCCTCAGGAATAAGTACCTTTTTAATACCTCCCCGAAGAGCCGCAAGCAATTTCTCTTTCAATCCACCAATTGGCAAAACGCGCCCACGTAAGGTAATCTCACCAGTCATAGCAATGTCCTTATAAACAGGGATCTCTGTTAATACTGAAACAATTGCTGTTACCATTGCAATTCCAGCTGATGGACCATCTTTTGGTGTAGCACCTTCTGGAACATGAACATGGATATCACGCTTATCAAAAAGAGGCGGCTCGATACCAAAATCAACAGCACGGAAACGCACATAAGATGCTGCCGCAGAAATTGATTCTTTCATGATATCACGCAAATTCCCAGTAACAGTCATTTTGCCTTTACCTGGCATCATAACACCTTCAATAGTCAATAGTTCTCCACCAACTTCGGTCCACGCAAGCCCAGTAACAACACCAATTTGATTTTCACCCTCAATTTGACCAAAGCGATAACGCTTCGTTCCCAAAAAATCATTAATATTATCTTCTGTAATTTCTATAGACTTTTGATTCGTTTTAAGAATTTTTGTAACCGATTTACGCGCCATCTTCATTAATTCACGCTCAAGATTACGAACACCGGCTTCACGTGTGTAAAACTGGATAACCGATTTTATAGCACCATCAGAAACACTAAACTCTTTTTTGGATAAAGAATGATCTTTCAATGCTTTTGGCAAAAGGTGCCGCTTAACAATCTCTACCTTTTCACACTCAGTATAACCAGCAATACGAATAATCTCCATCCGATCCATTAGCGGCCCTGGAATATTAAGCGTATTTGCAGTTGCAATAAACATCACATCAGAAAGATCATATTCCACTTCTAAATAATGATCAATAAATGTGCTATTTTGTTCAGGATCAAGCACCTCCAACAAAGCTGAAGCAGGATCTCCACGGAAATCTTGGCCCATCTTATCAATTTCATCAAGTAAAAAAAGAGGGTTAGTCTTTTTAGACTTTTTCATAGACTGAATAATTTTTCCAGGCATAGAACCAATATAAGTTCGGCGATGCCCACGAATTTCTGCCTCGTCGCGAACACCCCCTAATGAGATGCGGACATATTCACGGCCTGTTGCCTTTGCAATAGAACGTGCAAGTGATGTCTTTCCGACACCCGGAGGACCTAAAAGACAAATAATGGGACCTTTTATTTTTGATGATCGACTTTGTACTGCTAAATATTCAACGATTCGTTCTTTAATTTTTTCAAGACCAAAATGCTCATTGTCCATGACTTTTTCAGCAAAGTTCAAATCATTCTTAATCTTCGACTTTTTGCCCCAAGGTATAGTTAAAAGCCAATCAAGATAGTTACGTACAACTGTTGCTTCCGCAGACATGGGAGACATATTACGTAATTTTCTAAGCTCTGCCCCAGCCTTTACACTTGCCTCTTTTGAAAGCTTTGTTTTTTTGATACGATCCTCTAATTCAGACAACTCATCACGGCTATCATCACCCGCTCCCAGCTCTTTCTGAATAGCTTTCATTTGTTCATTGAGATAATATTCTCGTTGAGTTTTTTCCATCTGCCGCTTGACATGTGAACGAATACGTTTCTCAACTTGTAAAACAGAAATTTCCCCTTCCATGAAGAAAAGTATACGTTCAAGACGATCACGAACAGATAATAATGCCAAAATTTCTTGTTTTTCTGAAAGTTTAATCACCAAATGTGAAGCAATAGTATCAGCAAGCTTAGAAGGATCATCAATCTGGCCGATAGCACTTACAACTTCAGGAGAAATTTTCTTATTAAGTTTTACATAATTTTCAAAATAAACAATCACTGACCGAGAAAGAGCTTCAATCTCAACTTCGTTCTCTTCAGACTCTTCTATAACAGTTGCATAAGCTTGATGATAACTTTCATTTTCAGTAAATTGGTTAATTTTTGCACGCGCAGTCCCCTCAACCAAAACTTTTACAGTGCCATCAGGAAGTTTTAAAAGTTGAAGAACATTGGCAAAAGTACCAATATCATAAATATCTTCTGATTTTGGATCATCATCAGAAGCATTTTTTTGTGTGGCTAATAATATCTGCTTATCTACTATCATCGTCTCTTCAAGAGCGTGAATTGATTTCTCTCGACCAACAAAAAGCGGAACAATCATATGTGGAAAAACAACAATATCACGAAGCGGTAAAACAGCGTAAAGCTCTTCTGTTACCTTTTTTGTCTTTTCATCAATATGTTGCATATTTTTCCTTTCTGGAGCCTATAATTCACCCCCACATAAGCTTATCTCTAGAAAATAGCAGCTTCTCTATAATAAATGAAATAGTAATTACGAATAAATAAATCAAGCATTACGCTATAATACTTCAGAAGATCCACTTAAAATAGTACTCATTAACGATATTTACTATAACGTCATGCTGATACGTTTTCTTTATCTTCTGTACACTCCGAATAAATGTAAAGAGGGCGAGCTTTTCCTTCAACTACATCACTTGAAATCACCACCTTTTGGACCCCTTCAAGAGTTGGCAACTCAAACATAGTATCAAGAAGAATTTTCTCCATAATAGAGCGCAAACCGCGTGCTCCAGTCTTACGCTCAATCGCTTTATTGGCGATAACGCGTAAAGCATCTTCATGAAATGTTAATTCAACATTTTCCATTTCAAAAAGACGTTTATACTGCTTAACCAATGCATTTTTTGGTTGCGATAAAATTTGAACAAGCGCATTAATATCTAAATCTTCTAAAGTAGCTATAATAGGAAGACGGCCAATAAACTCTGGTATTAAACCAAACTTTACAAGATCTTCAGGCTCTAAATCATGAAAAATTTCACCAACCCGACGCTCATCGGGAGCTTTTACAGTAGCAGAAAAACCTATTGAAGTTTTTTCACCACGCCCTGAAATAATTCGCTCTAAACCAGCAAAAGCACCTCCACAAATAAATAAAATATTTGTTGTATCAACCTGAAGAAACTCTTGTTGTGGATGTTTACGCCCACCTTGGGGAGGAACAGAAGCCACTGTCCCCTCCATAATTTTCAACAATGCTTGCTGAACCCCCTCACCTGAAACATCTCTTGTAATAGAAGGATTGTCAGCTTTACGAGAAATTTTATCAACTTCATCAATATAAACAATGCCACGTTGTGCACGCTCAACATTATAATCTGCAGATTGTAGAAGTTTTAAAATAATATTCTCAACATCCTCACCTACATAACCTGCTTCAGTCAAAGTGGTTGCATCTGCCATAGTAAAGGGCACATCAATAATGCGTGCCAATGTTTGTGCAAGATAGGTTTTACCGCATCCCGTTGGGCCAACAAGAAGAATATTCGATTTAGATAATTCAATATCACCATTCTTAGACTGATGCGCAAGACGTTTATAATGATTATGAACAGCAACAGAAAGGACACGTTTTGCATACCGCTGACCAATAACATAGTCATCAAGAACTGTTAAAATTTCTTGTGGAGTAGGAACACCATCACGTGCTTTGACCCCTGAAGATTTACTTTCTTCACGGATAATATCTGTACAAAGTTCTACACATTCATCACAAATGAATACAGTAGGCCCTGCAATGAGCTTACGCACTTCGTGCTGGCTTTTGCCGCAGAATGAGCAATAGAGAGTATTTTTTGATTCGCCCCCACTATTGCTAACTTTGCTCATCTCATTTTCCTTTCACCTCAATATCTGAACTTCATCTTCTTAAAGAGGTTTTTTATAACAACAATCCCAAATATATCAAAACTACGATTATCACAATATTCTTGGGTGTTTTCTTATTATTTTATGACAAATTTTATAAAACTTATATTTTAAAATAGCTATTTTAAAGGCAATTTTTATGTACTTAACAATTAGCTACTTTTTCTATAAAAATTCTTAATCTGTTTCTTCTTTTTCAGTTACCGTGCGATATTGTATAACATCATCAATTAAACCAAAATTTTTAGATTCTTCTGCTGTCATAAAATGATCGCGATCAAGAGTTTTTTCAATAATTTCATAATCCTGACCTGTATGTTGAACATAAATTTCATTTAAACGTTGTTTCATCTTTATAATATCTTGCGCATGCCGTTCAATATCAGAGACCTGCCCCTGAAAACCACCAGACGGTTGATGTACCATGATACGTGCATTTGGCAACGAGAAACGGTGACCTTTTGCTCCAGCTGTTAAAAGTAATGACCCCATAGATGCTGCTTGCCCCATGCATAAAGTAGAAACAGGAGGACGAATAAACTGCATAGTGTCATAAATCGCCATTCCAGATGTTACCACACCACCTGGTGAATTAATATAAAGGCTGATTTCCTTTTTAGGATTTTCCGCTTCTAAAAAAAGCAATTGAGCGCACACAAGCATTGCCATACCATCTTCAACAGGGCCATTAATGAAAATGATTCGTTCTTTCAGCAGACGGGAAAAAATATCATAAGCACGTTCACCACGATTAGTCTGTTCGACAACCATAGGAATCAAATTCAGTGCTGTTTTTATTGGATCGCTCATATTTTTACTTCCATTAATAAAAATTTCTATTGATGCATATAACTGCATTAGTCATAGGCTAGCAATACTCTCCTGACGCAAGCCACAATCAACCATGATAAATAGAATTAAAATTCCAATAGTTAAAATAGTTATAAAAACTCTACTCAAACAAATTCTGAGCATTAAATATACGCAATTTTGCTTAATGCTAAAAACTTTCTTCTCAAATAAGATATTTCTAACATTTTGTATAATGAAACTCTATACAAAGTAGCTTATTCATTATTTCAAAATTAAAAGCTAAATTAAAAATCCTTCCAGCTTTGCCACCTTGTTTAGTAATAAAATTTTCTTGTTTATGAAAAAATCATATTATTTAGTTAATCACACAATATCATCATTATTAGACATTGTTATTCCCAACCTTCTTGCTAGAATTAGGAATTTTTCTTTCTATTAATTATGGCTTTCAGATGCAGTGTTTAAAACTCCAATTAATATCAAAAATAATTTTTAAACTTGCAAAATAACCTTCAAACATTTTCATCATTGGGATTACCAGATAAACAATAAAATGCTAAAATTTTGACTCTTTAGCATTGTTTTTGCTAACCACATTTGATTTGCTATTAGATGAAACTATTTTCAAGATAAATACTTAGATCTAACCAAACACTTTATTAATTTGAACATTAACATAACACAAAAAAATCTGAAAATTGAGTAATTTATATAATTGTGTTCATAACTTATGAAAATTGAAACTAAAGTGATAGTGTATTAAATACAATAGAATTGATTCGGCCTTATATGATTAACATCAACAAGTAAAAGTGCATTTTTTATCACTAAAACTTAAGATACTAGCTGATTTCAATTTTTGATTGCTTAACAAAAGCCAATTAATCAGTTTTTTATGATCATACTAAAAATACAAATATCCTAGGTAATTTAAAAATATTCTAAGCTTACACGAAATAATTGTTCAACATCACGAACACTATCAGAAAGAGCAAACATTACTACTCGATCACCCGGTAAAATACGCGTATCTGCTAAAAGTTGTATAATTGTATTATTGCGATAAATTGCACCAATCCTTAAACCATCTGACAACTTGAGCTCTGATAATGACTTACCAATCAGTGAGGAAGTCTGCATTGCTTCAGCTTCAATAATTTCTGCAGCACCATTAAAAACCGAATGAACAGCACGAATGCGTCCCCGACGCATTTGCTGTAAAATTTTTGATACAGTAACACTACGAGGATTTAAGTACGCATCTATACCAACTGTACGGCTAAATTCCTGATAAGTAACATTATTAATCAAAACCATGTTGGCTTTGCACCCCTGTCTTTTAGCTATAATAGCGCTTAAAAGATTAACCTGATCTTGATTGGTTAATGTAATCATCAAATCAGCTTGGTCAATTCCAGCTTCTTGAAGAATTACCGGATCTAATACATTACCATATAAAACAGTTGTTTTTTCGAGCTGATCGGCAATTGTTAGTGCTCTTTCTTTATCTGCCTCTATAATTTTTAATTTTAACTTATGCAGGCGTTTTTCAATAGCCTGAGCAACGTATAAACCAATGTGACCACCCCCTGCAATAATTATGCGATGTGCCTCCTGTTCTTTATGACCAAAAAGTCCAACTGCACGACGTACCTGATCGCGAGCCGCAATAAGATAAGTAACATCACCAACGCGCAATTGCGTATCTGAATGCGCTACCAGTAATTCTGAACCACGTTTAATAGCAGTAACTGTTGTTCGAAGATCGGGAAAAAGCTCCGTTAACTGGCGTAAAGGTGTATTAATGACTGGGCAATCCTCCATACACTCCAAAGCAAATGCAACGATATCATCATTACAAAAATAGAGAACATCTATCGCCCCAGGCAAGGCAATCCGCCGTAGAACCATTTCCCCAACTTCAACTTCTGGCGAAATAACTACATCAATAGGAATATTTTCCCTTGCAAACAGAGTTTTATAACGTGGATCTAAATACGATTGTGAACGAATACGAGCTATTTTAGTTGGAATATTAAATAATGAATGTGCTACCTGACAAGCCACCATATTGACTTCATCAAATAAAGTTACTGCGATCAGCATATCAGCTTCATCAGCACCTGCAGCCAAAAGAACTTCAGGGTGTGAACCATGACCAACAAAACTTCTAACATCTAATGCATCGCGAATTTTTTCAACCAATCTCGCTTCAACATCTATAACAGTTATATCATGATTCTCAGCAGCAAGACGCTCTGCTATCCCATAACCGACCTGCCCTGCCCCACAAATAATAACACGCATAATTTATGAAACTCCAAGCGCTTTAAGTTTACGATGTAAAGCTGAGCGTTCCATACCTATGAATTCAGCAGTACGAGATATATTCCCACCCAAACGTCCGATCTGTGCCACTAAATACCTCTTTTCAAATAATTCACGCGCCTCACGCAATGGTAAATCCATTATATTCTCATCTGTATCTATTTTAACACGTGGAAAAGAATCACTCACTTCAACAGGAAGTAACTCTGTTGTTATTGGTTCATCATCACGCACAAGAATGAGGAGACGCTCAATATTATTACGTAATTGACGCACATTACCTGGCCACGTATGTGCTTGCAAAACAGCTATAACATCATCACTGATTTCACGTGGTTTAATACCAAGTTGATGTGATATGACTTTAACAAAATGTCGAACAAGTTCCGGAATATCTTCACGACGTGCAGAAAGCGGTGGAACAGTAATGGGAACAACTGCAAGACGATGAAAGAGATCTTCTCTAAATCGCCCATCAGAAATTAAATTTTCAATATTTTGTGCTGTTGAAGAAATTACACGAACATCCACTTTGACACGCTTCGTACCACCAACTCTCTCAAATGTTTGTGTCGTTAATACCTGAAGAATCTTACCCTGAGTTTCACGTGGCATATCAGAAATTTCATCAATATATAATATCCCACCGTGAGCCTCTTCCAATGCACCGATTTTGCGTTCACTACCCTCTATTTCATTGCCAAATAATTCTATTTCCATTCTTTCGGGAACAATCGTTGCGGCATTTATCGTAACAAATGGTCCATTAGAACGTGCTGAAAGTGCGTGAATAGTACGCGCCACCATTTCTTTCCCTGCACCTGAAGGACCAGTAATCATAATACGACTATTAGTCGGCGCCACTTTTTCTATAACTTGGCGCAAATGTTTCATAACAGTCGATGTTCCAAGCAACTCTTGTATCTCACTTGAGCGTTGCCGTAATTCTAAAAGCTCACGTTTTAATTTTGAGTTTTCAAGAGTTCGTTCAGCAACCAAGATAAGGCGATCAGTTTTAAAGGGCTTTTCAATGAAATCATACGCACCTCGCTTTATAGCAGAAACAGCTGTTTCAATATTGCCATGACCAGAAATCATTACTACTGGAAGAGAGGGGTGTCGCGCTTTGATTTCATCAAGCAATGCCAAACCATCAAGACGACTTCCTTGCAACCAAATATCTAAAAAAATCAGCTTTGGAACACGTTCATTAATTTGTGCTAATGCCTCATCAGCATGACACGCAACACGTGTTTCATAACCTTCATCATTCAAAATACCAGCAATAAGCTCACGAATATCTGCTTCATCATCAACAATTAAGATATCTGCTACCATCTCATTCCCTTATCTTATGATTTGTGCCACACTTCTTGCTCAAACCGCCGGAAATACCATACGAATCATCGCACCACGACCTTCATAAAAACTATCTAGTGCATCATGCAATTCCATGTAGCCACCATGATCTTCAATAATTTTACGGACAATAGCCAAACCAAGCCCTGTCCCTTTTTCCCGCGTTGTTATATAAGGCTCTAATAATTTTTGTCTTTGTTCTTTAGGAAGCCCTTTACCATTATCAATAACATCCACAACCAAGTGTTCTCTTTGACGATAAGAACGTATCAAAATATGGCCATGAACACCTTTTTCTCGCGCAACTGCATCAATCGCTTCACTCGCATTTTTAATAACATTACTGAATGCCTGAACAATAAGACGATTATCAAACTCACCTATAAGCGGTACATCTCCCAAATCTCGTTCAAAATGGATATCATGTCGTGCAACTTCTATCAAAAAACACGCCTCATGCAGTAATCCACGTACATCAGAAAAACTCATGTGTGGTTTGGGCATACGTGCAAAAGAAGAAAATTCATCAACCATACGCCCAATATCCCCAACTTGTCGAATAATTGTATTAACACATTGATTAAAAACCTCCTGATCTTGCGTAATAACTTTGCCATAGCGTCTACGAATACGCTCAGCCGATAACTGAATAGGTGTAAGTGGGTTTTTGATTTCATGCGCAATACGGCGTGCAATATCTGCCCATGCTGATGAACGTTGTGCTTCTACAAGGTCTGTAATATCATCAATTGTTAGAACCCAAGATTGCCCTTGCCCATCATCTTCTTCCATCGTAATTTGTACATTACAGACGCGCTCTTTCTCTGCAACATTTAAAGTCACCTGCTCACGATGGTTTTTGCGCCCTGACGAACGAACAAACTCAAAAACCTTCCCGATTTCAGCACTTAATGATAAAAGGCTGTGTCCTATAACTTGTTCAGAATTAATACCAAACATTGTCTCAATAGACCTATTAATAATTGTAATATTCCCATTATCATCAATTCCAGCCACACCTGCTGTTACACCCGATAAAACAGCTTCAGAAAAACGCCGCCTTTCGTCGATTTGATCGCGAACTGCTATCAACTCATTGCGCCGACTCTTAAGTTCGCTGACCATGTAATTAAAAGTTTTTGATAATTGGGCAATATCTCCATCCTTCGCGCGTACCGGCACAAAAACTTCCATATTTCCAGAGGCCACATCATCAGCCGCACCTATAAGAAGCCGAATAGGACGTACCAAACGATCAGCAACAGCGATACCAGCCCAAATAGCTGATAGAAATAAACTTAAAAAAAGACATAAATAAAGCATACCAAAAGCAATTTGCGTTGGCAGGCGATTTTCATTCAAACCACGATAACGATCTGTATTGATTTCCGTTAAACGTAAAGCAGATAATACATCTTTATCAACATCACGCACCAAATATAAAAATGTATTTGAGATATTCGTAAATTTCAAAACAATACCAAAATAATCATGAACTCCCGGCTGAAAAGAAAAAGGTCTTTCACTAGTTGCTTGAGCAATAAGATGGGATGGTGGAATGGGCAATTTATCTTCATCACCAAGATCGCTTGAAGCAAAAATAGCCCCTGTCGAGCTTAACAAAAACGCACCACGAAGATTACGACCTGCAGCATGACGTGTTAATTGTAACCGATATTCAACTGGATTGTGTGCTAGGAGCTTTTTATTATCAAGCGCAAACGCCATAGCATAAGATAAATTTTTCAAATTTTGGAGCATTTCATCCGCATAAGCATTAGCTAAATCGATAGAAGAACCCACAATTTGCCGAGTTGTTGTATCAAACCACCGATCAAGCCCTAAATTAAGAGCAGGCCCTGAAACAAGAGCAACAGCAACAGCCGGCAATGTTGCTACAAGTGCAAACAATGAAATAAGACGCACATGAAGACGTGAAGCAGCACGCCTTGACCGCCACGCACGCATAATAGGAATTATTTCATATAGAACAATAACTCCCAGCCCCAAAACCCAAATACTATTAATTCCTATAAGGACTAATGTTACAGCTCTATTAGGTACAATAGAGGTTAACCCGACAAGAATAATAAATGAAACAGAAGCTGTTAGCAAAGCTAATACAATAATTGTGATACCCCAAAATGTATACACATTACTTAAACGACGCGACTCATCGCTATAAGTATTTTGGTTTATATGCTGGATATTTGTCACAGATGTTGTATTCATAGTGATCTTACGTTACTTATCTCCTTGTTCTCACACAACCCTTTGTGATAAAAATTGGCAATGCTATGTTTAAAATATAACTAATTCAGAAAATTAAGAAAGAATTTCTACATTTTTGAAACAGTTTTAAAATAAAGTATGTCTGATTAATACTTTTCAAGGAGATGTCATGCGATTAACAAAAAAAACAAATTATGCTCTCCGAATACTCATGTACTGCGCATCTAATCAAGATAGTTTAAGTTCTATCCCTGAAATTGCTAAAACATATGCCATTTCTGAGTTTTTTTTATTTAAAATCCTTCAACCATTAGTGGAAGCAGGTTTTTTACAAACAGTACGTGGACGCAATGGTGGCATCAAATTGGCTAAACCAGCAACAGAGATATCAGTGGCTGATGTCGTAAAAATAATAGAAGACAATTTCTCTATGGCAGAATGTTTTGATAAAACAGAAGTTACTTGCCCACTGGTTAATTCCTGTAACTTAAATATCGTACTCAAAAATGCATTAAATGCTTTTTTCGATGTGTTATCAACAACATCCATTTCTGATTTACAACAACCATTATTACAACGTTAATAAAGAGTTGATCATAGAAAAATAATAAAACAATTAGCCTAAACCAAACTTTAAAAAGGAATTAAGTATTTCTATTGCAGCTATAATATTAGCCGCTGGACGTGGCGAAAGAGCAGGATCTTTACAAAATAGTCCAAAACAATACCGACTTTTAGGGCAAAAGCCGGTTATTTATCATACTGTGCGTTGTTTTTTGCAACATTCAGCTATCACAACCATTATTTTGGTTATCCACCCAGATGACCACCAAATATGTGAAAATGCTATAGCTGATTTTAAGAAAGATCTCATCATTGTAGAAGGGGGCACTACACGTCAACTCTCCGCTTTATACGGGCTTTATGCACTCAAAGATATTAAACCAGACTATGTTCATATTCATGATGGTGCACGCCCTTTTGTCGAAAGCAAGCTTCTTGAGCAAATTCATAGTACTGTCAACCATCAAGAAGGTGTTCTGCCTGTTCTTCCCATTTCCGATACTCTTAAACGTGTAAACAATGCACATTATGTTGTAGAAACAGTTCCTCGTACCAATTTCTATAGTGCACAAACTCCGCAGTGCTTTCCATTTGAACTTATTTTAGCAGCTCATGAAAAAGCAATACAATCTTGCAAACAAAATTTCACCGATGATTCAGCAATTGCCGAATGGTTTGGTATTCCTATGCGAATCATTCCTGGAAATTCTAATAATATAAAAATTACATGGCCGGAAGATCTTGAAACCGCACATTCATATCTCCAAAAAAGAGCACCTATGTTCCCCGATATTCGTACTGGAAATGGCTATGATGTCCATTCTTTTATAGATGGTGATTATATCACATTATGTGGCGTAAAAATCCCTTTTACAAAGAAATTAAATGGGCATTCAGACTCTGATGTTGCTCTGCATGCACTAACAGATGCTCTTTTAGCTACTCAAGGTGCCGGAGATATAGGCACCCATTTTCCTCCCTCTGATCCCCAATGGAAAAATGCATCATCAGAAATCTTCCTAAGCCACGCTGTTAATATTATTAAGAAAGCAGGCGGTCGTATTGCTAATGTTGATATCACACTCATTGCAGAAAAACCTAAAATCAGTCCTTATCGTCATAGGATGGTAGCACACCTTATGAATATACTCACAATTTCAGCTGATCGTATTTCTATTAAAGCAACAACTAATGAAAAACTAGGGTTCATAGGCCGTGAAGAAGGCATTGCCTCTCTTGCAACAGCTACTGTCATTTACCCAGGAGAAATTTTAAAATAATATGCATTTGTGAAATGCAGACTCATATAGTTCTAACGACTTGTCTTTCAAAAGGTCTATTACTCACAACCGTAGCGTTTTTATAAAGAAATCACAGTTGCAAACCCTACCAATATTGTAAAATCATTGGATAGATCCGATTAGTAAATTCATTGTTTATTCAAAGAAATTAAAATAAATCTGGTAGCTATATGCACTAAATTTATAAACGCACTATGTCTTTTACAAAAATTTGTTCTTACAATAACTGAAAATAAAAAATACTTAAAAGACTATAATTTCGATTTTTGTTACAAACATGAAAAATTTTGAAAATAGTATCTCAATAAATTTATGAGATTTGTGCATTTTGTCATAATATCCCCCTGCATTTAATTTTTAGTTTTTGGTCTTGTTATAATGCAGCCTGCAAATGCAATATTTATTACGCATCCAAGCAAACTCAACTATTATATCTCTAAAACACCGTAAATCTGATGAGCACGCTTCTCAAAAGCATTTGTAAATTTATGAAAAGCAATATCAAACATCGATCCCGTGAGTAATTCTAACATTTTGCTCTTAAATTCATAATTAATAAAAAACTCTACATTACACGCATTCATATTTTGAATTTGATGAAATACCCAATGATTTTCAAGATATTTAAATGGACCATCAATATATTTAACCTCAATAAGATTTTTCTTAGGTTGAAGAAGTACCTGTGTCGTAAACATTTCTCGAATCATTTTATAACCAACTGTCATATCAGCAAGGAGCAATGTCTTTTCCTCATACTCCTTCCGAGAACGTATTATTAAAGCCTCACACATTGGTAAAAATTCAGGATAAGACTCAATATCTGCAACAAGATTAAACATTTCATGAGCAGTATGGGCAATTTGCCGATGTGTTGTAAAAGTTGGCATAACTCTCTCTATCAAGCAAATTTTTCAGCACGTGCTTTTTGTAAAGCTTTAAAGTCATCTCCAGCATGATGAGATGAACGTGTCAGAGGATTAGAAGCCATATGTAAAAAACCTTTTGCCTTACCAACCTTGGCAAAAGATTCAAATTCATCAGGAGTTACAAAACGAATGACAGGATGATGCTTTCGCGTAGGCTGCAAATACTGCCCAATTGTCATAAAATCTACATCAGCAGAACGCAAATCATCCATCAATTGAAAAATTTCATTCCGTTCTTCCCCAAGACCAACCATAATTCCCGATTTTGTAAAAATTGTTGGATCAAGTTCTTTAACGCGTTGTAACAATCGAATTGAATGAAAATAACGTGCCCCTGGACGCACTTTCAAATATTTAGATGGAACTGTTTCCAAATTATGATTAAAAACATCAGGTTTAGCAGCAACTACAATTTCTAATGCATTATCCTTATGGCGAAAATCAGGTGTAAGAACTTCAATTGTTGTTGTAGGAGTCTTTTGACGAATAGCGTGAATAACTTTCGCAAAATGCTGTGCACCACCATCAACCAAATCATCACGATCAACAGATGTAATGACAACATGCTTTAACGCCATCTGTGCAACAGCATCTGCCACACGCTCTGGTTCATCATCATCAACTGCAAGCGGAATACCTGTTGCAACATTGCAAAAAGCACAAGCTCGTGTACATATTTCACCTAAAATCATAAAGCTAGCATGTCGCTGGCTCCAACATTCACCAATATTTGGACAACCGGCTTCTTCACATACTGTCACCAATTTATTGGAACGTACAATACTATGGGTTTCCCTATAGATTTGTGATGTTGGTGCTTTTACACGAATCCAATCTGGTTTTTTCTGAATGACCGTATCTGGACGATGCACCTTTTCAGGATGACGGACACGTCTATTCGTAACTCTATCAACCACCGTAACCATCTAAGATCTCTGCCTTCTCAAGAGCAACCGACGATGAAAAATCATAAAATATAAAATTTTTCATATAACCTAATTATCAAGCATTTAAAACCTGATCGTACGCATCTAATACACTTTCTTTCATCATCTCTGATAATGTCGGATGTGGAAAAACAGTGCTCATTAATTCTTCTTCAGTTGTTTCAAGATTCATGGCAATAACAAAACCTTGAATGAGTTCTGTTACTTCTGCTCCTACCATATGGGCACCAAGAAGCTGCCCTGTTTTTTTATCAAAAATAGTCTTAACCAACCCTTGATCTTCACCTAAAGCAATTGCCTTACCGTTAGCTGAAAAAGAATAACGACCAACACGTATATCGTAACCAGCCTCTTTTGCTGCTTTCTCTGAAAGTCCTACAGAGGCAACCTGTGGTGTACAATAGGTACATCCAGGAATTTTTCCTTTATCAAGTGCATGAACACTTTTCAGGCCTGCAATACGCTCAATGCAGATTACGCCTTCTTCTTCTGCCTTATGAGCCAACATAGGGGGACCAGCAACATCACCAATAGCATATATCCCTTCCACACCCGTCCAGCTCCATTCATCAGTTACAATGCATCCACGATCAGTTTTGACACCTAATGCTTCTAAACCAAGATTTTCAATATTACCTTGAACTCCAACAGCTGAAATTAATTGGTCAGCTGTTATTGTTTCTGTTTTACCTTTAACATCGATATGCGCCGTAATAGAATCAACAGCTTTTTCAACCTTTGTTACTTTTGCATCAGTCAAAATACGTATGCCTTTTTTCTCTAACTGTTTACGCGCAAATGTTGAAATTTCAACATCCTCAACCGGCATAATTTGAGGCATCATTTCAATGACAGTTACTTGAGAACCCATATCATGATAAAAAGAAGCAAATTCAATACCGATTGCTCCAGACCCCATCACCAACAGTGACTTTGGTAGTGTATGCGGTACCATCGCTTCAAAATAAGTCCAAATAAGTTTCCCGTCTGGTTCAATACCGGGAATAGAACGTGGACGAGCACCTGTCGCAACAATTATATGCTTTGCCTGATAAGTCCCCTCACCTAATGTTCCCTTAGGAATTGGATTTTGTGGTTGCACAATTGCTTTGGATGATGGAGAAACCACAATTTCTGCAAGCTGGCTACCTTTAGCTGCCTTAGTTAGCTTTGCTTCACCCCAAATAATATCAATCTTGTTTTTCTTCATTAGAAAACCAATACCAGCATTTAAACGTGCTGAAACCCCACGCGAACGCGCTACAACATTTTTAATATCTACTTCAATTGAACCATTAAGTTTTAGCCCATAATCTTCTGCATGTTCAGCAAAATGCTTCATTTCCGCTGAACGCAAAAGAGCTTTTGTTGGGATACAACCCCAATTTAAGCAAATACCACCCAAATGTTCACGTTCAACAATTGCAATCTTGAAACCACATTGTGCCGCGCGAATTGCAGTTACATATCCGCCCGGTCCTGAACCAATCACAATTATATCATAAAGATTTGCCACAGTAATCCCTCCATGGACATAAACAAAACGGATCCAGACTATCCGAGCTTAAAACAGAAAACTAACAGGATAAATTTTTTTCGTATATCCTGTTTATAAGAATACACATAAACACCTTCATTAAATCAAAAGAAGCTACAAAACTATTATTAAGACTATTCAGATCTACTTTTTCCATATCATCACTTTTGCCACATACACAATTTATGTGAAGTACTTTAACAATCACTACATCAACATTGCTAGTGGATTTTCAATCAGCTTTTTAAAGGCCTGAGCAAGTTCTGCTGCTAACGCACCATCAACTGCGCGGTGATCAGTGGAAAGTGTAACTGATATCATAGTAGCAATCGCTAATGCACCATCCTTAACAACTGCTCGCTGTTCACCTGCACCAATTGCAAAAATCGTTGCATGCGGTGAATTAATAATGGCAGAAAACTCTTTCACGCCATACATACCCATATTCGATACTGCTGTTGTCCCCCCCTGATATTCTTCTGGTTTCAACTTACGTTCACGAGCACGCGTTGCAAAATCCTTCATCTCATTAGAAATAATAGGCAAAGACTTTTCTTCTGCATGGCGAATAATTGGTGTAATTAACCCATTTGGAATAGAAACAGCAACACCAACATCACAGTGTTTGTGATAAAGCATTCCACCTTCAAGCCATGACACATTGGCATCAGGTACAGCTTTCAAAGAAAGCGCAATAGCTTTAATAACCATATCATTTATGGACAATTTATAAGCAGGTTTAGTACCTTCTTGCGTTTTAACCATTGGAGCAGCAGCATTAAGTTGCGCACGTAACGCTAACAGTGCATCAAGCTCACAGTCTACTGTTACGTAGAAATGCGGCACCATTTGTTTTGATTCAGTCAAACGCTTAGCAATTGTTTTACGCATACTATCATGAGGTGTAAGTGTATATTCACCTTCTCTAAATAGTTTTATTATTTGTTCGTCCGCAATACCAGTTGCCATTGGTTGACCAACTTGTAATGAACAAGAAGCTTTAAGAGCACCATCACTTAGAACTTTCTCTACATCACGCTTAATAATCCTCCCATGAGGGCCTGTGCCAGAAATAAGTGATAAATCAAGACCTTCTTGAGCCGCTAATCTCCGCGCCAAAGGTGATGCAAAAAGACGTGTATTATTTTCATGTTTCTGCACTGATAGCTGAGCTTGTGGTGCATTAGAAACCTGTATATCCTTTGATACCACCTGTTTTTCATCAACCGGTGCTCTCTCTGAAATAGAAGAAGACTTATCTTCCGTGATTTTAGCCACTTCATTTAACTTTTCACCTTCTTCTGCCAAAACCACGATTAAAGTATTAACTTTAACTCCCTGCGTTCCAGCAGGAACAACAATCTTTGCAACTGTTCCTTCATCAACAGCTTCTACTTCCATCGTTGCTTTATCTGTCTCAATTTCAGCAATAACATCGCCTGTAGAGACCTTATCGCCTTCCTTGATATTCCATTTCAGCAAATTTCCTTCTTCCATTGTGGGAGAAAGCGCAGGCATTGTAATCTTAATAGGCATAGTGCTTTTTCCTTCGTTATGCTCGATAAGTCACAGCCTTAACAGCTTCGACAATTTCAGTAATACTCGGTAAAGCCAATTTTTCAAGATTGGCAGCATAAGGCATGGGAACATCCTTGCCAGCAATTGTAGAAACTGGTGCATCAAGATAATCAAAAGCATGCTGCATGACACGTGTTGCTATTTCAGTACCAACAGATGATTGAGGATACCCCTCTTCAACCGTTATTAAACGACCAGTCTTTTTAACTGAAGCAAGAATTGTTGGAAGATCCATTGGGCGAATAGTACGCAAATTAATTAATTCAACATCAATGCCAAGCTTCTCAATCTCCGGCAACGCCTGAACTGCATAATGCATTCCAATCCCATAAGCAACAATTGTCACATCCTGACCAGACTTATGAATATGCGCCTTACCAATGGGTAAAACAAAATCATCCATTTGAGGAACTTCAAATTGATGACCATAAAGAATCTCATTTTCAAGAAAAATAACAGGATTATCATCACGAATAGCAGCCTTTAGCAAACCTTTTGCATCAGCTGCGCTGTAAGGCATAACAACTTTGAGACCCGGAATATGGCTATACCATGCAGCATAACACTGTGAATGCTGAGCTCCAACACGTGCTGCAGCACCATTGGGACCACGAAAAACCATAGGAGTAGACATTTGTCCACCAGACATATAACGAGTTTTTGCCGCTGAATTAATAATCTGATCAATCGCCTGCATAGCAAAATTAAATGTCATAAATTCAACAATAGGACGCAAACCTCCAAATGCTGCACCAACACCCAACCCTGCAAAACCGTGTTCTGTAATTGGTGTATCAATAACTCTGCGCGTACCAAATTCTTTCAATAAACCTTGGCTGACCTTATAAGCGCCTTGATATTGTGCTACTTCCTCACCCATTAAAAAAACTGCCTCATCGCGTCGCATTTCTTCAGCCATAGCCTGATTAAGTGCTTCACGTACCGTCATCGTAACCATTTCAATATCCGCAGGGATATCAGGATCACTTCCAACATCAAAAACAGGATGAACTGGCATTGATAAAGAAGAAGAAGCTTTCTCTATTGTTTTAGTTGTTGTTTGTGAAATATTTGCAGCATTTTCACCCTCTTCCAACAATACTGCAATAGCAGTATTAACCTTCACACCTTCAGTACCTTCAGGAACTAAAATTTTACCAATAGTACCCTCATCAACAGCCTCTACTTCCATTGTTGCTTTATCAGTTTCAATTTCAGCAACCACATCACCGGAGCTGACGTTATCACCCTCTTTCTTGAGCCACTTAGACAATTTACCTTCTTCCATTGTTGGTGAAAGTGCTGGCATCAAAATATCAATAGACATATTCACGTTCCCCACTTTAAACTAGAATATCAGTATAGAGCTCAGAAGCATCTGGCTCTTGATCATTTTGTGCAAAATCTGCTGCATCAGCGATAATTGCACGGACTTCTTTATCAATAGACTTCAAATCGTCTTCACTAACCCAACCCTGTTTAATAACGTGTTGTTTTATTTGATCAATCGGATCTTGCTCTTCTTTTATTTTTTGCACTTCCTCTTTTGATCTATATTTTGCTGGATCAGACATGGAATGACCACGATAGCGATAAGTCTGCATATCAAGAATGATCGGCCCCTTCCCCGAACGTGCCCAAGCAATTGCCTCATCAGCAGCCCCTTTTACTGCATGAACATCCATACCATCAACGACAATGCCTGGAATTTCAAAAGAAAGACCACGACGGGAAAAATCTGTTTCCGCAGATGCACGAGAAACTGACGTCCCCATAGCATATTGATTATTTTCAATGATATAAACAACAGGAAGCTTCCAAAGTGAGGCCATGTTAAAACTTTCATAAACTTGCCCCTGATTTGCAGCACCATCACCAAAATAAACCAATGTCACATTATCTTTACCAAGATACTGATTCGAAAAAGCCAAGCCTGTACCAATTGGAACTTGCGCACCAACAATACCATGCCCACCATAAAAATTCTTTTCTTTTGAAAACATATGCATTGAGCCACCTTTTCCTTTGGAAAAGCCTCCCTGACGCCCTGTCAATTCCGCCATAACACCACGCGGACTCATACCAGCTGCTAACATATGACCATGATCACGATAAGATGTAATGATCTGATCACCTTTTTTTGCTGCTTTTAATGTGCCAACAACAACGGCTTCTTGCCCGATATAAAGATGACAAAACCCACCAATTAAGCCCATACCATAAAGTTGACCTGCTTTTTCTTCAAAACGACGAATCAAAAGCATTTCGCGATAAGCAGCAATTGTTTCATCTTTTGTAAAATTAGCCCTCTTCGCTGTTTTGATAACGTTTGATAATGTGGCTTGCACTACCGGCGCAGATTTTTTTTTAGCCCGTTCTGCCATATTAAACTCCCTTCGACGATTATCTAGAAATAACCTTTACGAACAAAAGTTACAAGTATTATAAAATCAGCTCACATTTCATCATAAGTGACTGTTTTAAATTGTTTTTTTAGATTAACCGATTGTAGTTAACCTTTAATCTCGTCAGGAGAAATTAAAATTGTCAGTTCATTTGGTTTGGAAAAGTTTAAATTCTTCCTTACATATTCATCCAACATATCTTTTTCGATATGCCCATCACGTAAAAGAGAAATACGTTTTTCAATAGACATTCGCTCAATTTCTATTTTATAAAGCTCCTCCTTCAATTCAGTAATATGCTGAATAATTTTGCTGCGTGCAGAAAGTCCGTAGTCACCATGATAAATATGATAACCAAAATAGCTTAAAACCCCAACCGTCATAAATGGTAGAATAAAGCGTGCTATAATTGATCTACGTTTTTGTTTTGTCCACATAACAGTCATGATCTTTTTAAAATATTCTATTCAACTTATGCATGACTTTGATTAACAGCTTATTATCAAAACAACCGTACGCAGCTTATTTTTATACTTTATATTACCCGCAACAATAAAAATGTCACACTTTATAGCGAAACATAAAATCCGCTAACTTCTAATTTTATTTCCATCTTTGTCAGTAAATCCCCCTACTAAAATGACGATAAAATCAATAAATGCCCAAATTCCAGAAATAGGTAACCCCAAAATAGATAAAGACAGGATAAGCATAAAAACACCAGTTCCAGTTTTACCAACTATAAAACGATGAACACCAAAAGTACCTATAAAGAAACAAACAAGTGCGAGAACTAATTTTGAATATTGTTGCTTCACCAATGGAAAAACAGAAGTAGCAGCACCATCCTTACCAACAAAGTCAAGATAATCACCAACTTTTGGTGAGCTTTTTCCTAACCAATCACAAAGCGCAAATCGGTAACGTTCACCATCATCACCTGAAATAAGGTATGTCCCCTGTTGCTGACTAATAATTCTTCCTCTCATCACAACCACCTATAAAATTATTATTTACTTATTATTAATAAAACAGTGAAGCTATTAATAAAATAGTAAAATTAAAAAATGCTGTTAATATAAAGAATATAATATTTTGTTTAACAGCTATTAACGATGCAAATTGCCCGCATAAAGGGCCTGCGTTCCTAACATTTCTTCAATACGAATAAGTTGATTATATTTTGCTAATCTATCTGAACGTGCAAGTGAGCCAGTTTTAATTTGCCCACAATTTGTTGCAACTGCAAGATCAGCAATAAAAGAATCTTCCGTTTCGCCTGAACGATGAGATATAACAGCACGATAACCTGCTTTGTGCGCTGTTTCTATAGCATCAAGCGTTTCGCTTAATGTGCCAATTTGATTGACTTTAATAAGAATAGAATTGGCAACACCCATCTTAATACCATCGCGCAGACGCGCTGAATTTGTTACAAATAAATCATCACCAACAAGTTGACATTTTTTGCCGATCGAATCAGTAAGAAGCTTCCAACCTTCCCAATCATCCTCAGCCATTCCATCTTCAATCGTTATTATGGGATAAGCATCAACAAGCTGAGCTAAATACTCTACCTGTTGGTGTACATTACGACACTTACCTTCACCTTCATAAAAATATGAACCATTCTTATACAACTCTGTTGAAGCACAATCTAAACCAATAGCAATTTGTTCACCTGGTTTATACCCACATGCAGCAATAGATTCCATAATAAAATCAATTGCTTGTTCAGCACTCTTAAAATGAGGTGCAAAACCACCTTCATCACCAACATTGGTATTATAACCTGCATCCTGTAAACGTTTTTTTAGTGTATGAAAAATCTCAGCACCATAACGAACCGCTTCTTTCAGTGTTGGCGCCCCTACTGGAATAATCATAAACTCTTGAAAATCAATTGGGTTATCAGCGTGCACACCACCATTAATAATATTCATCATTGGTGTAGGAAGAAGGTGAGCTTGCGTCCCACCAATATAACGATATAAAGGCAGACCTAATGATGTTGCCGCCGCTTTTGCAACTGCCAATGAAACACCCAAAATTGCATTAGCACCAAGACGCGCTTTATTAGGTATTCCATCCAAAGCAATCATTGCTTGATCAATTGCCATTTGATTTCTTGCATCTCTCCCACCAAGTTCTTGAAGAATTTCGCCATTAATTGCAGCAACAGCATTTTGAACACCTTTGCCTTGATAGCGCGTACCACCATCACGAAGTTCCACTGCTTCATGCGTACCAGTCGACGCCCCTGAAGGAACCATGGCACGACCAAAAACTCCATCTTCCAAATAAACATCAACTTCTACAGTTGGATTGCCACGGCTATCAAGCACTTCACGCCCAATGATATCTACAATTACAGTCATACGAATTCTCTTTTACAATGAATGTTTTGATTCACATTATTCTTAACGTCATTCATAGAAATTATCTATACTCGAATATTCAATGTTTTTTTGCCAAACAATCAAAATCCATTAAAATTTCAAGCAACCTTTGTAAATTATCAATTTTAATCATATTAGGCCCATCAGATGGCGCATTATCTGGATCTTGATGTGTTTCTAAAAAAACACCTGCAACACCAACAGCAACAGCCGCACGCGCTAATGCTTCAACAAACTGCCGCTGCCCACTAGATGAATCACCCTTTCCACCTGGTTCTTGAACAGAATGTGTCGCATCAAAAATAACAGGCGCTCCAAATGAACGCATAATTGGCAATGAGCGCATATCAGAAACAAGACGGTTATAACCAAATGAAGTACCACGTTCACAAAGCATAACATTAGGATTACCACTCTGAGTTATTTTTTTTAAGACATTCTCCATATCCCAAGGAGCTAAAAACTGACCTTTTTTAATATTGATTACACGCCCCGTTTTAGCGGCTGCAACTAAAAGATCTGTTTGACGACACAAAAAAGCTGGTATTTGCAAAATATCTACCGTTGAAGCAACAGCCTCACATTGCTCTTCTGTATGCACATCAGTCAATATCGGAAAGCCAAATTCTTTCTTAAGATCAGAAAAAATAATCATTGCTTTTTCAAGACCAATACCACGCGCCGCATTAAGAGACGTCCTATTAGCTTTATCGTAACTAGATTTATAAACAAACCCAATACCAATTTGATCAGCAATTGCTTTAAGCCGACCCGCCATTTCAAAAGCGTGATCTCGACTTTCCATCTGGCAAGGACCTGCAATTAAAGAAAGAGGTGCATCATTAGAAAAAACAATATTTCCAACTTTAACAGAAACATTTGGTTTAGACATTGTATTCCTCAAAAAATGAGCACGTAATTTATAAAGCTAAACCAACCTGCTCTGTTCTAAAGTAGCCTCAATAAAAGAGGAAAAAAGTGGATGCGGATCAAATGGACGTGACTTTAACTCTGGATGATATTGAACACCAATAAACCATGGATGATCTACATATTCTATTGTTTCTGGTAAAATACCATCTGGACACATACCAGAAAAAATAAATCCAAGTTGTTCCAGCCTTTCTTTATAATGAATATTGACTTCATAACGATGGCGATGCCGCTCGCAAATATTTGTTGTTCCATAAATTTTGGAGATATGGCTACCTTCTTTTAATTGAGCTGCAAAAGAACCAAGGCGCATTGTTCCACCAAGATTTCCAGATGTTGTACGTTTTTCAAGCAAATCCCCCTTAAGCCATTCCGTCATTAAACCTACAACCGCATCCTTTGTCTCGCAAAATTCACTTGATGAAGCATTTACAATATTTGCAATATTGCGAGCAGCTTCGATACAAGCTAATTGCATTCCAAAACAAATGCCAAAAAATGGAATTTTACGTTCTCGTGCAAATTGAATTGCTCGAATTTTACCTTCTGCACCACGCCCACCAAAAGCACCAGGAACCAAAATCCCATGAACTTTTTGTAAATAAGGCGCAGGATCTTCTTTTTCAAAAAGCTCTGCTTCAATCCATTCAATATTGACCTTCACTCTATTAGCTAACCCACCGTGCGCAATTGCTTCAATAAGAGATTTATAAGCATCTTTCAGGCCTATATATTTCCCAACAATTGCAACCGTTACTTCCCCTTCAGGATGATGAATACGATATGTAATATCCTCCCAACGATCCATATTTGGTTGAGGTGCTGAATTAATTCCAAAAGCAAAAAGAACTTCTGAATCTAAACCCTCTTTATGATATGCTATGGGAACATCATAAATAGTCAGAACATCTAATGCCTGAATAACTGCACTTGGACGAACATTACAAAAAAGTGATAATTTGCGCCGTTCTGATTCTGGAATAGGTCGATCTGCACGCACTAATAAAATATCAGGAGCAATACCAACTGATTGCAACTCTTTAACAGAATGTTGTGTCGGTTTAGTTTTTAACTCACCTGCAGAAGCAATATAAGGCATTAATGTAAGATGCATATAAACAGCACTTTGCCTTGGCAACTCATTACGCAGTTGACGAATTGCTTCCAAAAAAGGCATTGCCTCAATATCACCAACCGTCCCACCTATTTCACATAAGACAAAATCAAATTCTTCATTTCCTGTAGTAATGAATGCCTTAATTTCATCTGTAACATGAGGAATAACTTGAACTGTTTCTCCTAAATAATCACCGCGACGCTCCCTCTCAATGATATTGCGATAAATACGCCCTGCCGTGATACTGTCCTGGTTATTAGCAGAACGCCCAGTAAAACGTTCATAATGACCAAGATCAAGATCTGTTTCTGCACCATCATCGGTAACAAATACTTCACCATGCTGATAAGGCGACATCGTGCCTGGATCAACATTTAAATAAGGATCAAGCTTACGGATCCGTACACGATATCCTCGTGCCTGTAATATCACAGCTAAAGCTGCTGCAGCAATGCCTTTTCCAAGAGAAGAAACCACACCACCAGTAATAAAAACATAACGTGCCATGGGCTTACGGTAATAAGCAGTTTATTATAATTTTTCTAGTCAAAAAAATGCTAAAAAGAAATTTTTATCTTCGCAAAGTAAAAAAAGATGCAAAAACAATTTTTTACAATCTAAACTTTATTTTTAAAATTAGTTGACGCCATTATCACTTGGATTTTCAATTGGTGATGGAATCGGATTTTCAACTGCAGGAGTATCAGGTTTACTTTGCTTTTGAGAAGGTGTCGAAGCACCACCTAATTGTTCAAGAATAGAAGGCTTGGAACTTTGATTAGATGATGGTTTACCTTCCTCTGTCGTATTTTTGTTTACCGGATTTTGTTCTGAATTAATTGGAATGCGATTAAGAATATCAGAATCAGAGTTCGATATATTTCCAACCACAACCAGTACAATGGACATTGTAAAAAAACAAATTGCCAAGATAGTCGTTAAACGTGTCAACATGTTTTTGGTCCCACGAGCACTCATAAACCCTGAGCCACTACTTGTACCAAGCCCGCCACCTTCTGAGGGCTGAATCAACACAACGCCAATCAAAGTAATAACAATCAAAAAATGAATTACAATTAGTACTGTTTGCATAAACTCTGCTCTTTATAAACATTTATAGTTATTTATATACAAATTGCGCATAATCCAAGAGATAATTATGAATTCTCTTCTTATAATTGACGATAAACATCACAAATAGTTAAAAAATCAACCGCTTTTAAACTTGCTCCACCAATTAAAGCACCATTAACATGAGCAGTACTCAAAAGTTCAAGTGCGTTTGATGAGTTGACAGATCCACCGTAAAGCAAGCGCATGTTACATCCCTCGTTACCAAAACGATAGCTTATCTTATCACGAATAAAATTATGCACTTGTGCAACATCCTCTGAAGTGGGAGTTTTACCCGTACCTATAGCCCATATAGGTTCATAAGCAATAATTATATTTTGTGCTGTCGCATTATCTGGTAAAGAACTCTCAAGCTGGTGTGCGATTACATCTAATACTTTGCCATTCTCACGCTCTTCCAATGTCTCACCGATACAAACAAGAGCAACAAGATTTGCCCGCCATGCAGCTTGTACTTTAGCATAAACAATCGCATTACTTTCATGATAAGCTGTACGACGTTCTGAATGCCCAATAATAACGTGACTAGCCCCTGCCTCTTTAAGCATAGCAGCTGAAATATCCCCAGTATAAGGACCACTATCACTGAAATGACAATCCTGCCCCCCTAAAAGCAACTTTTCATCACTCACCATATCAGAAGCACGCGATAAAAGCGTTGCTGGAACGCAAATAAGCGCTTCAAATAAACAACCCAAATCAGAGCGAATACCAGTAGCGATGGCATGTAACTCTTTAAGAGATTCATCCATTCCATTCATTTTCCAATTTCCAGCAATTAAAGGCCGAACATTTGGAGTCATGTCTTTACCTCAAGAGCTTTTAAAAAAAATTATCGCTTTAAGTACCAAATTATGAAACGAAAGCAAGTCTTTAAGCTTGCATCTTGCGCATCTTTATTGCAAATTCGATCACTGCTTTGGATAATCATTGTGTATATAAATGGAATTAAACGATGCTTGATACCCTAAGAAGCGCTAAAAATTCTTGGTTTGCTAGGCTTTTTTTTGCTATTTTACTTTTATGTTTCATTTTTTTATGGGGTATACCACAGTTATACACACAAGGTGAGAGAGATTTACTCACTTCTGGCAAGTCGACAATAACTGTTGATACTTACCGCCTTGCACTTGCTGATCAAAGTTTACGTTTAGCGCTCAATTCCCATCTTGGACGAATGTTTACCCCAGAGGAAATACAGCAATATAGAATCCCTGCTTTTGTCCTTAATCAGTTACAACAAGATGTACTTTTTAATGAACAAGCACGTAAAATGAAAATTAATCTTTCAAAAGACATGATAGCCCAGGTTATTAGTGCTGACAATATTTTTCAGGAAAATGGAGCCTTTAGTCGAGATTTATTTCTCAATTTTCTTCAGCAATTACGTGTTAACCAAAATGATTTCTTTGATTATTACACTCAAAAAGAAAAGCGCAATCAGCTCACTCTAGCTTTACTATCCGGTATGAAGGTACCAGACCTCTTCTATAAAGCCTTTGCTATTTATCAGGAAGAAACACGTATCGCTGATTATTTCATTGTCAATTTAAAAGAAAAAGAAAGTACTGCCGATCCCGATCAAAAAACTTTGCAAAAATGGTTTGATACGCACAAAAATGCATTTCGCGCCCCGGAGTATCGTACTGTCTCTTTATTGTCTATAACACCAGAAAAGTTAGTGCAATTAGAAGATATTTCTAAAGATGAAGCTAAAACCTATTACACTCAAAATATCTCACGTTTTACAACTCCTGAAAAACGCATAATTGAAGAATTACGCTTCCCTACACGCAAAGCAGCTGATGAAGCTGCCAAAAAAATAGCTGATGGTTTAAGTTTTGATGACTTAGTTAAAGCTGAAAAAAAGACTCTCAATGACATTAAAAAAGGCCCCTTAGTAAAAAGTGAACGCCCTAATTACCTAGAATCTGAGATTTTTGAACTCAAAAAAGGACAAGTTAGTACTGTCATTGATGATCTGCAAGGTCCTGTAATTATTCGTGTTATAGATATTACACCTTCAAGTCCTATTCCTTTTGAAACTGTAGAAAAGAATATTCGCCAAACACTTGCGCAAAACCGTGCTGCTACTGATATGCATAATAAGTATACAGAAATTGAAAATGCCCGTTTTGAAGGAGCCTCTCTTAAAGAAATTGCCGACCAATATAACTTGCCTCTGCGTAAAGTCACTATCGATAAAAAAGGAATAACAATTGAAGGGATAACACTAACAGATTTACCTGAAAAAGACATCTTGTTAGATGCCATCTATCAAGCAAATGTAGAAACTGAGCCTGACCTGCTCTCTCTTCAAGAAGGAGGGTATCTCTGGTATCAAGTAGATACGATTATCCCTGCCCGTGACAGGGCACTTGAGGAAGTAAAACAAGATGCCATTGCTCAATGGAAAAGTGAAGAAATTCAACGCCTTCTCGATGAAAAAGCTGAAAATGCTCTCAAACAGCTCAATAAAGGAAAAAGCCTTGATTCTCTTGCTGCTGAATTTGGCGTAAAAAAACAAACGACTCAAGCTTTACGGCGCCAAGATTCATCAGAAGTTTTTGGATTTGAAGATATTAAAGCATTATTTTCTAAGCCTAAAGGTCACTATGGCATCGCAAAAAGTACACTCACAACAAACCGTATCGTCTATAAAATAACAGCCTCAGCAATACCTGACAATATCACTGCTCAAACCATTTCACCTGATGTCCGCAATAATCTGGATATGATGATAAGAGAAGATTTAAAGCTAGAAATACTCCAAGTCGCGAATAAAGAACACCCAGTGAAAATTAACAATTCTAACTATAATCGCATCTTCAATACTTTTTAGTGAAATTTTATGAACGATTTTACGTATCTAATGATAAAATTGTATAAGCGTTTTTTTACAATGGAAAAAGTTAAATAAACTCCTTCCTGGATGACATTGATTTATAATAATTTTGGAAAACGGCCATTCATCGCTGCTTTTGTTATCAACCAATAACGATGAAGCTGCGATAAAGTTGCATCCTCTTGAAAAACTTTCTCTCCTAATTGCATCGTTCTTTGAAGAGATGCTGGTGTAATTGACAATGGAAGGAATGCTGGTTTGAGTGTTTTAGGTAAAGTGATAGAATGTTCGTAAAACTTGAGATAATGGTCTTTTGATAGCGCTACCATAGCTTTAATGATCTCATGTTTTTGCTCATTATTGATGTGATTGAACTCCAACTCTTCCCTTTCCATCCCCATAGCCTTTAACATATCAGAAGGGAAATAGCGTTGATATCGTGATTGCATAAGCGATAAAAGACGCAATATACCACTCAATGCTTGAGCAATTCCTCCATGTTCGTATGCTTTTGTAAAATTTTGCGCTGCATCAAAATCTAATATCTGGCATGCAAGCTGTAAAATTGTACTTGCTGTCTTACTACAATAAGCTTCAAGATCATGAATGGTTATCATTGGATCATTATAAAGATCAAAAACCCGCGCATTACAATAATGTAAAAAAGCTGTCTTAGGTAAATTAAACAAAGCTATTGTTGTCAATAAATCATCCAAAATTGGATTATGTTTATTATTTTTTATTTCACCATTGGCAATAGAATCATACCACCAACGTAATCGTATCTCACCAATAAGTGGATCGTGCACACTTTCACGAATACGAGCAATTTCTGCATTAAAAGCGTAAAGAGCAGCTAATGCCCAGCGCTTTTTTTTGGGTGCGAATAAAACTGATATATAGCGATCACGGTCTGTAGCGCGTAAAATATCAAGACAATAAGGGAGAAAATTTGTCATTCTACTGCAAACAACACTGCAGCAACTGCACGATTTTCAGCTAAAAGAACATTAAATGTACGCACTGCTGCCCCTGTATTCATAGTATCTGTTGAAATATGCTTTTCTCGTAAAAGTGCTCGTAATGTTTCAGGTAATCGCAATAATTCGACTCCAGTACCCACTAATAAAACTTCAATCTGATCTGCTTCTTCTAAAATACGAGAAATATCATCCTGAGTGGGTATAGGCTCTACCATATTAATACCGTAAACGCCCGATGGTACACACATAATAGAACCCCGATGTGACATATCAGCGAAACGAAAACCACCATTTCCATAAGCATCAATAGGTGCGCGTCCCGGAAAATGTGCTTCACGGATTTGAATTGCATGAAACATAATAAGCACCTTTTTTTAAAACAAAACTGTCCTTTTTCCTCCCCCCAAAAACTAACAAAAGACCAATAATAAATTTAAGCCGCTATAATAGCTCTTATAACAACACTGACACAAAATCTTTTATCAATATTATCAAACAAAACAGGTGAATATATAAAAAAAATATTACAAATGATATTTAAACAACTATGCCCAAAAGGAAGACTTATTTTAGCCTATTTACTTAAAAAATAAGTAATTTCAGTCATATAGCAATTATATTAATAGCTAAAACCATTCTAATCTTTTATTAATTTAACAACGACTATTCAAAAAAATATACTCTCATAGAATAATAATCAAAGATACAATCTTTATTATTGATTATAAATACCCCTAAAATAAAATGGCTTTTCTATGAAAAGCCATTTTACCTCTATAAGGGTGAAAAATTCTACAAATGCAATTACAGTTTCGGTTTACTCTCCTTTGGTGCAACTTTCTCCTTCTTCGTTACTACCGTACTTGCTTTTTTTACAGTTTTAGCCACAGGTTTTTTAGGTGCCTTTACCTTAGTAGTAGATTTTGGCTTTTCTTCCGAAAGTGGCTCACCTTTAATACGAACATCAGCTAAAGTTGAACGAACAACACGAATGCGTACACTATCATTAATTTCAACCTCTAACTCACCCTGCTCATCATAAACCTTTGTAACTTTACCGATGATACCGCCACCTGTTACAACTGTATCACCACGGCGTACAGCGTTAAGCATTTCTTGCCGCTTTTTCATTTGCGTACGCTGTGGGCGAATAATCAAAAAGTACATAATAGCAAAAATCAGAATGAAAGGAACAAAGGTAATAAGCGACGACCCACCGGAAATGCCGCCTGCAGCCTGAGCATAAGCGTTAGTAATAAACATTTTGATCTCCTATAGATTAAACTTCATATATTTCCCCTCTACTAAAATAAGCTTTTGGCTTAGAGAAAGAAAAATTTCTTAGATACTATATATCCTAACCACTACATCATACAGTTTTAGCTTTTCCAAAGGAAATAAAACCTTAAAAGCTAAAATACAACAAATAAATACTTCTAAAAAATGATTTCATTCTGTCCAATACATACAAAAAAATATAAGATCTCTCATAAATTGAAAAAACAACTAATGTAAAATAATTTTTTGTTTCCAAAATTAGATCAATTGATCGCCAATCTTAATCGTATAATATCTTTCGCTTAAATGCTACCTGAGCTGATTATTTTGCTAAATTCCAGTATTATATTTCGGGCTTGCTAATAACGCCAATTGAGTTGACATAAACTTTATTTGCAATCTTTAATATAAAGAACATCTCATTGAAAACATGTAACAATCTATTCAAAAATAGCCCATTTTATGGGGATGCGGAACATATATAACACAGACTAGTCATTAGTGATTCAATAAATTATATAGTGTAATCAAAAACAACTTAGAGAACCTTGAATTTTATATAATAAAATGACTCTTCGTTAATTTTCTAAATATTTGATAGGATCAACAGGCACAGTATCCTTACGGACTTCAAAATAAACGCGTGGCGTTGTAGCATCTCCTGAAATACCAGACTTAGCAATCTCATCACCACGCCGTACTTTTTGCCCTCTACTAACAACAAGTTTATCATTATGTCCATAAATAGTAATAATATTGTCTTCATGTCGAATCATGACAACATTGCCAAGTTCTTTTAATCCATCACTTGCATAGATAACGACACCATTTTCCGCTGCCTTTACTGATGAACCTTCAGGTACAGTAATTTCTATTCCTCGACTAACTACTGTTCCTTTCTTTTGACCAAAGTGGCTTAACAAACGTCCTCGTACCGGCCAACGCATTTTAGAAATCCCTGTTGCTTGTGGAGCAACAACATCATCTGAATCAACAACTGTATCTGATAAAGCAGCTGCAGGCTTTTGCAGAGAAGAATCCTGCTTAACATTTGAGGAATCAGTCTTTGTTGCAGATGTAGTTGTTACAGAAGTTCCATACACAGATGATGAATCCTTTCTACTTTCAACAGAGGATACAACTTTAGATGGAGTTGGAGATGGAGTTTGTGATGTTACTTGAGTATTATTTGGAGCATTTGAAGATACACTTGTGCGTTCATCTGGGATAATGAGCACCTGACCAACATGGATAGAATGATTATTCATACCATTTGCTAATTTTAACGCCTCAACACTAACTCCTATTTGCCGTGCAATACTTAACAGGGTATCACCACTTTGTACAATATAAGATCCCCGCCTAGAAGTAGGAGGATTATTCACTTGTGAACGAGAAAGTGTTCCAAGATTTTGCGGTGGAGAGCCCATAATTCGCCCATCAGACGAAAACTCTCTGTGCTTATCAGAATAAAATGTGGCTTCCTGTTCTAGAGAATCATACGAACTATCGCTAACTCCTGAATTATAAGGTGACTCCATAGGTGGTAACTCACTGCTTTGTATTACTCCACCTTGTGATAACATTTGTGAATCACCAGACATTGTTGTGAGTGTAATCGACTGAGCAGGACCTTTATAAAAGCCATCATAAAAACGCTGTGTACCAGAACTACAACCCGTTATTATCGTTACTACCACCCAAAGAACTATCCCCTGAAGACTATACCGCATAATGTTACTCAAAAATTCAAATATATGGTTTATTTATTGGCCAATACCCAACTCATTCTATTAAATCTTGCTAATATTACCTAAGAGTTAAAGATTGAATATTTTACCTATAAAAATTTCACAAAAAGACCAAAATGAATTCGTTATAAATAGAGCACATAGGTTTCTTCACAATCTCTTAACCTTAAAAATCAAAGTATTTCTGCAACGTTTTCAATAAAGGGTTGATAACGCACTTGAAACATTTCTGAACGTTCAAATTGGCTACTAATTTTCGTATAACGCATAACAGTTTGTACCCCCTCATCTGGCCCAATAGCTTGAATAAGAATTCCATTCCCAGCTAAAATTTCTAAAAATTCTTCTGGTTCATCAGAGCGCGATGGCCAAATAAGAATACGATCAAACGATCCAAAACCCGTAATACCTTTACTTGCGTCAATCTGCTGTACAACAATATTGTCAAGCCCTAAAGTTTGAAATCTTTGTCGTGCCAATTCAACAAGTGTTTTATAACGATCAATCGTTATCACTCGATCACTAAGACATGCCATAAGAGCAGTACAAAAACCAGAACCTGTACCAATTTCTAAAACACGGTGTTTTTTTTTCAACGATAACGCAGCGAGAATTAAAAGCTGTTCTTCTAAACGCTCAATATATTCACCACACTCAATTGGAATAATTTTATTATCATATGCACTCTTAAGCCAAGGAACAGCTACAAAATGATGACGTGGAATTTTCTCAAACGCAGCAAAAAAGCGCAGATCATCGACCCCTTTACTGCGCATTTTCAGTACAAGGCTTGCCAATTCCTCACGAAATTGTAAATTTTTCTTCTGCTTCATAATATCATTCGATTTTTAATGTAACGATTACTCTATTTACACGTGCATTACTTTTTAAAAGCATTCAAATTTTCTGATAAACGCTATTATCATTTATCGATAATAAACGTGTATTGGTGCTTATTCACACAAGTTAAATAGTGAGACGACTTATTCCCTTCATATAAGGCTGCAAAACATCTGGGACAATAACTGATCCATCAGCCTGCTGATAATTTTCAAGAATAGCAATAAGGCAACGACCAACAGCTGTGCCAGAACCATTCAGAGTATGCACAAAGTGTAATGTTTTTTCACCTTTTGTACGATATCGAGCATTCATACGTCGCCCCTGAAAATCTCCACAGACTGAACAACTTGAAATTTCACGATAGCACCCCTGGCCTGGAAGCCAAACTTCAATATCATAGGTCTTACGGGCAGCAAACCCCATATCACCAGTAGAAAGAAGTACAGTACGAAAAGGCAACCCAAGCCGTTTCAACACATTTTCTGCACACTCTGTCATACGCTCTAATTCAATTAAGGATTGTTCCTCAGTGGTAATCGATACCATTTCTACCTTCCAAAACTGGTGCTGACGCAACATCCCACGTGTATCACGCCCAGCCGCCCCTGCTTCTGAACGAAAACAAGGTGTAAGAGAAGAAAACCGCAGAGGTAAATCTGATATATCAAGAACTTCACTATTTACTAAATTAACTAATGGCACTTCCGCTGTGGAAATAAGCCATTTGCCATCTGTAGTCTGAAAAAGATCATCAGAAAATTTTGGTAATTGTCCTGCTCCATAAACAATTTCATCACGCACAAGAAGAGGTACTGAAACCTCTGTATAATCATGTTCATCCACATGCATATCAAGCATAAATTGGCCCAATGCACGCTCAAGACGCGCCAATGCCCCTGAAAGTACTGTAAAGCGTGCACCAGACAAACGACTTGCCTGCTCAAAATCCATCTGTTGAAGATTCTGACCAAGATCAAAATGTTCCTTCGGTGTAAAATCAAATGTCGTAGGTGTACCAAAATGCCGAACGACAACGTTAGCGCTTTCATCTTTGCCTTTTGGAACATCATTTAATGGAATATTTGGTATAGCTGAAAGAGTCTTTTCAAGATTTTCAGTCAATTGCTTTTCTTCCATTGAAGCAGAAGAAAGAAAATCTTTAATTTCTTCAACCTCAGCTTTAATACGTTCAGCATTTTTCTGATCACCCGCAGCTAATGCTTGCCCTATTTCTTTTGAAGCCACGTTGCGACGTTCTTGTGCGCATTGTATTTTTGCAACGTGCGATCGACGTTCAAGATCAAGCTCTATCAACCTTTGAGCTTGTGGTTCAATCCCCCTATTTTTTAGAGCTGCGTCTAATTTTTCAGGATTTTCACGGATCCATTTAATATCGAGCATTAGAACTCCTTATTTGCATCGTTTCTATTTGATTGCTTATCATACAAAATATAAACTTCTATTAAGAGGATTTCTTTTTCCTATCCAGCAAGTAATTAAAATTGATATTTCATAAAGAATTATCGTCGGTAAAGCTACTGCAAACATAGAAAAAAATCCGACAGTGTTACCATAACCGCAATTATAAAAGAAATCAGATGATTCACTTTCATTTGGACGGCAACATATGAGATGTCAACAATCCAACTTTTTAACAGGCTAGCAATAAGAGGTAATTGAAAAATCAAACCAAAAATCCAGATAAATGGTGCATAAAGCTCAGATAATCAAAGATATGCGCTATAAACTCTATTCTTCAATGAAGTTCAAAGAGAGGCTAACCCGAAGTATTATAGGCTATAGCTCATAACTATGAGCAATAGATACCCTTAACTCTTTATCTAAATGCTTCCTATCGCAATATAAAAAACGTCTTTATCTTTTTCCAATTTATGAAATATCGTATTTACATCAAGACTGTCGTGGACATCATTCACTACATCATGAATTGAATCAAAAACTTTCGTTAATTCTTTGTAAGGAATAAGGTTTTTTGCGATCTGATAATGTCTTTTGCAAATCATTCAATTCAGTTTATTTCATTGTTTCATCAAACTGATGTCGAGATTCATTGGCCGTCGAACGTATATATGTATTAGCCTTTATGATTACCTTAAAATGTTAGGCTAATCTTTTAATTTAACTACAATAATGAAAACAAGTAAGATAATTAAAAACTCTGCCCTATTAATCCCACATCCTATACATTGTTTACATTCGACTTCCTCACTAAATGATTGATGCTAAAATTATGATTTCATATTACTTTTTAGAAACAGGCTTTTTCTTGTTTTAACAAAAGAAGAATTTCTTTTGGCATTTGACTTGCAAGTTCTACTGATAGTAATTGAAATTGTTGAGAGCAACATCAATTTTATAGCATGAATGCTCACTATATAAGTAATATTTCAAATATAATTATATCTTATTTGTATATTTCTTTTCTGAATGAAAGGTAACAAAACATCAATTGTCTCAAATTAATATTGTTACGCCATTTTCACTCTTATTCAGCAATATTTAATAAATCAAGCTAACTCAAAATTACACATTTATTTAACAAAAGCTAAGAGACTTGAAAATTCTTCTCTTAAAGCAACCTCATCTGATAAATCAGGCTTCCCAACCCTAGTATGAGTATTATAAGCACGTTCTAATGCTTTTCCTGATAAAAACGGGGTAGCATGAGCAACAACAAGCATTTCTTCCAAATTACCATTACAATGAAGAACAACATCACAACCAGCTGCAAAAATTTTATGTGTTAAATCTGAAAGATTGTTCGAACATGTACTCTCTGAAAGAGCTTTCATTGACACATCATCTGTCATTAAAAGGCCATAAAAACCAATCTTTTTACGAATAATATCCTCTACAACTTTTTTAGACAGTGTTGCAGGTACTTTATCGTCAATTGCCTCATAAACAATATGGGCAGTCATTGCAGCTGGAAAATCCACTAAATTTCTAAAAGGCATAAAATCATACTGTTCTAAAATATCAAGGGTTGCATCTACACGTGCCATCTTTAAGTGCGTATCGCATAATGCCCGACCATGTCCGGGGATATTTTCATTACTGGTAAAACACCACCATCTAAAAGCCCCCTAGCAGCTGCACGCCCCAAAGCAGTAACCGTTTCTGGTTCCTGAGCATAAGCGCGCGTTCCAATAACATCATGAGCCCCTACCACCGGCACATCTAACAGTGGAAGACAATTTGCATTAATACCAAGTTTCATCAAATCAAAAGCATGAAGCCGTGACATAATCCAAGCAGCACGAAGCCCTGCTTCCTGATCTTTTTTATAAATAGCCCCTAAAGTTGCAGCCGTTGGATAATTAGGTGCCAAAGGTGGGTGCAAGTGTTGCACCCTTCCCCCCTTCCTGATCAATGAAAATAAAAATATCATCACGTCCGCTAACTTCACATCAAGATGTAGTAAGTGCTTTGATATCATCTGCAGTGCTAATATTACGCGCAAATAAAATAAAAGCTCAAGGCTTATGCTCAGTAATAAATGCCTTTTCATCATTTGTTAGAACCGGACCTGAAATACCGGTAATCATGGCTTTCATTTCTAACATTATTATGAAACCTTAATGTTTATTTGATAATGATTCATCAATAAATTTTGAATGAATTGAAAAGATTCTTTTTCCAAATATGATTTCATAATTTTAAAAAACATTCTAACAAAATAATTCTATTTTTGTTTTACAAGCATTAATATTTTTCTATTGGAAAGCCAAACTTGGCTTGTAATTATTTATTTGTATTCATCATTAGATATTTTCTAACGTTCTAAATTTTAAAACAACTAAAAACTCCAAATATTTTTCGCTATTAAAGTTTCTATTATAGAAAATTGTAAATTACAGATGATGAAAGAAAAAAGGAGGTAATTATTATTTTTAATAACATTTCACCAATCTGACATGGTTGAAATTTAATTATAAAGTTTAAGAGAGAGTATTCCCTTAGAAAAATGATTTTGAAAATCTTATTTATTCAAACACTTATAAAATAATAGAACTATCTTTATCACCCATGATGATTCACTATCTTTTGCTATAATTTTAAGCATAGTGATAATAAAATTACTTAACCCTATAAATTAACACCTCAATTGGAATGACTGAGCTTGTACTTCTTAATTTTTCATTGGGTTGGTAAATGATCTCATTAACAATAAATCTGGTTTATATAAATAGCATTGATGTAAAGAATAATTTAATGGATAAATGCCAATACATAGCGTTGAAGTTTTCCAGATGTATCAGCTTTTTAATCAATATATTGCTTTTATAATAGAGCTCTCATTGATACATAAATTTGTTATTTTACATCAAAAAAAGATTTAAAAAGAAATAAAAGAATCTTGGTCAGTCAATTATATATATGATAAAATTTGATTATGAATTATCGGCATATTTATCATGCTGGCAATTTTGCTGATGTTTTTAAACACATTATTGTCACACGCATTGTAGAGTACCTCAAACGTAAAGAAAAAGCTTTTCGTGTTATAGATACGCATGCAGGAATTGGACTTTATAATCTCTCTTCCCTAGAAGCACATAAAACAGGAGAATGGCGTGATGGCGTGGGAAGGCTTTTGTCAACACCTATTCCGGAAGATGTGAAAACACTCTTACATCCATGGTGTAATGTTATCTATACAATGAATAAAGGAAACAAAGAGCTTATATTCTATCCTGGATCGCCTATTTTTATCCGTCAACTATTGCGTAAGCAAGACCGGCTCACTGCAATTGAATTACACAAGGAAGATTACCAAACCTTAGCAGAAAACTTTGCCGGCGATTATCAAACAAAAGTTTTGCATTTAAATGGTTGGCTCTCTTTAAATTCTCACTTACCACCAAAAGAAAAACGTGGGTTTATTCTTGTTGATCCACCTTTTGAAAAACCGGGTGAATTTTCTCGTCTCATTGATGGGGTGGTGAAAGCATATCGACGTTTTTCTGGAGGTACTTATGCTTTATGGTATCCTGTTAAATACAATAAAGAAATTGAGAATTTTCTTCACGCTCTACATAAAACGGGAATTCCAAAAATTCTCCAGCTTGAAATGCGTATTAGAAAAAAATTAACACCAACTACAATGAATGGGAGCGGTATGATTCTTATAAACCCTCCTTATCTTCTTGAAGAAGAAATGCAAAAACTTAGTCCTTTTCTTATCAACCGCCTTGGACAAGATAAGAGTGCGCAAATTACCTACAAATGGCTAGATAAAGAATAGTTATAATATGAAAGCATCTTACTTAAGAAAACACTCTTCACAATAAAGATAAATCTCATAAACTGATTAGATAGAGAACTCACTACTCACTCCACTACAGATTTTTCAACTTCTAAAGATAGCCAAAACAGAAATGAATATGACGAAATAATAGTGTAAATTTGATTTTCTTTTTTACAAAACCATTTTAAAAATCTCTGGTAATCAAATCATGATTAGATTTACTCTTTCAATCAATTTATAGGTAAGATAGGCCAGCTCATAAATTGCCTTATGGAATTAGCTTGGTGTTCTTTTGTCTAAAATGATAACTAAAAATCATAGAATTTATACTATAATGCGCTTATTTATTGGGAGATAAAATTTCAAACAAACAAACAATAATACTTGACAGAAAACAACATTTCATGTGGCAAACGCAAAATCTTGTTGGAAAAATTGAATGACCCTGAAAAACGATACATCCTGTCTTCCAAATAAAGAAAAAAAACTATCTTTTCTGTCTAACATCATATGGGACAATGCTCACCAAAGAAATGATAACCATCAACTCAAAGGAACTGCACTTATACAAGAATTTGTTAAACACCTTCCTCATAAACCAGGGGTTTATCGAATGTTTAATGAAAATGGTGACGTTCTCTATGTTGGTAAAGCACGGAATTTAAAAAAACGCGTTTCAAGCTATACTCGTGAACAAGGGCATAATAACCGTATTATCCGTATGATTAGTGCGACATATCATATGGAATTTGTTGTTACCCATACAGAGACAGAAGCATTACTTTTAGAAGCTAACCTCATCAAAAGATTACACCCACGTTTTAATGTATTACTGCGCGATGACAAAAGCTTTCCCTATATCATTATCACTGATGATCACCGAGCACCTGCACTTTACAAACATCGTGGTGCTCGAACACGAAAAGCCCATTATTTTGGTCCTTTTGCCTCTTCGGGTGCTGTTGCACAAACAATCAACGCTTTGCAACGTGCTTTTTTATTAAGAACTTGTGCTGATTCAGTTTTTAACAATCGCACACGACCTTGTTTGCTTTATCAAATTAAGCGATGTTCAGCCCCTTGTACACATGAAATCAATGATAGCGATTATATAAAACTGGTTCAAAAAGCAAAGGCTTTCCTTTCTGGAAAAAGCCAATCGGTAAAAAAAGATATGGCTCAAGCTATGCATAAAGCCTCAGAAAATCTTGATTTTGAACAAGCGATTGCTTATCGCGACCGTTTATCAGCCCTTTCTCATATACAAAGCCATCAAGGCATTAATCCTCAAACGGTAAAAGAAGCGGATGTATTTGCAATTGCACAACAAGGAGGAATGACCTGTATTCAAGTGTTTTTTTTCCGCATGGGGCAAAATTGGGGAAATCGAGCTTATTTTCCAAAAGCAGATTCATCTTTCTCTAATGCTGAGATTTTAACGAGTTTTATCACTCAATTTTATGATGATAAACCAGTTCCAAAACTCATCCTTTTATCGGAAAAAATTGAAGAAGAAGCACTTCTTACAGAAGCATTAAATCTAAAAGCAAATCACAAAATATCTCTATCCTTACCGCAAAAAGGTGAACGCAAATCTCTTGTTAATCACGCTTATACTAATGCTTATGAAGCGCTGGGACGCAAACTTGCTGAAACAGCAACACATATAAAACTCCTTCAAGGTGTTGCTGAAACATTTCAACTACCTCATACTCCACGGCGCATAGAAATCTATGACAATTCACATATCATGGGTACCAATGCGGTAGGTGCGATGGTTGTTTTCGATCAAACAGGATTTATCAAAAATCAATATCGCAAATTCAACATTCGTTCGACTGATATTACACCTGGTGATGATTTTGGCATGATGAAAGAAGTTATTGAACGAAGATTTTCACGCCTTATTAAAGAATATGGCTTGCCCAATAGAAACAAAGATACAAAAAATGATAGTGATAATTCTTTTCCAACTTGGCCTGATCTTATCTTAATCGATGGTGGTGAAGGACAAATAAATGTCGTTCGTACATTATTATCTCAATTGGGGCTAGATGATTTTGTCACAGCAATCGGTATAGCAAAAGGTGCTAACCGTAACGCCGGTCGTGAACGATTTTTTATAAAAGGAAAACCACCCTTCACACTGCCCTCACACGATCCTATTCTTTATTTTTTGCAACGTTTACGTGATGAAGCACACCGTTTTGCGATCGAAACCCATAGAACAAAACGAAAAAAAGAAACATTCAAAAATTTACTTGATGAAATCGAAAATATAGGCCCCACAAGAAAATACGCTTTGCTTAACCATTTTGGAAGTACCAAAGCCATTGCCAACGCCTCTGTAGAAGATTTAAACAAAGTGGCAGGTATTTCCACCGCAATGGCACAAAAAATTCACAACCATTTTAATGAAAAATAAGGACTTGCTTCATATTCATTGCCTTGTTACGTTTATAAAATATGCTGTACTTCACAAAGGATTGAAAACGGCTCGATGGAAAATCATACTTTTTCTTTTCCAAATATTCTGACTTATGTACGAATTGTCGCGGTTCCATTAGTTGTTGCGTGTTTTTTTGTAGAAGGACGGCTACAATCAAGTGATATTGGGCGTTGGATTGCTGTTTTTATTTTTGTGATTGCATCTATTACAGATTTTTTGGATGGTTATCTTGCCCGTATTTGGAAACAAACATCCAATATCGGCCGTATGTTAGATCCAATTGCAGATAAACTGCTTGTCTCATCATGTTTGCTCTTACTTGCTGCAGATAGCACTATTGCTGGGTGGACACTTTGGGCAGCCATTATCATTCTTTGTAGGGAAATTCTTGTATCAGGATTACGTGAATATTTGGTTGAATTAAAAGTTAGTGTTCCTGTCTCTCGTCTTGCAAAATGGAAAACTTCTGTACAAATGGTAGCCATTGTCTTTCTCTTAGCGGGCCCAGCCGGTAATAAAATTTTCCCTTATACAATGGAATTTGGCATAATTATGCTATGGATTGCAGCTCTTCTCACATTGTGGACAGGATGGGACTATTTTCGTGCAGGCTTAAAACACGTTATTACATAAAAGATAAATGATAAAATTGTGGCTTAATTAGCGGTTAGAAAAATATCCGGCACTATGTACTGAAATGTAATGTTTTAATATCAATGGTAAAATCGGAAAATATGCAAATAATAAAATAAAGCCATTGATTACAATTATGCATTTTTGAGCTTTTGTCATGATAAAATACTCCATTGCATATATTTGAAATGGAGTATTATCTCAAAACAATCAAAAAATTTATATGATATTTATGTTATGAACTTTTGAATAAAGATTTATAACTTAGCAGGAAAAAAAATCCTGAATACTATTTCAGGATTTTCCACTTTTCGCACATGCTTTCATTAACCAACGATTTCAATATCGGAAAACCAATAAGCTATTTCTGTTTTTGCAGATTCAGCACTATCTGAACCATGAACAGAATTTTCACCAATCGACAAGGCATATGCTTTACGAATTGTCCCTTCCTGTGCATCAGCAGGATTCGTAGCCCCCATAATTTCACGGTTTTTCGCGATTGCATCTTCACCTTCCAAAACCTGAACAACAGTTGGACCAGAAGACATAAATTGTACTAACTCTCCAAAAAAAGGACGTTCTTTATGAACCGCATAAAACCCTTCAGCTTCATGTTGACTCATCCACACACGCTTAGATGCAATAACACGTAAACCTGCATCCTCAAGCATTTTAATAATTGCTCCTGTCAAATTACGACGCGTTGCATCGGGTTTAATCATCGAAAAAGTACGTTCTACAGCCATTTGATTACCTTTAATTTCATAAAAAATTATCTTGTTATTCTATAAGGAGCCTTTTGCCAAGTAATCGTTAGTGAATTTATATCAATTTTAAAATTGCATATTCTTATAAAGCTTCCCCCTATATAAAATAGAAATGCTATCGGTCAATGACTTCAACACCTACAAAACCATCTTCTATTTTCTACAGATCAAATCTAATCGTGTTGATTAAAAATCCATACAAAATGGAAGATTCTCATTTCATTGAATATCTAATGATATTGTAATACGGATGACTAGATATTTTTGATTGGCCATTACTCCAACATCGCTTTTCCATCCCATTGGCTCAAAAATTGGATCTACCACCATAGTAATTGGAAATTAAGCTTTCTCACGCTATCACAGGCGACCTCCCACCACAAAATGGTAATATCATCATGTCTCAAAATAGTGAATTGAGAAAGTTATCTAAGAAGTATAAACAACTAAACAATCTTTCTTGAAATTATTCTAACCACGACAAAAAATATGCTAATCTTTTCTTTAAAATAAAAATAGACGTAAGAATTAAAGCTACTACTCTACTTTCTTTCTATTCTTTTTTATTAAAAGAGATACTTCTTTACATCCTCAATTGTCTTGATCAATTAATTAGGTCAAATCACTCATATGTTTCAAAAACAGGCAAACTAAAGACTCCTTTTTCATTCCATGAGATTTTATTTGACTTAAGAATACATCGTTTGTTCTAAAATATGCCCTTAAGATCAAGGATTAAATAGGAGGACAAAATACAAAAACACAACACACAATAATACATTAAGGCTTATTATGACAAAGCACACTTTTTCAAAAATAGGTCTCATATTGAAGTATTTATTTGCAATAAACAAATACATATCTAAAATTGATCAGAGAACAAATAATCGCATACTTAAAAACTATAGCGTATACCCAAAATCCCTTGAAGTGACTGCGTCATTTTATAACCTTTAAGATATTGAGCTTCTGTATAAAATGTTAAGTTTTTGCTGACAAAACTATTCAAACCTATTGCCAATTTACCTGCATTGTCAGACAAGTCAGTGATAAATTTATGCCGTTTATTAATCATTGTATGATTATTATCTATATACTCACGTAACCAAGCAGCCGTTACATAACCTATTAATGAAGCATTTGTATTAAAGTTAAATGCACGCCTAATAGATAAACCAATTTCACTACGTAATGAAGTAGAGGAGCTTATATCACCTATCATACCATTGGAAAGCTGTATTTCTTTATCTTTAACCTGTAACCATGTAAATTGGCTATAAGGTCGCACCCAAGTGCTTTGCCCTGTTTGAAAACGATAACCTCCTTCCAAGGATGTACCTATCGCCCATTGGTTATAGTCTCCTTGGATAGCTAAGCCACTTGTAGAAACTGCTTTAAGATGATTTTGGTAACGATTATATTTCAAAATACTATCCAAATACCAACCATATTCATTTAAATAGGTCGCATAAGTTCCAAAGCTATAAGTATTTATACCACTGACACCACGACGAGCATGGTTAATACGTGCTTGATCATAACTGCCAAAACCACCAATATAGAGATTTCCATATAGTAACTGTGCTACCCAATCAGTACCCAATATTATCCCTGTTTGATCCAACTTAAAGTGTGTATGACCTGTAGAAATTCGTTCTTTATTCTTGATCGTATATGTCCAGAAAGCTGCATTCTTCCTATTTCTCTCTAAAATACCCCTTCCAGCACGCAAACTTTGTAACTCATTGTTAAAAACAAGTTCAGGAGCAACCGCTAGAGATAGTATCGCATCAGTTGAAGGAGTGGTTAAAAAATCAGAAGCTTGTGGTTCCTCTAAATCAAGCTCCGAAGAGTTTAGTTGATGCTGACTCAAATGCCGAGGAGAACGTTTCTGAGATTTAAGATCAGCAGCCTGATCTTCTGCAGATGAAGCAGTTGATACATCAGAAATCTGCGGGCTTTCTGAACTGAGTACTGGAGTATCAGACTCATGTATGCTCAGATGCCGACGAGTACGCTTTTTAGGTTTAGACTCAGTAGTCTGATCATCCATAGATGGAGCAGTTGATGGATTAGAAATCTGCAAACTTTCTGAGTTAAGCACTGAAATATCAGACTCATGCTGACTCAGATGTCGAGGAAGACGTCTTCCAGATCTAGACTCAGTAGCCTGATCTTCCATAAATGGAACAGTTGATATATTAGCAACCTGCGGATTTTCTGAGCTAAGCACCGAAGTATCAAACCCATGTTGCTTCAAATGTCGACGGGGTCGACTTTGATGTGTTGATTTAGTAAAACCTGCGCTTAAATACCAAACTTTCCCGCTTTTCTTGCTTTCTTTAGAATACAAACTATACATATAAGTTCCACCATCAAAAGCATTGGTATTCTGACCAGATCGATCCACCAAAGTAAACTTAGCTTTTCCACTTCTATCGGTAATTAAATTGAGCTCGGTCATTAAATCATACGTTCGCGAAAGAGATTGCATGATTTCAGCACCTGAATCGGCAACACTTATTTTGTGACTACCTGCACCATTATCAATTAAGAGGTAATCACTACGATCTTCCATGTTACTCAAATTAAACCGGAAATGTAAACTTCCTGAAAGATTTCCAACATAAAGATGTAAATGGTGAGGATTATACCCAACAGAAGCAACACTAACAGTTCCATTCCCAGTTAAATCGTCAATGTTAATCCGAGAGTTGTTTTTATCATTCCACGTACCAACAGAAAACAATGATATACTTGGTTGTCCATTTACAATAATATTTTCCTTCGTAAGATGACTTGTAGGATCACCAGCATAAAGATAAAGATGTCCATTATCATTAACCTTTATGTTCCCTTTTAATATGGCACCAGTGTATATCCATGAACTAGCAAAATCATTAACCGTCAGATTTTCTACAAATCCACCCCAATATACTACTTGAGTAGCATGTTCTTTTAAAGTAACATCTTTGGCATTACCTCCTGCCAAAACACGCTGCCTACCATTTTCAGAGACTTCAGTACCTGATGCAATGCCACCTTTTTTTGTTCGTACTTTATAAATATTTTGCTCTCCATCTTTCATAACTTTCGTATTCCAAACTTCCCCACCATCATACACATTCTGTTGACCCCAAATTCTATTTTCACCAGAAACTACAGCCTCATAAATTCTGCTATTATTAGACGTACCTGTAGAATTATCCTGATTAAAAACAAACTGCGAGCCACCCTTAACTTTAGTTCCAATTGCAGTTCCTTGGTATGTAACGATTTGTTTTCCACCTATGTTAACAGTAGCATTATTTGAAGTTCCACTATTCTGAACAATTTCAATGCCCCCTTTCCCAATCTTAGCATTCTGACTGACTCCAAAAGAAATAGTATGTGTAGAATCGATTAGTGTTTTCCCGTAAGAGAAATTTTTTAACAGAATACTTCTCAGAAATTGGTCATTTAAACCGTCAAAACTTCCTTCACGTGCACTTATATTTTGTATGAGAAGACTACTCATTAATAATATCGAAACATTTAGTCTGTATTTGTGCTGCACAATCTACACTCCATTACCAATAATTAAATAAACACCCCTCCTTCTTAACAGACTGCTCCTGTTTATATCATAATGTGTTTTATTTATGTCGTAATGTGTTTTATATGCAGCGATAATAAATTTTAATCAGAAATTGCTAAAGCACTTTTCAGCGAATTTCTTCAGGCTTATAGAAGCAAATTTGTGTAGAAAAAATGAAAACAATATTCTTCATTTAAAAATACAAAATGAAACAATTGAGAGATTAAACCGTTTATGCAGAATGATATATCTCTATCCCCCTGCTGCTTTTAAAAAAAGATTTCTTATTACATTTAATCTAACGCTAAATTTAATAAATAGCATGATTAGTAGTAACAATACATATTCCCTCACTCTTATCACGCTCTATTATTATTCTTATACAATTAAATCGTAACAATACTGACTCGACACTAATATGAAATTTTTATAACTATTAAAATCTTATCTTAATATTTTAATTATCTATATTAAAAGGAATATCCTATTCATGTCTATAAGCGTAGAAAGACAGCGCGTAAATCAAACAAATTCACCTATTCGAATTTTGTTAGCAAGCCTTGTTGGCACAACAATTGAATATTTCGACTTTTACATTTTTGCAACTGCTGCAGCTCTTGTATTTCCTTATTTATTTTTTCCACCGCAAAACAATCAACTGGCTATTCTACAATCTTTCCTTGTTTTTGGTGTCGCTTTTTTTGCCCGTCCTCTCGGATCTATTATTTTTGGACATTTTGGTGATAAAATCGGACGGAAAGCAACACTTGTCGCTGCTCTTCTCACAATGGGTATTTCAACAGTTATCATTGGCATTCTTCCTACTTATGAAACAGTCGGTTGGTGGGCGCCTTTTCTTTTAACTATGTGCCGTCTTGGTCAAGGAATTGGATTAGGAGGAGAATGGGGTGGAGCTGTTCTACTTGCAACAGAAAATGCTCCACCAGAAAAACGTGGTTGGTATGCAATGTTTCCCCAATTAGGATCTCCAGCCGGTTTACTTCTATCTATTACAGTTTATTTTGGGCTGTGGAACATACTTGACTCTAACCAACTTTTCACGTGGGGATGGCGTATTCCATTCATTGCTTCAGCTTTTCTCATCATCTTAGGATTATGGGTGCGTACTTCAATTGGTGAAACACTTGAATTTAAAAAAGCGCTTGATTATGAAGAGCGTGTCAAAGTACCTATTATCAATGTGTTCTTCAAACATCCACGGATTGTGCTTCTTGGTACATTTGCCAGCATGACAGCATTTGTCTTATTTTATTTGGTCACTGCCTATTTATTAAGTTATTCAAAAAATCATCTGCAATTACCATTTAATCAAACACTGCAAATAGAGATGATTGGAGCTATTGTTTTTGGCCTTTCTATTGCCCTCACTGGAAAATTCTCTGATCGTATTAAGCGCAGAACTTTGATGATTTGGGTGACAATAAGTACTGGTATTTACTCTTTTGCAATTCCCTACTTCCTACATTCTGGAATTATAGGCGTTCTTGCAATGTCTATCATTGGCTTAGTGCTTCTAGGGATTACATATAGCCCGTTGGGTACCATTCTTGCATCACCATTCCCAACAGCCATTCGGTACACTGGTGTATCCTTAACCTTCAACTTAGCTGGCATTGTTGGCGGATCTTTTGCACCTTATATTGCAGAATCTTTGGTGCAGTATTTTGATGTGACTTACGTTGGCTATTATCTTTTCTTTTCTGCTTTTATTTCACTTATTTGCTTTATTTGCTTTACAGATAAAGAGATATCTTACTAAAATACAATGAAGTATAATAAAATTAACGCTGGCGGTAGAAATGCCGCCAATTTTATTTTTAAAGACATTGGTCGAGGCACACTCCACCATAATATCCCAGCAAACAATACACAAAGAAAAAAGAATAAAATATCTGCAATATAATTAATATGAATGATAGAAAATATTTGTGATAGAATATGCGTTGTACCCAACCATGAAACACAAAAAAAAGCCAGCATTACTGACCATAAAGCAAGTAAAATCCGATCAACCACCGCTATTATTCCATTTGAATATTGTGATTACAGGCAATATTTTTATCGCTCCCCAAAAGAAAAATAACAATAAAACTAATGATTTTCCTTCTAATTTTTTCATAATAAAGAGTTCTTTATTAATTATCCCAACAATACCAATAAATTAGAATAATAAATGCTATGCATATCAAATTTGTTTCTCCCAACCGCGACTTTCAGTCTGCTTCCAGTAAGTTAAATTATGGTTTTCTGTTCCATATTCCTTCCACTGTGCACGAGCAAGATTCAATTGTTCGTCATTACGGCCATCAAATATCACTACAAGCCGTTGATAAATATTAATATCCGGACAAACTGCTCCCTCTACAAGAAAGCGTATTTTTGAATCATTCGGGTTCTCATGACCCGTAGTGAGAAATACAGGCTGAAAATTTGGATATTTATCGCATTCAGTTCCATGTCCAATAAATGATCCCTCAGCGTAAACCCATAAACGAGTATCTATGGCATCGCGCTGTTCTTCACTTATACATTGTATTGTTACTCTATCAAAACGTGCAACTGCACGTTCTATCAATATTGGTAAAATATCTTCTAGTGTTGATTGTGTTAAATGATAGAATAGAATATCCACTTCTTAATCCTCATCACTCTTTATCGAAAAAGTGTAACACTCTGTTTAGAAATATTTTTATATTACTAAACAGAGAAGGAATGGCTTGGAACACTATAATTTTCTCTTTTTTTATGTGTATTGTCTTTTTTATGTATTAAATGATAGCGAAGAGAAACAAGAAAAATCGTAATTTTAAAATAAATGAAAAAATTTATTCTGTGCCATTTTCTTAGCTTTTCTTGATACCATACTTGAAAAAACATAGCAAAATGAATTAAGATTATTTAATCATCTCCTGTTGCTTATTAGAAAAAAGAGCACAAAAAGGTCGTTTTTAAGTTTTTGACTACTATATCTTATTAATTTGGCAACATTATATAGTATCTTCTTTAAATTAAAACCAAGGATGTTACCCAATTTATGCGTATTATTGAGTTATACATCCTAAAACGTGTTTTTATTTTATTTAGCGCTGTGATGGTCGCAGCAATCGGTATTAGTTTGACAGTGCAAGTCCTTGCACGAATTGATTTTCTTACAACAAGTGGGCAAACATTCCTAACAGTTTTATACTTTTCATCCTTATTAGTTCCTCCTGTTATTTCCCTCATCATCCCATTTGCACTTGTAATTGCAATTACAACTATCTTTTCAACAATGAATCAAGATTCAGAGTTAGCTATTATCAGTGCCTCTGGCTTTTCCAAAAACACTGTTTTAAAACCAATTCTTCTTTTAGCTATTTTTACTGCATGTACATCTTTTTCAATCGCTAATTTTGTAGCTCCTCAAGCGCGCCTTAATATGCGACAAATGCTGGCAAACACTCATTCAGATCTCATTAATCTTTTTATTCGCGAAGGCAGCTTTCAAGCACTAACAAACAATCTTTATATAGAAATTGGCGAACGATACCCAGATGGAACCATTGGACGTCTTTTCATCGCCGATCAGCGCGATTCTAAGATTGATCTTCTCTATTATGCAAAAAAAGGTGCAATTGTTAGTAATAAAAATGGAAATTTTTTAGTCCTCAATGACGGTGAAATTGAAAGAGTGAATTATCAAAATGATAGTGTTTCGATTATTAAATTTAACTCCTATACTTTTAGCTTAAGTGAATTCATCCCCAATAATGGAGTACCAACTATTTATCCTAAAGACAGGCCTCTTTCTTATTTATTGCATCCTGACCCATATGATCCCTATTATCAGCGTAATCCGCTTCAATACAAAGCTGAATTTCACCGTCGACTCACAGAGTGGCTCTACCCAGTTGTTTTTGCTTTAATTGCAGTAGCTGCAGCAGGAGATGCGCGTTCACATCGACAAGCACGCACATCGGCAATTGTTTTCACGATTACTTTTTCCTTGCTGATTTATTGGATAGAATATTTTTTCGCTGAAAAAACAAAGAATGATCTCACTTACGTCCCTCTGCTCTATATTACTCCAATAGGAGTAAGCGTATTAATCTTTTTTATGCTACTGACAAACCGTAAAATTAGTATACCCGCAAGATTTAACGATACTATTCAAGCATTTCTTCAGAAAATGACGAACAAATCTAAATATCGAAAATCTCACTATTCTTCGGACAAAACATCATGATTGGATGGACGCTTGGACGATATTTTTTTGTACGTTATATCAAAACAACCTGTTATTTTGTATTGAGTATTTTTATACTTGCCCTTTTAATTGACTTTACGGAAAATTCTGGTCGGCTAGCTTCTCTTCCCCATTATACAGCAAAAGGCGCACTTCTCATTTCAACGTTGCGTGTTCCTTTTATTATGCAGCAACTCTTTCCTTTCATTGCACTATTTTCTGCAATGACTATGCTAATATCACTTAACAAAAAATTTGAACTTGTTGTTGCTCGTTCAATCGGTGTTTCTGCGTGGCAATTTCTCATACCTGCCTGTCTTGGAGCTTTTCTCTTTGGATTATTTTCGATTCTTTTTATAAATCCACTTGCCGCGTGGGGATCTTCTCAAGCAGAAAAAATGATTGCTGAATGGCGTAGTAATAATGTTCAAACATCTATCAACAAGAATCGTATCCCATGGTTAACACAACATACAAATTTAGGGACAACAACCATTGGAGCTAGATCAATCACACAGCAAGGTCTCTCTCTTATTGATGCAACCTTTGTGCAATATAATGATAACGCGACAGTTAAGAACTGGATCCACGCAAAACAAGCAACACTAACAAATGACGCTTGGTTGCTAACGAATGGCACGATCTATAAAACAGGTTATGCCCCTGAAAAATTTACTGAATTTCAGATAAAAACAAATCTAAAACCCGAGTTTTTAACTGAATATTTAGCCGATCCTGCAACTATTCCATTTTATAAATTACCAAGAAAAATTTCAGCTGCGCGATCATTTGGTTATTCTGTAAATAAGTTCGATATGTACTTACAATCATTGATTGCATTACCAGCATTACTTGTAGCAATGACTCTTATTGCTGCAACAGTATCGCTAAAATTTACACGCTTCGGACAATCTAAAGCATTAATTCTTGGTGGTGTAATCGCTGGATTCATGCTTTATGTTATTTCCGTACTGGTTCAAGCTTTTGGTAATGCTGGATACATTCCTCCAGTTATTGCTGCTTGGACACCTGTTGTTATTGCGTTGTTTTTTGGAGTTTCCTTTTTACTTCATAAAGAGGATGGCTAAGTGAAATTGCTTACAAGTAAGAGGATAATTTTGACAAAACTAAACACATTGGTTTTTAAAAGTGCTATTAGTTTTGTTTTAGGCATAACTTTATCTTATTCTGTAATAGCACAAAATTCTAATCTTTCTCCTCAAAACCACATTCAATCCCTAACATCCCCCCTTTTACTCTCTGCTGACAAACTCACTTACAACCATGACGCAGACACTGTTTCCGCTGAAGGAAATGTTCAAATTGAATATGATAACAATAAAGTTATTGCCCAAAAAGTCACTTACAATCAAAAAACAGGACGTATTATAGCACAAGGAAATGTTGAAATTATTCAAAAGGATGGTAATAAAGTCTATTCTGATTATATTGACATGACTCAAGACCTTGGTGAAGGATTTGTAAATTTTTTACGCGTTGAAGCTATTAACAACACACATTTTGTAGCTGAAAATGCTGAACGCAGAGGAAGTCAGCTTACAATCTTCAATAATGCTGTCTATACAGCGTGTGAACCTCATCATTACAAATCAGATAATGAAGTCTTTTGGCAAATTAAAGCAAAAAAAATCATATGGAATAGCACCACTAAAACAATTCAATTTGAAGACGGTCATTTTGAAATTTTTGGTATACCAATTTTCCGGTTTCCTATTTTAAAACTGCCTGATCCAAATGTAAAACGCGTCAGCGGTTTATTTGCTCCTCATCTTTTTTATACTGATCATCTTGGTGTTGGTGTTAAGAATTCTTATTTCTGGAATCTCTCACCTCATTATGATTTTACACTTTCCCCTACTTTCTACACAAAACAAGGACTTTTAACTGAAGGAGAATGGCGTCAGCGTTTAAAAATAGGAAATTATAACATCCGTTTTGCTCATATATATCAAATTAATCCTCATAAGTTTGATAATAACACAATTGATGCGCAAAAAAATAACCGTTATATGGTGGCAACAAAAGGTGATTTCCGTATTAATTCACGTTGGACTTATGGTTGGGATATTTTTGCCCAGTCAGATAGGCATTTTAGCCGTACATATGAACTTGAAAACTATAGTAATCCTGTACAGCTTTCTCAGCTTTATTTGAACGGCCTTGGAGGAAAAAATTACTTTGATACGCGTTTTTACCATTTCATAGTCCAAGATTTGATACCTACAAATACCATTAACAAACGTCATTCTCAGCAAGTATGGGTTTTACCCCGTATCGATTATTTTTTCACACCAGACAAAGAAGTTTACACTGGGAAACTTACTTTTCATGGCAATATGCAATCAATTTATCGTAATCACTCTGACTTCAACTATACCGATTGGCAAGAACATCCCCCTTATGTCTCTCGGCCTTCTGATATACCTGGAAATAGTTTTCGGTTAACAGGTGAAATAGAATGGAAAAAGCGTTTTAATACACAAAACGGATTACTAATAACCCCTATTTTCGCATTACGTACTGATACAATAACAAATGCCCGGAAAAGTTATCCTGACCATCTTATAAATGACTCGTCGACAAAATTTAACATTGCCTCACCAACTATTCGCGGCATAGCAACAGCAGGTTTAGAATTACGTTACCCTCTCCTTATAACTTCTGGCATTTCTTCACATGTCTTAGAACCAACAGCGCAACTCTTTATACGCAATAATGAACAATATGCCGGACTGTTACCAAATGAAGATGCACAAAGCTTCGTATTTGATGCAATCACTCTATTTCAACGCGACAAATTCTCTGGTTATGACCGTGTCGAAGGTGGAACACGAGCAAATATAGGCCTAAGATATTCTGGAAGTTTCAATAATAATTGGTCACTTTATGGTCTTGTTGGACAATCTTTTCATGTTGCAGGAAAAAATTCTTTTGCAGAAAAAAACTTTGTCAATGTAAGTGCTAATTCTGGTCTTGAAACATCGCGTTCAGACTATGTTGCAATGTTTAATGCACACCATGATAGTGGTTTTGCTTTAGAATCTCGTGGACGTTTTGATAAAAAGACAGGTCAAATCCGCCGTGGTGAAATAGAAGCATCTCAAAAATGGGAAAATTTTAGAGCATCCTTACAATATGCTTATATCCAAAGCCAACCCAATTATGAATATACACAAGATCGTCAAGAAATTTCTTTTCAAACTGGTATTAAATTTTCTAAATATTGGTCTATATATAACAATATTAGTTATGACTTAGTATCTAGTACATTTGTAAAGCGGGAAATAAATTTAAATTATAAAAATGAATGTTTTGAAATAAAAATCGGCTATCAACAAATAGCTAATCCAGGAAAAAACGCACCTTTGCAGAATTTTAATTTCTCTCTTTCATTACGTACAATCACAGATATTGGGCAAAAGATAAAATTAGATTTATAATAAATGTAGTAATAATGTAGAAATGCTTTAACTTATCATTGTTTTTATGTAGGAAAACATATATTTAATTTGCCAATGAAAATTGATAAACAATGCGAAATTTTACTTATATGAACAGATTAAAGAATAGTTCTTTTGTTTTATTTTACACTTCTATTTTAACCTTTTGTATTGCTGTTTTGGGTGTAAGTAGCTTTACAGGCGCATTTTTTACATCATCAGTATTTGCGCAAACGACGGTTGCTATCACAGTCAATGGTAATCCTATTACAAATTACGATATTCAAAGACGCATCGCTTTTCTCAAATTACAACAAAAACAGGGCGATCTTTCTGCACAAGCCAGAAATGAACTCATTGATGAGATGCTTAAAAACATTGAAATAAAGCGTCTTAATATTGATGTTAGTGATAATGAGATTAATAGCGCCTTTGCAAATTTTGCAGAACAAAATAATATGACCGTTGATCAGCTTCGTGAAATGTTGAATCAAACTGAGGTCACAGAAGAGCACTTTAAAGCATATATTAGCGGACAAATGGGATGGGGGCGTCTTGTTAATGCGCGTTATCAATCTGAAGATGGGTACCTTAGTGAACAAGAAGCTGCACATAGAATATTAAAAAATGGTGGTATAAAACCTTCAACAAATGAATATACATTACAGCAAATTATTTTTGTTATTCCTGCCCACCGTCGTACAGAACTTCTCACAAAACGTACACAAGAAATAAATAATTTCCGTGCACATTTCCGAGGATGCAATAATACCAAAAAACAAACACGAGGCATTCTAGATGTTACTGTTCGTAATTTAGGTAAATTTTTGGAACCTCAACTTCCTACAGATTGGGAACAAGCTATCCGTGCAACACCTGCTGGAAAAATGACCCAACCGCATGAAACTCCATATGGTATTGAAGCGCTTGCTGTCTGCCAAATAAAAAAAGTTTCTGATGATCGTGTTGCCCAACTTATGTTTTCTATTCAAGACAGTCAAAAAAGGACTCCTCAAAAACTTGAAGCTTTAAGTGAGAAATATTTGAAAGAATTGCGACAAAGAGCGCATATTCAAAATCATCATGGTTCCGCTAGTCGTTAGTAGTGGTGATCCAGCCGGTATTGGCCCTGAAATAGTTTTAAAAGCGTGGAGTATGCGTAATACACGGCATGTTCCACCTTTTGTTCTTTTGGCTGATCCTGAAGTTATTCGTTCACGTGCTCATTTTTTACAACTCAATGTTGATATAGAAACTGTTTTTGTAGATAATCTTGTAAAAAACTTCCAAACGGCTCTTCCTGTAATGCCATTAAAAAATCGGCAAAATGACCAATTAGGAATCCCCTCATCAAGCAATATCGCTGGAATAGTTGAAGCTATCACACGCGGCGTTCAATTGATTCAAGATGGTCATGCGTGTGCACTAATCACGTGCCCTATTGCAAAAAAAAGCCTTTATGATGCTGGATTTAAATTTCCAGGCCACACTGAATTTCTTGCTTATCTTGCCTATAAAGCTTCAAATAAACATTACCACCCGGTTATGATGTTATCCGGACCGCAATTAAAAACAGTGCCTATTACTGTCCATATTCCACTTAATGAAATTCCCTCACACCTCACGTATAACTTAATCATTCAAACTGCATTAATTGTTGAAAATGATTTAAAAAAACGATTTGTAATTACTGCACCTCGTTTAGCTGTAGCCGGTCTTAACCCGCATGCGGGAGAAGATGGTACGATGGGAAAAGAAGATATCGAAATTATTGCTCCTGCAATTAAATACCTTAAGAAAAAGGGACTTAATATCATAGGCCCTCTACCTCCTGATACAATGTTCCATCAACGTGCAAGACAAACATATGACGTTGCTCTTTGCATGTATCACGATCAAGCCCTTATTCCCGTTAAAACTTTGGACTTTGATACCACTGTTAATATTACCTTAGGATTGCCCTTTATTCGAACATCTCCAGATCATGGAACTGCTTTTGACATTGCCAACAAGGGAATAGCCTCTCCTGAAAGTTTTATTGCTGCTCTTACACTTGCAAATCAACTTGCTAAAAATAGTTTTACAACATGCCAATAGATAACCTCCCTCCCCTGCGTGAAGTAATTAATACATACGGACTGCAAGCTAATAAATCTCTTGGTCAAAATTTCCTTTTTGATCTTAATTTAACATCTAAAATCGCCCAACAAGCAGGAAATATAGCAGGAAAACCTGTCATTGAGGTTGGTCCAGGCCCTGGAGGTTTAACGCGCGCCTTGCTCGCAAAAGGTGCCATTGTAACAGCAATAGAACGTGATGAACGCTGTCTACAGGCGCTATTGGATATAGAAAAATACTATCCGCAAAAATTAAAAGTTATTTGTAATGATGCACTAAAGCAAAATTTTTCAAAAATTTTTGAAGCACATCCAGAGAAACCACATATCATTGCAAATCTTCCATACAATATCGGAACACAGCTCTTATTGAACTGGATTTTAACTGAACCATGGCCTCCTTTTTATAAATCAATGACACTGATGTTTCAACGTGAAGTAGCTAAACGTATTACCGCTACTCCTCATTCCCCTCACTATGGCCGCCTTAGTGTATTAATTGGCTGGCGCGCTATTGCAAAAATTGCTTTTGACGTTTCTCCAAAAGCCTTCACACCAATACCTAAAGTTACTTCTTCCGTTGTTCACATTATTCCGCGTCCACAACCTCTCCCCTGTTCAACGCAAAAATTAAGCCTTGTGACAAAAGCTGCCTTTGGACAAAAGCGGAAAATGCTTCGTCAAAGTCTTAAAGCTATTGGAGGCGAAATGCTTTTAGAAAAATCTGGAATTGACGGAACACGTCGAGCTGAAACACTCTCGATTTCTGAATTTGTATCTTTAGCAAATTTGGTCATTTAAAAGTTTAAAACTTTTACTCATGTAAAGGCTTTTTAAAACAATAAATGCCTCAATCAATTTTTTCGCTAACAAGTGTATTAACGAAAGATTCAAGAAAACTACAACGCTTACGTTTCACTGTTTCTCCTAAATAAATTGATTTAATAAGTAATAAGGACTGATCTAAATCTTCGTTAATCACAACATAATCGTAAGAACGCCATTGTTGTATCTCTGTTCGTGCATTATTCAACCGCAGATCAATGATACTCTGACTATCTTCTGCTCGACGATGTAAACGGGAAACTAGCTCTTTCATCGATGGGGGGAGGATAAAAACAGATACAGTATCCCCTGGCATTTTTTGTTGAAGCTGTTCTGTCCCTTGATAATCAATATCAAACAACATATCTTGGCCATTTATCAGCGCATTTTCAACGTTTTTACGTAAAGTTCCATAATAATTTCCGTGAACTTCAGCCCATTCTATAAATTCATCTTTATCACGCTTATGTTCAAATTCTTCCTTTGAAATAAAGTGATAATGAAGACCATCTACTTCACTGGGACGTTTTTGTCGTGTTGTTACACTTATAGATAGTTCTAATTGTGCATCTTTCAGCATTAACCGAGAAAGGGTTGATTTACCAGCGCCTGAAGGTGAAGAGAGAATAAACAGAAAACCACGACGTCTATTTGTTGTTTGAGCGCTTAATTTACTATCTGGTAATGCCATCATATCACTCTTTTTTAAAGTTTTTTTCTAAAACCATATATTAAAATTTAAGTCATGAATTTTCAGATCTAAAAAGATCTAACGTATCTTCTCTAATGCACGCCACTTACGGACATTCACATTATGTTCATTTAAAGTTTTAGAAAAAATATGCCCACCTGAACCATCAGCTACAAAATAGAGTGCATCACTTTTCGGCGCATGCGCTACTGCTTTTAAAGAATCACGACTTGGATTTGCAATAGCTGTTGGCGGTAATCCATTAATTTTATAAGTATTATATGGAGTTTCCTTTTCAAGATCCGAGCGATAAATTGGACGACCTGAAGGCTTACCTTTTCCACCAAAAATACCATAAATTACCGTTGGATCGGATTGAAGGCGCATACCTTTAGAAAGGCGGTTATGAAATACCGCAGCAATTTGAGGTCTTTCTGACGCAATTCCCGTTTCTTTTTCAACAATTGATGCCAATATGACAAATTCGTCAACGGTCTTGATTGGTAAATTGGATGAGCGAGATTCCCATATCTCATTAATTAATTTCGTTTGTTCTTCACGCAATCTCTTTATAATCTCTGCACGTGTTGTGCCACGAATGAAATGAACGGTATCAGTCATTAAACTTCCTTCTGGAGGTAAAACCTCAGGAAGATCACCAACCAAAACTTCATTAGCAGCTAATCGGTCAAAAACCTGTTGAACCGTTAAACCTTCCGGCACTGTGAATGTATGCTCAATAGACTTTCCCTTCACAAGAATATCCATGATATCCTTCATCGAAGCATGAACTGGTATCAAATACTCACCCGCTTTAAGACGTGTCGTACTCTGATGATAACCAACTCCATAAACAAAAACATCAGACGATCGAATAAGACTACGTTGCTCAAGCAATGATGCAATTTCACGAATTCCTGTTCCAGGACGGATCAAAATAATTTCTTCTTTCTCAGCCGTTCCCTTTCCTTCAAATATACTTTTCCCAATATAAAGAGGAATGCTGACAGCCAAAATAATAACCACTATCAACATTAGAAAAAAATTACCGAGAATGACAAATGGATTACGGGAAATAGACGACCTCTTCCGCTTTTTATACGGTAACATACCATTATTACTAAGCAAATGATTCAATAAAGAATCATTTACACCCTGTGGCGGTATTTCATTTTTCGCATCGGACATGATTTATCAATTTTGGTAACTTTTAAATATTACGCTATCATTTCTTACCCTAAACTTATTATAAAGAAAAAAGCTCAAGAAGCGATAATAATAAATAAAAATGTTTACTATTCTCCAAAGCGTCGCATCACCAAAGATGCATTTGTTCCCCCAAAACCAAATGAATTAGAAAGAATCGTATCAATTTTTCGTTCACGTGGCTTATGTGGCACAAGATCAATTTTTGTTTCAATCGATGGATTATCAAGATTAAGGGTAGCTGGTGCTATATTATCTCGTATTGCTAAAATACAAAAAATAGCCTCAGCCGCACCAGCGGCACCAAGCAAATGCCCAATAGATGATTTGGTTGATGACATTGATACCTGCGACGCATAGCTACCTAAAACACGCTCAACAGCTGCTAATTCTATAACATCAGCCATTGTTGATGTACCGTGAGCATTAATATAATCAATATCACATACATTCACTTGTGCACGCTTAAGAGCAGCTACCATACTGCGCTGAGCACCTTCACCACTTTCTGAGGGAGCTGTAATATGATAAGCATCGCCAGATAAACCATAACCAATAACCTCAGCATAAATACGAGCACCTCGCTTTTTTGCATGCTCAAGCTCTTCTAAAATGACAACTGCAGCCCCCTCTCCCATAACAAAACCATCGCGATCTGCATCATAAGGGCGTGACGCACGCTCAGGATCATCATTACGGTTAGTAGAAAGAGCTTTACAAGCAGCAAAACCAGCAAGAGATATCCGATTGATTGGGGATTCAGCACCACCTGCCGCCATCACATCCGCATCACCCAGCGCAATCAAACGAGCTGCATCACCAATCGCATGCGCACCCGTTGAACAAGCTGTTACAACTGAATGATTAGGACCACGTAAACCATATTTAATAGAGACATAACCGGATGCAAGGTTAATCAGACGTCCTGGAATAAAAAAAGGAGAAACTCTTCTTGGCCCTTTATCACGAAGAGTATAACCAGCTTCAACAATGCCTTCAATGCCGCCAACACCAGAACCAATCATCACACCCGTACGAATTTGGTCTTCATCATTTTTGGGACACCATTCAGCATCTGCAAATGCTTGATCGGCAGCAGCTACCGCATAAGTAATAAATGCATCCACTTTGCGTTGTTCCCTAGGTTCCATATGCAAATCAGCATTATATGTACCGTTTGTTCCATCCCCCAAGGGGATACGTGCAGCAATTTGACATGGTAAATCAGCTACATCAAACTCAGTAATACGTCGAACACCACTTTTCCCTTCAAGAAGCCGCTTCCAACTATATTCGACATTACCAGCTAATGGAGATACTAATCCCAAACCAGTAACAACAACCCGTCTCATATTTTTAACCTTGAATCAACCCTTCACCCCCTCAAAGCCATATGTTCAAATTCAAATGGCTTTAAGTAAAGAATAAAGGCAAAAGCATTCTACCACTCTTGCCCTTTACATCAAATTACACAGAAGCTTTATCAATAAATTTTACAGCATCACCAACTGTGAAAATCGTTTCAGCAGCATCATCTGGGATCTCTACACCGAACTCTTCTTCAAAAGCCATAACGAGCTCAACCGTATCAAGGCTATCTGCACCTAGATCATCAATAAAGCTTGCATTTTCTACAACTTTATCTGCGTCAACTCCAAGATGCTCTACGATAATCTTCTTGACGCGCTCTTCTGTATTACTCATATTATCCTCACAATTCTATATTGTTTCCCTGTTTGGTTAGCGATATAAGTTTACCTAATCAAGCAATAGATGCATTGCTCCAAAATTTTAACGATGATTTTTAGAACATTCTGTGGATATCCTTTAAAAATGAACTAATTTTGCATCGTAGATATAAGATTGAGCAATCACCCCGTCAAAGAAATAAACGCATCGCTTTATTTCACTTGTTATTATCTAAAATAATAAAACTTATAAATCAATGTAGAATAAAATAAATACTCAGATCATTGCCATACCACCATTAACATGAATCGTCTGACCTGTGACATAGGCTGCTTCATCACTCGCTAAATAAACAGCTGCAGAAGCTATATCTTCACCTATGCCCATACGCTTCATGGGAATAGCAGTCATAATTGCATCTTTCTGTTTTTCATTAAGTTTATCAGTCATCGCAGATTTAATAAATCCTGGAGCAATGCAATTAACAGTTATATTTCGTGATGCAATTTCCTGTGCCAATGATTTAGAAAAGCCTATCACACCAGCTTTCGCAGCACAATAATTTGTTTGCCCAGGATTACCAACAACACCAACAATAGATGTTATATTAATAATACGTCCGTAGCGACGCCGCATCATAGCATGTATCAATTCACGCGTTAGAGTAAAAGTAGCTGTCAAATTGACAGCTAATACATCATCCCAATGTTGGTCTTGCATACGCACAAAAAGGCCATCTTGAGTGATACCAGCATTATTAACAAGAATGTCTACACCACCCATCTCTTTTTCTACCGTTTCAGCCAATTGTTTAATGCTTTCACGCTCAAAAAAGTTAGCAGGAAAGACAAAAACATTCTGACCAAGATCTGCAGCAACTTCCTTGAGCTTTTCCTCACGTGTTCCATGAAGCCCAACAATTGCTCCTTGCGCATGAAAAAAACGCGCAATTGCCTCACCAATATCCCCTGACGCTCCTGTTACAAGAGCTTTACGACCTGTTAATTTAAACATCTTTCAAACTTCCTAAAATTAAACACCTAGTACCTGTAATGCACTTTCAATTTCCTCAGCCGTACCAATTGTTAACCCTTTAATATCTTTATTAATACGTCGAGCTAAACCTGTTAACACTTTTCCAGAACCAACTTCAAAAAGTGTATCAACTCCATTGGATCCAAACCACTCAACTGTTTCACGCCACCGCACTCGCCCAGTCACCTGTTCAACAAGTAGCATAAAAATGCGCTCTGGATCACTTTCTGGTGCAACAGAAATATTTGCAACAACCGGAACAATAGGCGCTACTTTGTTAACAGCTAAAAGAGCATCTTTCATTACATCAGCAGCAGGTTGCATTAAAGCCGAATGGAACGGCGCTGAAACCGGTAGAAGAAGCGCACGCTTAGCACCTTTTTCTAAAGCAGCTTTCATTGCCGCTTCAACTGCTTTTGCTTCACCTGAAATAACAATTTGTCCACCACCATTGTCATTAGCAATCTGACATAGACCTTCTCCTAAAACGGCGCTGCAAATTTCTTCAACATCTTGTTCATCCAAACCGATAAGTGCTGCCATTAAACCTTCACCAACAGAGACAGCCTTCTGCATAGCATTGCCACGAATTCGTAAAAGCCTTGCTGTATCAGCCAAACTCAATGTACGAACCGCACAAAGTGCTGAATATTCCCCTAAAGAATGTCCTGCAACAAATTTTACCTTTGATTCTATATCTAATCCCAACTTTTCCATCACACGAATAATTGCTAGCGACACAGCCATCAAAGCTGGTTGTGCATTCGCTGTTAATGCAAGAACATCCTCTGGCCCTTCAAAAATAATATGTGATAATTTTTCACCTAAAGCATCATCAACTTCCTCAAAGACCATACGTGCTTCAACAAATTGCTCTGCAAGCATTTTGCCCATACCAACAACTTGGCTTCCCTGGCCTGGAAAAGTAAATGCTGCCACCATTAGTTTAACTCCTCAATCGAGCATTAATATTTGTTATTGCCCCAACACATAAGCATAAATCAAAACAAAGCAACCTATTTAGAACAGATATTTGTCTTAAAATTATATTTTAAGGGTGGAATTTGATATAAAAACCCAGGAAAATAAGGTGCAATCAATCGAATAACACCCCAACTTGTTAGACTTCCCAAAACTGCACCACTTAAAACATCAAAAGGATAGTGCACGCCAGTAAAAATACGCCCCCAACAGATCAAAAATAACAGTATTAATGCAAATTTAGAGACAAGTTTGTATTGATAAAAATAAAGGCAAGTAGTGTAAGATGCAATAACTAAAGCATGATGGCTAGGAAAAGAAGCTGTTGCTTTATGTTCAATTAATGACTGTGTTAAACCTGCAACAAACGGACGTGGACGAAAATAAATAAGAGAAATAAGATAACTAAAAAAAAGAGCAGCACAAATGCTAACACAAATACTTAGCGCTACACGTCGTTCCCTATATCCGCTGCAAAACCACAGCACACAAAGATGTACAGGAATCACATAAATTAAAAACTTTGCGCAAATAATACCAATCCAAACCAACACCATCCCCATTTGATGATTGCCAGAAAGTATCTCAAAAAGTGCTACATCAATCTGGTTTAAAAAAACCATTTTCACCTCTTTTATCCCTACACCCCATAGAATGTTATTTTATATATTTAAAGACAATAGATATATAAAAATATATCAAAACTTAATTAAGTCACATTTTTTGCAATCATCAACTTGCTATTTTTTGAGATAAGCTGTAAATATCAGCCACTCATTACCAGCATTTGGCTGGAGGTTGAACGGAGGACTGGAAAATACCAGTAGGAAATACAATAATTCCGACCTCCCGTATCTCCACTCTCGGATGTCTCGAATTATAAATGCGTCCTTTCTTCTTTTTGGGTTTCCTAAAAAGACAAGTCGCAGAGGCTTTGCGCCAAAACTGGTGAAGTTTAATTGAAGAAAGGCAAAATTAATGGCTCTTTATGAACACGTGTTTCTTGCCCGACAGGGTGTCACGCCACAGCAGATTGATGAACTTTTAAAAATTTATAAAAATGTCATTGAAGCGCACGGAGGAACAATCGGGCGTATTGAAAATTGGGGTCTTTGCACTCTTGCTTACCGTATCCGCAAAAACCGCAAAGCTCACTATGTATTACTTAATATCGATGCCCCAGCTGCAGCAATGGCTGAAATTGAGCGCCAAATGCGTATTAACGAGGACGTTTTGCGTTATATGACAATCCGCGTAGAAAAGCATGAAAAAGAACAATCTGCCATGCTTTCACGATCTAATCAGGAAGACTCCTTTAGCAAAAATGAGGAGCGGTCTCGCCCTACGCGCCACCAACATGAAGACACCACGGAAGGAATGGAATAATGATTGAAATTAATCAAACCCCTGTACGTCGTCCTTTTCATCGTCGTCGTAAAACGTGCCCGTTTTCAGGTGCAAATGCTCCGAAGATTGATTATAAAGACATTAAGCTGTTACAGCGCTACATTTCAGAACGTGGTAAAATTGTCCCTTCACGTATTACCGCTGTCAGCCAGAAAAAACAGCGCGAATTAGCTAATGCTATCAAACGTGCCCGTTTTCTCGGGTTACTTCCATATGTTGTTAAATAGACTGTATATATTCAAAATAAAATCAGAATATTTTTTAACTATTTTTATTGGTATGTTAGAAGTACATTAATTACTCCACATACAAGTCAAGTACGCAAACGTTAAAATACCTAAAGTTGGGGCATTGCCCCTAACTGCAAAAGGCAGGACAGCGATAAATGGAACATTTTCATTTTTATAAAATAATGATTGGTATTTTAGCAGGATTATTTGCTGCTGTTATAGGAATGGCAATTATTAGTGTTGCCAATATTGCACCTTATTTTTCTCTCCTTCTTGGTTTCTTTATTTCACTTCCAATTTTTATTGTAGCCTTCGGCTTTGGAACGTTATCTAGCCTTATTGCTTTAACAAGTGTCACTTTTATCTTTAGCATAGCTAACAATATTTATATTGGTTTTGGCTTTATGTTGCTGTTTTTTCTTCCAGCCGTCTATACCTCTTGGCTCTTTGGGCTTGCTCGATCAACACAAAAGGAAAATGAACTAATATGGTATCCATTATCATCAGTTATTTTCCTTTCAACCAATTTTATTGCTCTTATATTAACCTTTATTGGAATCTATGTGCAAATGCACCCAATAACTCCTATCATTGCACAAGAGGTTACCACAAATATAGTGCAAGTTATGCGTCAATCGCAGTCTATAAATGAAGATGATATTCTTGCCTTTAGCGAACTTTTAACGACACATGCAGCCACCTTAACAGCTATTGCACTTACTGGTTACAGTCTGATTTTTCTCATTGGCAATCTTTATTTTTCAATGATAACAGCACGACATATGAAGTGGTTGACAAGACCTCGTGATGATTGGAGGCAAACTTTCCGCCTCCCACTTTCTGGACTCATTATTTTTATCGTCGCTTGTATAGCATCAATGCTTGAACTCGGTTCTATTCTTAATTTAGGTACACGCGTTTTTACCACTGCATATACTGTTGTCATATCAATCAGTGGTTTAGCGTATCTCCATCATATTACAAAAGGGATAAGTGGACGGGTAATTATATTATCGCTCGTTTATATAGCTGCTTTTACTGTTGTTTTTACAACACCTATTGTTTTCATGACCATACTGATGGGCATTTGGGCAACTATTCAACACAACTTCCAATCATACAACAAACTTCATTAATTTATTTATTCGAAAGGAATAAACTATGGATATTATTTTACTTGAACGCATTCCCCATCTTGGTCAAATAGGTGATATTGTTTCAGTTAAAAATGGTTATGCACGTAATTTTTTGTTGCCTCAAGGTAAAGCTTTACGCGCTAATGAAGCTAATAAAAAATATTTTGAAACACAACGTGTACAGCTTGAAGCCCGTAATCTTGAGCGAAAAAATGAAGCTCAAAAAGTGGCTGAAAAACTTGATGGTCAATCGTTTATTGTTGTCCGTTCCGCTGGTGAAACAGGTCAACTTTATGGTTCTGTATCAACACGTGATATTTCAGAAATTATAACAGAAGAAGGCTTTTCTGTTGGGCGCAATCAGATTGAGCTTAATCACCCAATCAAAACAATCGGTCTTCATACCATCACAATTAGTTTACACCCTGAAGTTCAAATTTCTGTGACAATTAATATTGCACGTTCGACTAATGAAGCACAACGTCAAGCAGAAGGTGAAAACCTCACTTCAATCGAAGCAATATATGGTATTCAAGAACAGCCATTAGCAGAAGAAATTGATGACAATGATGAAAAGAGCGTGAACGAAACAGCTTAATTGATATTTTTCTTATCTTGTCGACTTTTTGTGCTTATTTTTACTATTTAACATATTGATATCTTACAAAAAATACCCTGCTTTTAAGCAGGGTATTTTATAATGATATCATAATATTATATCCCAACTCAAAAAAACTATACCGGGGGAAAAACGATTATACCCCCATTTTATCTGAAGTTATCCTTATTAAGGAGATTATAGAGAAAAGTAAGCTTATTATCATTGATAATAATTTTGAGCCTATACTACTGTAAAATATTTAAAATATAGCTCCATATCTTTTAAATATTCTGGGAGAAAGAAAAATTTCTCTAGAGCGTCCGTTTGTATTTTATGTAACACCTTTTTATAATCCCTGGAAATGTTCTTTTTCTCTGATAAAAATGCGTTTTTTCAAATTCAAATAATTTGTATATAAATTGCAATCTTTCTTACCCATATTATATTTTATATAAAAAACAGTTTCTGATATTTGTCTGAAATAATTACAATTATAAACCATAAAATACAAAAAATATAAGCTGCATATTATAAACAATTGATTTGTTGAAAAAAGTATCATTAAAAATTAAAAATATGGTTTTAATTGAAAGTGGAAATTTGCAATTTTGCTCTTTTAATGTACAGCATTTAATCCGTTGTCTAAGATGACTAAACTTAAAATCTTAGTGGAAAAAACTTAATGGAAGAAACAAGCATCCTTAATTTCAACCCTTTACATAAAGAAGAGACTTCTTCTTTCCGGCAACTACCACATAATATTGAAGCTGAACAAGCACTTCTTGGTGCTATTCTCATTAATAATGATGCTCTTGATCGTGTTTCAGATTTTTTAAAACCAGAACATTTTTTCGAAATATTGCATCAAAAGATCTTTGATATTTTATCACAAATTATAAAAAAAGGAAAACTTGCAAATCCTGTTACCATTAAACCTTTTATTCCAGCTGAAGAGAAAATCGGGGATATCACTGTATTCAATTATGTTATTCGCTTAGCCAAAGAAGCAGTTACCATTATTAATGCTGAAGATTATGGTCGAGTAATTTATGATCTTTTTATCCGACGATCCTTGATTGATATTGGCAATCAAGTTGTAAATACAGCTTTTGATGCTCCTGTTGAACTTACACCAACCGAACAAATTGAGATTGTCGAACGTAATTTATTTCAATTGGCAGAAACGGGAAAATATGGTGGTGGATTTGAAAGTTTTAATGATGCTATCCAAAAAGCTATTGATATGGCATCCGCTGCAAAAAAACGGTCCTCGCATCTATCAGGCATAGCTACTCACTTGAAAAAACTTGATGAAAAAATGGGAGGATTGCAGCCTTCTGATTTGATTATTCTGGCTGGGCGCCCCGGTATGGGAAAAACCTCTCTTGCAACCAATATAGCCTTTAATATTGCTGATGCTTATAATCATGATGCTAAAATGAATAATTCATCACAAGAAAATGAGGGAGGAATCGTTGGATTTTTCTCACTTGAAATGTCATCAGAACAACTTGCAACGCGTATTATTTCTGAACAAACAGAAATATCTTCTTCTGAAATTCGGCGTGGTAATATTTCAGAAGAACAATTTGAAAAACTAGTGAATGCAACGCGTCGCCTCCAAAAAGCGCCACTTTACATCGACCAAACTGGTGGTATATCGCTTTCTCAATTGGCTGCACGCGCACGTCGACTAAAGCGACAACATGGTTTAGACGTTCTGATTGTTGATTATATACAGCTAATGACAAGCAATTCAAAACGTTCATCTGAAAATCGCGTTCAAGAAATTACAGAAATTACTACAGGGCTTAAAGCTTTAGCTAAAGAACTTAATGTTCCTATCATCGCCCTTTCACAACTTTCACGTCAAGTTGAAAACCGAACTGATAAACGCCCACAATTATCAGATCTACGTGAATCTGGCTCCATTGAACAAGATGCGGATGTTGTTCTTTTTGTATATCGTGAAGAATATTATCTCAAAAATGAAGAGCCTAAAGAAGGAACTCCTGAGTATGTAAAATGGCAAGCTGAAATGGAAAAAGTTTTCGGAATAGCAGATATTCTTATAGCAAAACAACGACACGGACCAACAGGAACAGCTCATCTTGCTTTTCAGTCAGAGTTTACACGCTTTAGCGACTTGGCAGAAAGTGATTATCTTCCAGAACAACGTAATTAACCACTATGGCACGCAATCGCACTCAATTTATCTGTCAAAATTGTAGTACCGTCTACTCACGCTGGGCTGGAAAATGTGATTCTTGTGGGGAGTGGAACTCCCTTGTCGAAGAAGGTACGAACAGTGGCATTGGCAGTGGGCCAACGCAAAATATTCGTCAAGGGCGTATCATAACGTTGACTTCTCTTTCTGGAGATCTTGAAGATGCTCCACGTATTCATTCTGGTATTTCTGAACTTGATCGTGTGACCGGTGGTGGCTTTGTTCGAGGATCAGCATTACTTGTTGGTGGTGATCCAGGTATTGGCAAATCAACTTTGCTTACACAAACGGCAGCTGCATTATCGCGAAAAGGGTATAATGTCATTTATGTTTCTGGTGAAGAGGCTGTTGCACAAATCCGTCTACGAGCACAAAGGCTTGGCGCACATGATACAACAGTTAAACTTGCTGCAGAAACCAATGTTGAAGACATTTTAACAACTTTAAATGCGCATAAAAAACTTGATCTAGTTATTATCGATTCAATTCAAACTCTATGGTCAGATGCAGCCGATTCAGCTCCTGGAAGTGTAACACAAGTACGCATTAGCGCCCAAGCAATCATACGCTTTGCTAAAAAAACAGGGGCAGCTGTTGTTCTTGTTGGGCATGTTACAAAAGATGGGCAAATTGCTGGTCCCCGTGTTGTTGAACACATGGTTGATGGTGTTCTCTATTTTGAAGGCGAGAATAGTCATTGTTATCGAATTCTTAGAACTGTGAAAAATCGCTTTGGACCAACTGATGAAATTGGTGTTTTTGAAATGTCCGACAAAGGTCTAAAAGAAGTCACCAATCCATCCGAACTATTTTTAGGTGAACGTAATGAAAAAGCTCCAGGAGCTGCTGTCTTTGCAGGAATGGAGGGAACACGCCCTATATTGGTGGAAATTCAAGCTCTTGTTGCACCTTCTTCGCTTGGTACACCACGGCGTGCTGTTTTAGGGTGGGATGGAAATCGTCTTTCAATGATTCTCGCCGTATTAGAAGCTCACTGTGGTATTCGTTTTGGACAACATGATGTCTACCTTAATGTTGCAGGTGGTTACAAAATATCAGAACCCGCAGCTGACTTAGCCGTTGCAGCAGCTTTAGTATCCTCGCTTGTAAACATTCCTCTTCCAACTCATTATGTATATTTTGGTGAAGTTAGCCTTTCAGGAACAATTCGCGCTGTTACTCATTCAGGACAACGTGTCAAAGAAGCTCAAAAACTCGGTTTTCAAGGTGCTGTTCAGCCCGCAATAACAACCGAAATGATAAAATCAACAACCTTTCAACAAAAAATATTTTCCGACCTTTCTGAATTTGTTGCCACTATTGTTGCAAGTAAAAAATGACTGTCATACAAATAATAATATAGAATCACTTCTATAAAGTACAAAAGAGCCTTGCTATAAAATAGAAACTAGCATAACAGAAAATGTTCTTACGTACTTTTAGACTGATTAAAATAAAACGTAATTTTACATAACCTATACAAGGAGCAAACAAATGAGTGTAACAGTTCTTGATGGCATTGTCATTGCAATCATCCTGTTTTCTTCTTTTCTAGCCATGCTCCGAGGTTTTTCCCGCGAAGTTTTATCATTGCTTTCTTGGGTAATTTCAGCTGTTATCACACTGTTTTTATTTAAACCTGTATTGCCTTTTGTTGAACAATACCTCTCTAACGAAACAGTCGCATTAATAGCTACATTAGTTACGATTTTTATTATTGCTCTAATTATTATTTCTCTCATTACAATGAAAATTTCTGATTTTATCATTGATAGTCGAATCGGCAAACTTGATCGCACTATTGGTTTTATCTTTGGAGCATTTCGCGGTTTATTAATCACAGTTATTGGCATTTTACTTATTAATGCACTTATTAAACCTGAACAACAATCTCATTGGCTGAAAGATGCAAAAACAAAGCCTATGTTGGATTCATTAAGCCAACAAATTTGGGAATTGTTGCCTAAAAATCCCGATTATGCCCTCGAAAAACTGGAAAAGCTCTTTAACAAAAATGACTTTTCCGCAAGATTTTGAAAATACTAACCAAAACATATCTCTACAGAATAAATTAGAGTTTTTATTTGAGAACTGGTCTTAAATAATATGTAGTAGTTGTGATATTAATCATTTAACATCATTACTGAAAGTAATATGATGACAAAAATTAATATTCCTTATCAGGAACCCTCATTTGACGATGATACCCTTCATGAAGAATGTGGAGTGTTTGGTATTCTTGGGCACAAAGATGCAGCAACACTAACAGCTCTTGGACTCCATGCGCTACAACACCGTGGGCAAGAAGCCGCTGGAATTGTTTCTTATCACAACAAGATGTTTCATCAAGAAAAACACCTAGGCCTTGTTGGAGATCACTACACAAATCCTGCAACACTTGCCCGTTTGCCTGGGGATCGTGCGATTGGACATACTCGTTATTCAACAACGGGAGAAATAGCATTACGCAATGTACAGCCTCTATTTGCTGAATTAAAAGCCGGAGGTATTGCTATCGCACATAACGGTAATTTAACAAATGGCCTTACATTACGCCATGAATTAATTGCTTCTGGTGCTATCTGTCAATCAACTTCAGACTCTGAAGTCTTTCTCCACCTTATTGCCCGCTCACGTCATGAATCATCATCCGATCGTTTTGTTGATGCTATTCGCCAAGTGGAAGGTGGATATGCCATGTTAGCGCTAACACGTACCAAGCTTATTGCTGCACGTGACCCAATAGGTATTCGGCCACTTGTTTTAGGTGAACTTGATGGTAAACCAATCTTCTGTTCAGAGACCTGTGCACTTGATATTATTGGAGCAAAATACGTTCGTGACATCAAAAATGGCGAAATCATCATATGTGAAATACAAGACAATGGTGAAATCACTACAAAAATTATTAAACCAGAAATAGAAAAACCAGAAAAACTTTGCCTTTTTGAATATGTCTATTTTGCTCGACCTGATTCAATTGTTGGAGGGCGCAGTGTTTATGCAGTTCGTAAAAATATGGGTATCCAATTGGCTCAAGAAGCACCGTGTGAGGGTGATGTTGTTGTCCCCGTTCCTGATGGGGGAACACCTGCTGCAATTGGTTATGCACAAAAAATTGGTATTCCCTTTGAACTCGGCATTATTCGCAATCATTATGTTGGTCGCACTTTTATTGAACCAACTCAACAAATTCGTGCTTTTGGCGTGAAATTAAAACATTCTGCCAACCGCCCTATTATTGAAGGAAAACGTGTCATTCTAGTGGATGATTCCATTGTGCGTGGAACAACATCCACTAAAATCGTACGGATGCTCCGCGATGCAGGAGCAAAAGAAGTTCATATGCGCATTTCCAGCCCAATGATTTTTTATCCTGATTTTTATGGAATCGATACACCTAGAATTGAAGATCTTTTAGCTAATAAATACCCAGACTTAAAATCCATGTGTAATTTCATTGGAGCCGATTCATTAGAATTTCTTTCAACTGATGGCCTTTATCTCGCTACTATAGGGGAAAAACGAAATAACTCTTCCCCTCAATTTACTGATCATTATTTTACTGGCCACTATCCCACACACCTTACCGATCAAAAAAGTATTCCAAAAGTTCATAAATTATCTGTTCTGAAAACAAGAAATTAATAATGAGGAAATCTGATTTTAACCTTTCTGGACGTGTCGCACTGGTCACAGGTGCTTCCAGAGGAATTGGGTATCATTTAGCATTAGAGCTAGCAGCACGGGGTGCTCATATTATAGCCCTTGCACGAACAATTAGTGATTTAACCATGCTTGATACTAAAATCCAAGAGAAAGGTTCCTCCACAACGTTGGTACCACTTGACTTACATAATACACAAGCCATTGACACTCTAAGTACTTCAATTGCTGAACGCTGGAAAAAACTTGATATTATGGTTGTAAATGCAGGAATTCTGGGAATTCTCTCACCAATGGCTCATATTGAAAATATGGTATTTGAAGAAGTGTTTCAAGTGAACCTCATCAATCAATGGCGTTTAATGAAAGCAGTTGAACCTTTATTACGCAAATCGGATGCTGGACGTGTTATTTTTTTATCATCAAGCGTTGCTCACTGCGCACGTGCTTTCTGGGGACCTTATGCAGCCTCTAAAGCTGCTTTAGAAATTATTGCTCGTTGCTGGGCAGAAGAACTTAAAGAAACGTCAATCAAAGTTAATTGCGTTAACCCAGGTGCAACACGCACTGCAATGCGAGTACAAGCTATGCCTAACGAAAATCCTCAGACCTTACCCTCTCCCCAAGAAGTTGCTGAAAAAATAGTACATTTATCTTCACCTTATTTAAAAGAAACAGGTAGGCTTTTTGATGTTCGTAAAAATCAGTTCATGAACTATCATACACCTCATTGATAACAGTTTATATATTGAACTAAACTTCTATAATTTTACTCTGCTTCTTAAAATCAGGTAAAATCTTATGATTCCTGGTCAGTTTGAATGGTTATCTTCTTTGCTTCTAAAGCAGCTCGTTTATTATATGCTAAAGCACTACAAGGTAGAAAAATCATATAGCTAAAAGCTGTTATCAATAAAGTATACCACGTGTAAGTTGCAAGAAAACCAACATAAATAACAATAACCAGCATACACGGCACAACAATATCACGCCTTAATTTTTGACCAATTTCCTTTGCATTCCATACCGGGAAGCGGCTTACTAAAAGAAAAGCGACAACCACAGTATACAAGCTAAAAAATAAAGCCCAACCCCTATTGGGTATCAAACCAAGAGCTCCTAAATAAACAGGCAATAAAAGCAATAATGCCCCTGCTGGTGCAGGAACACCAACAAAATAATTCTTCTGCCATCTTGGTATATCTGTATTATCTAACGTAACATTAAAACGAGCTAACCGCAAACAACAAGCAACACAATACACAAGCGCTGCAACCCAGCCTACTTGATGAACCTGAGCGAGAATAAAAGAATAAACAACAAGAGCAGGAGCAACACCAAAATTAATAACATCAGCAAGTGAATCCATCTGGGCTCCAAAAGATGAACTGCCATCCATCAAACGTGCAACACGACCATCAGCTCCATCTAAAACTGCTGCCAAAAGCACCATCAAAATAGCTGACTCATAGTGATGTTCAAAAGCCAAACGGATACCGCTTATCCCCGCGCAAATCGCTAAGATAGTGATAATATTAGGAATAACAAACCGCATCGGCATAGGTGAACGTAACCGATGCGTAATATCGCCACGTTGCTCTTCAGGATCAAATGAAGAAAATAGCGAAAAAATTTTCATGACTCATCCTAATCAAGTCTAAAGTCAGTTATCTCAGTAGCATCACCAAAAGAACCTAAAACTGTTTCTCCAGCAATTGCTACCTGACCAACAGCGACACGCAATTTTACTTCAGCAGGCATATAAACATCAAGGCGAGAACCAAAACGTATCAACCCAAAACGTTGCCCAGTAATAACAGCATCATCTTTTTGAGACCAACAAACAATTCGACGTGCAATCAACCCCGCTATTTGTACGACACCAATTTTGCCGTGTTCACTGTCAATCACCACCCCATTACGTTCGTTAAATTGACTGGCTTTATCAAGCTCAGCATTCACAAACTTACCCGGATGATAAACAATAGATTCTATTGTACCGCTCATAGGAATGCGATTTACATGACATGAAAAAAGATCCATAAACACAGAAACACACATCATTTCGTCGCTCCCCAACCCTAATTCTGCAGGGGGAACACATGATTCAACACACGAAATACGGCCATCAGCAGGAGAGATAATCCAATTTGAATTTACAGGCGTTACACGTTCTGGATCACGGAAAAAATATATACACCACACGGTTAAAATAAGACCACACCAAAACAACGGGCTCCATATCCAACCAAGAACGAGTGAAACAACAAAAAATGCTATAATAAAAGGATAGCCTTCTTTATGAATTGGGACAAAACTATTACAGATAGATTGAACAATACGCATATAATTTCCTATTCACAAATGATTGAACAATAAATAAACTCCTGTTTTCCCCTCTTCTCTTTTGTATATTTAATCAATTATTTTATACAAAACTAGATATGATTTCCATGTAGATCATTTCTTACGATTAACAACGCCTAGTTCATCTTCTTCACGTATTTTACGTAATTTTTCTTCAGCCTGTGAAACTTCAAGCTGTTTATTCCACATAGAAGCATATAAACCTTTCTTGCTTAAAAGATCAGTGTGATTTCCCTTCTCAATAATACGGCCATTTTTTAATACTAAAATTTCATCAGCATTAATAACAGTAGAAAGGCGATGAGCAATAATTAATGTTGTACGACCACGACTTATAATATCCAATGCGCGCTGAATTTCTTGTTCTGTCGTTGTATCAAGAGCTGCAGTTGCTTCATCTAAAATAAGAAGTGGAGGTGCTTTTAAAAGTGTCCGCGCAATTGCCACGCGTTGTTTCTCACCACCAGATAATTTAAGACCTCGTTCACCTACCATAGACTGAAAGCCCTCTGGAAGCATTTCAATAAATTTTAATATCTGTGCCATTTCAGCAGCCTTGTGTATCTCTTCATCTGTTGCACTAGGGCGCCCATAACGAATATTATATGCAATTGTATCATTAAATAAAACTGTATCTTGCGGCACCATACCGATCACTTCACGTAAACTTTTTTGCGTTACATCACGGATATCCTGTCCGTCAATTGTTATCGACCCTGAGTCAACATCATAAAATCGAAAAAGCAATCGGGAAATCGTTGACTTACCAGCGCCTGATGGCCCAACAATTGCAACTGTTTTACCTCCAGGAATTTCAAAATCGATATCTTTGAGAATTGAACGATCGGAATCATAGGAAAATTTCACCTGATTAAACCGAATAGTACCATTGCTTACCACCAACGGTTTAGCATCTGGTTTATCAACAATTTCCTGCTGAACATCTAAAAGATCAAACATAGCTTCAATATCACTTAAACTCTGCCGAACTTCACGATAAATCGAGCCAATAAAATTCAACGGAATGGAAAGCTGTATTAAAAGCGCATTAATAAAAACAAAGTCCCCTAAAGTTTGTGTCATATGCAAAACTTCATAAGCTGACATTAACATCAGGATTGTCATTCCAATACCAAAAATAAGAGCTTGACCAAAATTAAGCCAACTTAGAGATGTCCAGATTTTTGTTGCAGCTTTTTCATATCCTGCCATAGAAGAATCAAATCGACTTGCTTCCAAAGCTTCATTGCCAAAATATTTGACTGTTTCAAAATTCAAAAGAGAATCAACTGCCCGTGTATTTGCTTCAGTATCAGCCGTATTCATTTCTTGCCGAATACTAATACGCCAATCACTCGCCTTGATCGTAAACCAAGTATACAAACCAACTACCACAACAACGACAAGAAAATAACGCCACCCATAATTTATCAAAAGTACAAACGCCGTTAAAACAAATTCTAAAATGGTCGGCACTGTATTAAGAATTGAAAATCGAACAAGGGCCTCAATCCCCTTTGTGCCACGATCAATCACGCGAGAAAGACCACCAGTCCGCCGCTCTAAATGGAAGCGCAAAGACAATCCGTGAATATGAACAAAAGTCTTATATGCCAATTGACGAATAGCGTATTGACCAACAGTTGCAAAAAGAGAATCACGTAACTGGTTTAATCCAGCTTGAACGATGCGTGCAAAATTATATGCCAAAACCAGCATAATAGGCACCACCCAAATGGATGAAGACCTTGTAAATACTTGAAAAAAGTTTAGATCAAGCGCATTTGTAGCATATTTAAAAAAATACGGCACAGATATGAGAATAAGTTTGGACAAAATAAGATAAAATATTGCCCATACCACACGCATTTTCAGATCAGACCTGGCTGATGGCCACATATAAGGCCACAAATTATAAAGGGTGCGTAGAGTTTGGTCTGAATCTACCGAAACGGTTTTTACTATTTCATTCTGTTTCATAAAGTCTTTAATTTCTTTTATTATTCATAAACATGTAAAAAATAATTTCTAAACTGTCCTCCATAGATTATTTATTACCTTTCCTTCACCTCTGAATAACCTATATGCTTATGGAAATTTCAGGTTAGACCATTTTCGATAAAGGAACAAGAAACAATCCGCTATAAGATTTATCGTTTTTGTCTGTATTTTCGTACCATTCTGCTACGAATAAATCTTCTACTTTCACATGCTTTTTTTTCAATTCTGCTTTAAGCCACGTCTTTGATTTATTAATTGCTTTAAGGCCTTCTCCGAGAATTTCACCATTTTGTATCACAATGGTAGATTTTTTACCTTCTTCCTTCTTAATTACAGAAAAATCACCATTGGTTTCCAAACGAACAAAAGCTGCCTCATGTAAACTACAGCCTTTAATACGCAACATGGTAATTAGATCACTTATACTAATGCGCAAACGCTTAATTTCATCTATTTGAAATACACCATCTGAAACTAATATAACATTCCCTCCCGCAATAAGCCGGTGAAAAAAAACTGAATGCCGCGCAAAAAAATTAAGAAATGTGATCAAAGTTTGCCAAATAAATAAAACAAGCAATAATTGGATACTACTAATGCTCGGGTTATAAATAACCCCCCCAATAATGCCCCCCATTACAAAATTACTCACCAAATCAACTGGCGTCATTTGACTGAGATTACCACGACCTGTTGTTCTTAAAATTAACAAAAAAGCGGTAAGGCCCACAACTAACTTAAGCGCGATATATCCATAAAAGCATAAAAATTCCATCAAACTCTCTCCTTTTTTATGAGAGCTGCTGGAACATAGGAATTATTGTCGTTTTATTTCCCACGTAGTAATACGCTTACCAGTCTGCGGGTCTTTTTCATCTTTTAATGAGATCCCCCCTACTGCAAGCTCATCACGAATTTTATCCGCAGCTTCCCACTCTTTATTATGGATAAGTCGTAGCCTTTCGGCAATGCGCTGATCAATAAATTTTGAATCAAGATATGTCTTTCTAACAAAAAGCGGGCATTCTATTTCTTGAACCCACTCTTGGCGCAATAGCCCAAATAAATCCATACCGCGTGCAAGAGCTATAGCATTTCCTTCTTTATAAAATCTTCGTAAAATAGTAAATGCATTTGAAGTGTTAAGATCATCACTTAATGTATTGATTAAAGATTCATCTATAGATTTATCGTCATCCAAACAACATTTCTCACAGCGAAGAAATTCATACCAACGATATAACTCGCTACTAGATTGCGCTAAGCGATGAGTTGTCCAATTTAACGGTTCACGATAATGAGTTTGCAACATTGAAAAACGGATAGACAAACCTGCCCAGTTTTGTCTTATTTCATCTGTCAAAGCATCATTAAATTCAAGAAAATCACTTTCTAATAGAGAACGAATAGTGATAAAATTACCAAGGCTTTTGGACATTTTTTTGCCTTCAACCTGCAAAAAACCATTATGCATCCAAAAATTAGCCATTCGCTCAGTTCCAAAAGCTGAACAACTTTGTGCAATCTCATTTTCATGATGAGGAAAAAGTAAATCAATACCACCACCATGGATATCAAAAACATTTGCTACAGGATCATCACAATTTAAACCACCACCATAAGGAGCCAACAACTTCGCCATCGACATTGCTGAGCATTCAATATGCCAACCCGGGCGCCCTAAACCAGGGATTCCTGCTGGCGATGGCCAACCTGGTTCCCATTCCTGAGAGGGTTTCCATAAAACAAAATCCATTTTCTCTTTTTTATAAATAGCAATATCTATACGTGAGTCTGCTCTCATTTCATCAAGCGATCGTTTTGCAAATTCGCCATAACGGGGGTATTCCCCCATACTGCTTATAGAAAATAATATATGATTTCCTGCTATATAAGCATGTCCTCTTTCAAGAAGTCTTTCAATCAAAGATCGTATTTCTTCCAAATGATCGGTTGCACGTGGCTGGCTAGTTGGTAATAAACAACCAAGCACTTCTGTATCCTTTTGAAATTGGTCATATGTACATTCTGTTAATTGACGAATAGCATCATTTAATGCAAGCTCCGGATATTTATGGATTGCTCGTGCATTAATCTTATCATCAACATCCGTAATATTACGGGCATATATCACATGGTCCTCGCCATAAACATGACGTAAAAAACGAAATAAAATATCAAAAACAATTACAGAACGCGCATTACCAATATGAGCATAATCATAAACTGTCGGACCACAAACATAAAGACGTACCTTAGCAGCATCAATCGGTGTAAAATTTTCTTTTTTGCGTGTAAGCGTGTTATAAAACCGCAGATTTCCCATAATTATGCTCCGTTAGTGATATTACTTGGTGTCGCTCCGGCAAAACTTACTCATATTATGAGTTAATAACACTGCTTGAAAAAAATAGCGCGATATTGGTTTTTTATTTCCAACATCGAACTATTTGATCCATATAATGCAAAAAATATTAATTAACGATAACTAATAAATACATACTAAATACATAATACGTGCATAAAGCAATCAAAACAGATCAAGTTGTTTATTATTTTGATAATGGATAAATAAACCATTTCATTTAGCAAATGATACTGCTTCAAGAATATCTGGAATATTTGGCAACATATCAGTTATATTATCTACTTCATCTATAACAGAATAAAACTCAAATACCGTATTCTGACATTTTGATAAAATCCCATAACACTTTTCTTCCAATAATAACAATCAAATCACTACATAACATTGTTACGACTTATAATCGCAAGTATAAAATGATAAATGGAAGATAATATTGTTTGAACAGATAAGCGCATAATGATCATTATAGTATTTTTTGCAAATTCTTTCATATCACTTCAGATTTCCATAAGCCTTACCTAAAACAATAAGACCTTCATTTTACAACAAATGAAGCCATGATTTTCACATCATATTTTTATTTAAAGAATTCAGTTTGTTGGTACCATTATGTCGATAACTCAATATATAAACAAAGGCTGTTTTCTCTTTTTTATTATTTAAAATGAATATTAAACACTAACAATCAATATCATGCTGCTTGATCTAAAGAGGAATGAGCCCTTAATACACGGTAAATTATCATTACAAAACAAAAAGATAACGCGTGCTGAGAAGTTTTGAATTTACTTTACAAAAACAATAATTGCTCAAAAATGCATTACCTATAAGTTCATTTTATAGGTACAACCTGTTTAATAACCAAAGAACAAAAACTTACTTCTATTGAAACATCAAATTGAAGCGTAAATTTTAATGGAATTGTAAACAGTATTAAACCAGAAATTCTTGTAACAACTGCTTTTGTACACCATGTTATAATATTAACATTCTCCGTAAACATAATCAGAAAAACAAGCTTTAAAGTTGTTTTCATATATTGCGTAACAAAATTGTTATGAGTGCCCTTTTTCACAAAAGACAATTATTTAAACAACACACCAAGCTTTTAGTCTTATTATGCTAATGCTTCTATAAATTTAACAGGTTCACCTTGCGACGGTGTAACAATTTCACCTTCCCACATAACCCGCATTCCACGAATAATTGTCCCAACTGGCCAACCTTTAACTTTTTTGCCATCATAAGGTGTCCACCCTGCTCGTGAACCAATATGTGCATTGGTTATAATCTCCTCCCGCTTAAGATCAATAATGGTTAAGTCAGCATCATATCCAACTGCAATGCGTCCTTTACAGCTGATACCAAAAACGCGACTAGGACCATGCGAGGTGAGATCAACAAAGCGTTCAAGAGATATCCTCCCCGTATTCACATGAGTCAGCATAATTGCTGCTGTGGTTTGAACACCTGTCATACCCGAAGGTGAAAGAGGATAAGACTTATGCTTTTCTTCAAGCGTATGAGGAGCGTGATCTGAACCTAAAACATCAATGATACCTTGCTGAACACCGTACCAAAGACCTTTACTGTGGTGGCTTTCACGAATAGGTGGATTCATCTGGATCAATGTGCCAAGCCTTTGATAATCATCAGAAGTCAAAGTCAAATGATGTTGAGTTACCTCAATTGTCGCTAAATCCTTATGATGTTTCAGAAAATCAATTTCTTCCGCTGTAGAAAGATGTAACACATGGACGCGTTTCCCCATTTCGCGCGCAATTTTAATTAAACGTTGTGTACATTTCAAAGCAGCAATTTCATCACGCCAAACTAGATGTGATGATACATCTCCCTTAACGCAAAGCGCTTTACGTTCATTGAGCCGCTCCTCATCTTCACAATGAAAAGCTGCGCGACGACGCGTATTTTTCAAAATTAGACGGACACCTTCATCATCATCAACTAAAAGATTACCTGTAGAAGACCCCATAAATACTTTAATTCCAGCAGCTCCGGGAAGTCTCTCTAATTCAGCCAATTCATGCGCATTTTCACGTGTTCCCCCAACCCAAAACGCAAAATCACAATGCATCCGATGAAATCCGCGTTTAACTTTATCAGTCAACATCTCTTCTGTTATCGTCAGTGGATTTGTATTAGGCATTTCAAAAACCGTTGTAACCCCCCCTAAAACCGCAGAACGAGAACCACTTTCTAGATCTTCCTTATGTGCGTGCCCTGGCTCACGAAAATGAACCTGGCTATCAATGATACCTGGTAAAATATGAAGCCCTGTACAGTCGATCACCTCATTAGCAGATGCACACGTCAGGTCACCAATTTCAGCAATACGGCCATTCGTGATACCAATATCACGTTTGCCACTTCCATCATGATTAACAAGTGTTGCACCTTTAAAAATTGTATCAAATGTTTTAAACACAGCCATACTCCTTAGACATCATCTCTTTACCGATTATGTAACTCTGGGCAGAAAGGCAAGGACCATGATCGAAAAACAAAACACTATTAGCTTAAAAAACCGCAAAATTATTAAAGTTATAGGTGAAGAAGCAACACGTTTCCTACAAGCCCTAATTACAACAGATGTTGAAAAAATCAACTCACAAGAACTCTTCCCTGGTGCTCTTTTATCACCACAAGGAAAAGTTATTGCTGATTTTCTAATCGGTAAAATAGACCAAGGCTATATGATTGATATCGCTGCACCTTTAGCTGACACCTTTCAACAACGCCTTATCCTTTATAAGTTACATACAAAAGTGGAAATTACACAACCATTACAATTAGTTGTTACAGTTTTTTGGAAAACTGAAATAAGTACTTGTGATTTTGATTTAAGTTTTATTGATAAACGATTTCCAAAAAAGGAAAAAATGGTACGTGTTTATGGAAAAATACCGTTTCTTGCTTCAGAACATAATGATAATTGGAACCGAATGCGTATCCGCTATGCAATTGCAGAAAGTGGGCAAGATTATGAAATAGGTAAAGTCTTTCCTCATGATATTAATTACGATCAAATTAGTGGATTATCATTCAATAAAGGTTGTTATATCGGACAGGAAGTTGTTTCACGAATGCACCACCGCAGAGCAGCTCGTCGCCGTTTTTTGATAGTAAAAGGCCAGCATAAATTAATGCCAGGATCCACTATTCAAGCCGGCACTAAAATACTTGGTGAATTAGGAACATGTGTAGAAAACGAAGCTTTAGCTTTAATGCGTATTGACCATGTTAAAGATGTTATGGACAAACATATTCCGTTTACAATAGAAAATCTTCCTGTAACAATAAATATTGCTGAAAATATGAACTTCAGCTTTCCTGAAAACACCGTGGAAACTAACTAATGGCTAAAGCTGAATTATCACAAGATGGAACAGCACGTGCTTGGCAAAGAATGCTTTCTGGTCGGCGGCTTGATTTACTTAATCCTTCTCCTCTTGACATCGAAATTGAAGATATCGCACACGGCCTTTCTCGTGTTGCACGCTGGAACGGCCAAACACACGGTGAGCATACATATTCTGTCGCGCAACATTCACTTTTAGTAGAACAAATATTTCAGATACTCTTTCCACAATCCCACAATAACGAATGTCTTTTAGCTCTTCTCCATGATGCATCAGAATATGTTATTGGTGATATGATTTCACCTTTTAAAGCTGTTATAGGAAAACAGTATCAGCTTGTCGAAAAACGCATACAAGATACCATCTGCATACGCTTTTCTTTACCTGTTAATCCACCTCACAAACTATTAAAAAAAATCAAACAAGCTGATCGTATTGCTGCTTTCTACGAAGCTGTCACTCTTGCTGGCTTTAGTACAAAAGAAGCCATGCGTTATTTTGGTTCTCCAAATAATATTTTACCCGATAAACTTAATTTGCAGCCCTATTCCACACAACAAATTGAAAATGCCTTTTTAACCCGCTTTCGTGATATAGATAGTCAAAGATGATATTCATATCTTTTTAGTCACTTGTCTTTTGTTTTTACGGGAATAAAACGCAAAGTATCTTAGCTTATAGCCCCACCAGTTGGATAAATATTAAAATATCTCATGCAACTTTTTATTACATATTATCTTTATAGTCATACCTTGTTTGAATATGGTTTATAAATAGAACAGAATTTGTTTTCTTTCTTATTTCTATTAATTTGGAGATTACCTAATCCATAATCTTTGTTTCTTCTATTATCTGTAGTTTACCATTACAAAATAAATATCATTGATTCTCAATGCATTGCTACAAATACTTTAAGATATACAAAAAGATTTCAGGATCTCATTAATCAATGAGATATAGACAGAATAGTCATATGAAAAATATGTTCAAATTTAGTGTAAGCAAAACGTACTTAAGAAAATTTCTTTTATCTTACGCTGCATATAACTAATATATTTTTATAGGGTTTTCTCTTAAACCTAATTTTATTTTGGCTTATAAATTTCTGAATCAGATGGAAAAGCACGTGACTTAACATCATGTGCATAATTTTTAATTGCTGTATCCATTGCTTGCTCAAAAGCACCATAACGACGTACAAATTTAGGTACCCAAGCCCCGTAACCCAACATATCTTCCATCACTAAGATCTGCCCATCACACTGATTGGATGCACCAATACCAATAGTAGGAATAGAAAGATTTTTTGTGATCTTCACTGCTAAGGGTTCTACTACCCCCTCTAATACAACAGCAAAAGCACCTGCCTCTTCAACCGCTGTTGCGTCAGCCTCAATCTTTAACCGATCATTTTCAGTGCGCCCTTGTACCTTAAAACTACCAAAACGATTTACCGCTTGTGGTGTAAGGCCAACATGCCCCATAACTGGGATACCCCGTTGGCATAAAAAATCAATTGTTTTAGCCATATAAATGCCACCTTCAAGCTTGACTGCACCACACCCTGTTTCTGCAATAATCCGTGATGCATTCTCAAAGGCCTGCTGTGGACTTTTCTCATAAGAACCAAAAGGCATATCAACAACTACAAGCGCTTTTTGAGAACCACGTACGACCGCTTGTCCGTGTAAAACCATCATATCCATAGTAACAGGCAGTGTTGTATCAAAACCATGCACAACCATACCAACGCTATCACCAACCAAAAGAAAATCACAATATGGATCAGCAATCCGCGCGCTATAAGCCTGATAGGCTGTTAGAGCAATAATTGGTTCTTGTCCCTTTTTCGACCGTATTTCAGAAGAAGAAACACGCTTTATAGCTTTATGTGAATCCATTTTTAGTTTCCATATGTAAAATACATTAATCAATAAGTCTGACTTCACTAAAATTAAGAGTCAGCAATAAAACTGCAAAAATACATAAAAAAGCCTTTTTACATGTAATTTCAGCGTCAAAAAACGCTTTTATAGAATTTTTAAGGGTCCAATTAATGCTTATAAACCTCTGTATCAGCTGGAAAAGCACGTGATTTAACATCATTTGCATAATTTTTGACTGCTGTAGCCACTACTTCCTCAAAAGAACCATACCGACGTACAAATTTAGGCATCCAGCTACCATAACCTAACCAAGTATTATAGCCTAACATATCCTCCATTACCAAAATCTGCCCATCACACTGATTGGACGCACCAACACCAATAGTAGGAATAGAGAGCTTTTCTGTAAGCCTTATTGCTAATGGCTCTACTACCGCTTCCACCATAACAGCAAAAGCACCAGCTTCCTCAACTGCCAATGCATCAGCTTCAATCTGGAGCCAACTCTTCTCATCGCGCCCTTGTACCTTAAACCCCTCTAAACGAACTGTATGTGGCATGAGACCAATATGACATATAACTGGAATACCACGTTTGTGCAAAAACCTAACCGTTTCAGCCATATGAACACCACCTTCAAGTTTGACTGCACCACAACCTGTTTCTGCAATAATCCGTGACGCATTTTTAAAAGCCTGCTGTGGACTTTCTTCATAAGAACCAAAAGGCATATCAACAACCACAAGCGCTCTTTGAGAACCACGCATAACGGCTTTTCCGTACAAAATCATCATATCTACATCGACAGGTAATGTTGTATCAAACCCGTGCACAATCATAGCAACGCTGTCGCTCACTAAAAGAAAGTCGCAATATGGGTCAGCAATTCGAGCACTATAAGCCTGGTAAACCATTAAAGAAACGATTGGCTCTTGACCCTTTTTGGAGCGTATTTCAGAAGCAGTAATACGATTTATAGTTTTATATGAAGTCATTGTTGTATTTCCTATTGTAAAATATATTGATCAATAAGTCTGACCTCACCAAAGCGGACGCATAGTAATAAAACAGCAGGTTTATTCAGTTTTCCTCTAAACATGCATAAAGTTTCCATGTCTCTTAAATCTATTGACTCAATGATAGCACGCGGTTCTTTTTGCAAAATATCACGGGCAATTTTGCACAGTTTATTAACTGATCGTTCACCTTGACTATAAAGCCTTACAACAGCCTCACCGCTTTCAGGAATAATTTTTGCAGCTTTGCGATCTTCTAATGTTAAAAGCTGATTGCGTGAAGAGCTGGCTACACCATCTGCATCACGTAAAATAGGTACACCAACAATTTCAACAGGAAAAGCTAAATCCTTAACCATACGACGAATAATGAGAAGCTGTTGAAAATCTTTTTCCCCAAAAAAAGCCTTATCTGGCTGCACAATATTAAAAAGCTTAGCAACAACACTGGTTACACCACAAAAATGCCCTGGGCGTAATTTTCCTATTAAAACATGTGATAATTTTTCTACCCTTACAACTGTCTCATTTCCCAGCGGCCACATTTCCTCTGTAGAAGGTGCAAAAACATATTCAACACCCGCTTTTTTCAACAAAGCACAATCGCCCGCAAGATCTCTTGGGTACATATCAAAACCTTCATGAGGTCCAAATTGCTTTGGATTAACAAAAATAGAAACTAACACTCGATCACACATTACTTTTGCCTGTTGCACCAAAGCAATATGACCACCATGCAATGCTCCCATAGTTGGAACAAAACCAATCGATAATCCTAAACGTTGCTCCTTTGCGATACATTGCCGTACTTCAGCAATTGTTTTTAAGATTTGCATATTTAAATTATACCTATTTTATAAAATCAGTAAATTGACTCTTTCATACAAAATCGCCGTTCAAATAAGTTTATTAAATTAACGCGAACCGATGGTTGTTGTATCCTTCTTGGCTCCCAAACATGGCGTGTTAAAAAAAAATTTGTTAAAGCAAACCCATTTCTCATATCATTAAAATCAATAGGACGACTGGCTCTTTGTATAAGAAACTGCGGTAGAGGTAAAAGTTTATCTCTCCAAAGATACCCTGCTTCTTCACTCACAGCACGTCCTGATTTTGGTGACACATAATGAAGGTTTTCCCGACAACCTGTTACAACACAACAAGATAAATCAAGACCAAATCCAAGTTCTTTAAGAAGCCGCATTTCAAAACGTATAAGTAATTCAGCGATAACAAACCATTCATCAAAATTCTGCATAAAAATATGCAACATATCATATAAAATAGGGTGAGGATCACGTTCGGGAAGAAGGCGTAAATAAGAAGCCATCAACTGCAAAGTATAAAGCGCTTCTGGTATGAGCATTAATCTTGAAGCATGTAAATCAAGCGCTTCAAGCTTAAATAATCCCAAATGCTCATCCAAACGTGCCCACCATTCAGCCTCAACAAAATTTCCAGGTTGAAGAAGAGCCGCCATACTACGAGAACGCCCCCCCTTTACCATTCCCATATAGCGACCATGCTGACGTGTCATAATTTCAAGAATAACGCTCGTTTCACCATGCTGACGTGTACCAAGGATAATAGCCTGCTCTTTCCATCTCATTTTATTTTAAAAAATCTAATCCCATTTCTTGGTAGCGCTCTGGATTAGTACTCCAATTATCACGCACTTTCACAAAAAGAAAAAGGTGAACTTTTTGTTCCATGATTTCCATTAATTCCTCACGCGCTGCTTGACCAATCGCTTTAATTGTATCACCTCCCGCTCCTAAAACAATTTTTTTCTGACTATCACGCTCTACATAGATAACCTGATTAATTTTAACTGATCCATCTGGACGTTCCTCCCAATTTTCTGTTTCAACTGTAGAGGAATAAGGAATTTCTTCATGGAGACGAAGAAAAAGTTTTTCACGCGTGATTTCAGCAGCAAGTTGACGCATAGGCATATCCGAAACTTGATCTTCTGAATAGTACCATGGCCCCTCTTGCATCATTGTACTTAGATAATGAAGTAAATCCTTACAACCCGAACCATTTAAAGCTGAAATCATAAATGTCTGCAAAAACTTCATTCGTTCATTAATTTTAGCGGTTAATGCTAAAAGAGATGTTCTTGCAACTGTATCAATCTTATTAAGAACAAGAATTTTATCCTGTTTAATATTTTCTAAAACATTCAACATTGCATCAACTTCGTCCGAAAGACCATTTTGAACATCAATTAAAATTAACAGGATATCAGCACCTCTAGCACCGCCCCAAGCAGCAGAAACCATAGCGTGCTCTAACCGCTTATGAGGACGAAAAACGCCTGGGGTATCAATGAGAACAATTTGAGTATTCTCATAAATAACAATACCACGCACCAAAGTTCGTGTTGTTTGTACCTTATGGGTTACAATTGAAACTTTTGTTCCAACCAACTGATTAACTAATGTCGACTTACCAGCATTGGGCACCCCAATGAGCGCAACAAAACCACAGCGTGTTTTGATAACATCATTCATGATCACTTTTCTCTATTGATTGCCATACACCTTCACGTCGTAAAATTTTTTCAGCAGCTACTCTTTCAGCATGTCGTTTAGAACTGCCTTGCCCAATCTCAGGTGCAAAACCAAAAACTTTTACTTCAACCATAAAAATGGGATCATGATCTGGTCCATAACGCTTCACAACTCGATATTGCGGCTGTGCACCATCTTGTGTATGAGCCCATTCTTGCAACTCTGTTTTGGCATCACGCCTACCGGCATCCATCTTCCTTGCACGATCTTGCCAATATTTTCGGATGAAAGACCGTACACACTCCAAATCCCCATCAAGGTACATTACAGCAATTAACGCTTCAATGACATCGGCATACATATTAGCTACCCGGCGATTCTCTAAGTTTTTCATTTCAAAACCAACATGAATCATATCAGGCAAACCCATTTCTAGCGCAATCTCAGCGCATGTTTGCGTATTCACTAAGCCATTTAAACGTACCGATAATTCACCTTCACTAGCGTGTGGAAAAAATTGATACAACATCTCCGCAACCAAAAGCCCAAGAACGCGATCACCTAGAAATTCCAACCGCTCATAATTGCCTTCCGATAACCCTTGAACACTAGAATGTGTCAATGCTCTTTTTAATCTATCTTCATTCTTAAAGCGATGCCCCGTCAGCTTTTCAAGCTGATCAATGATGTGACGCTTCATCATTAGACCCTACTTAGTCAGTGGAAAATAGTGAATAGTGTTAACAAAAGAAAACAAACGTGCCCAGCGCACATCAAACGGCCAGCGCCAAATCTGCCATGCACTTGAACCATTACTTATAGAGAAAAAGATTAAATTTGCTCGACCAACAAGATTTTCTTCTGGAACATAACCTACACCCAAACGGCTATCATCTGAATTATGACGGTTATCACCCATCATAAAATAATGCCCTGGAGGAACCTCAAAAACTTTTGTATTATCAACCTGTGGGAAAAAACCTAAATCAAGCGTATTGTAACTTACACCATTAGACAGTGTCTCACGATAAACATCCACAGGGCGGTTGAGCTCTGTTACGTCAGCATCATCAATCTGCCCCATTAATTGGCGTGAAACAGCTTTATCATTGATATAAAGAACACCTTGACGAACCTGAACATAATCACCCGGTAATCCAACGACGCGTTTAATATAATCCACACTTGGATTGCTAGGTAAACGAAATACTACAACATCCCCTCGTTTAGGTTGAGATGCCCAAATACGTCCTGAAAAAATAGGAGGAGAAAAAGGAAGGGAAAAACGAGAATATCCATATGCATATTTGGAAACAAAAAGATAATCCCCCACAAGTAAAGTAGGACGCATAGAACCAGAAGGAATTGTAAAGGGTTGAAAAAAAAGCGTGCGAATAAGAACAGCCAAAAATAGAGCCTGAATGAGAACAGAAATCAATTCAAAGACTCCACCTTTCTCTTTCTTTTTTTGTACTTTTTCTTTTTGACTCATCATACACTGCCTTCTCATCATAAATAAAATTCATTTTTCATCATAATGCTCAAATAACAAAAGCACAATCTCTTCCCCCGTCTATCCACGTGGAAGTGCTTCTATAATAACAACTGCCTGCGCCCAAGGAAAATCATCTGTTATACTGAGATGAATGAAAGCGTTATGGTGAGGAGGCAATAACTTTTGTAATTGCAACTGCGCGCAATTTGTTAATTGCATAGTCGGTTTTCCCGACGATAAATTAACGACCTCCATGTCTTTCCAGCTAACACCACAGGCGATACCTGTCCCTAAAGCTTTAGCACATGCCTCTTTAGCGGCAAATCTTTTAGCATAAGAAAAAGAACTTTTTTGGACATTTTCAGATTTGGCCTGTTCAACATCTGTAAAAATGCGTTGGATAAAATAGTCACCATAACGAACCAACATTTTCTCAATTCGCCTTATATCAACTATATCACTGCCAAGACCTATAATCATAAAACATTACTTGAATTTTCTTGCTGCAAATGCACTCTTTGCATCATCTTCTGATATCTTTTTTGCTGGAAACGACCTATTGCCTTGTAAACACCTATATAAGACAAACCTCCAAAGACAAAACCTAAAAGAACACCGCCCAAAATCATTGGCAGCATAATAGAATCCCACGTATTCTCAAAAATTACCCATACCTTCGAAAACGTCAAGTTACTAAATATAGTGCGAATTTGGGAAAGAGAAATTTTACCCACATTTCCAAAAAGTGATAAAAATAGATAACCTATCTTATAATCAATCATAACAATAGGTAAAAATGTTAGCGGATTTGAAAAAACAGTCCCAATAATTGCTGCAGTAAAATTACCGCGTAAAATCCAAGAAAAAAATAGTGCCAAAATAATATGCAATCCAAAAAAGGGTGAGCAAGCTGAAAAAATGCCAATAGCTAACCCCAACGCTACTTTATGTGGCGTTTCTGATATGCGCAAAATACGCTTGCGCATATAACAAAATGAGCGACGCGACCAAAACCAAAGCCGAATACGCTCTCCAAAATCTACTAATTTTCGATGATGAAAAAGCATAAGATACTCATACACATACTATTTGTACAAAACAATCTTTGTTATTCAAATTAATCTCAATGAAGTTTTTGCACAAAACAGAGTATATTTAAAAATGGTTAGATATTGCGACTTCCTGGCTTAATTGCAGGAAGACAAGCAAGCTCAGGAGGTAGTGCATCAGCGGCATAAGATGCCACTTCATATTCTGCAAGCGCAATTAACGGAACTCCAACATCAACTTTACCACCAGAACGATCAAGGATACATGCACTTGCCACAACATTAGCTTTCACCTTAATTAAAGCTTCAATCGTCTCACGAATAGAAAGACCAGTTGTCACAATATCTTCGATAATTACAACTCTTGCCCCTTTTTCGATTTCAAAACGACGCAGCTGAAATATGCCATTTTCACGCTCTACCCAAATAGAAGGTACACCAAGGTGACGTGAAGTTTCATAAGAAGGAATAAGACCACCAATCGCAGGACCAACTACATAATCAATTTTTCCTTCAACACAGTCCCTAATTTTTTGAGCTAACCCACAGCATAGTTTTTCGGTTAGATCAGCATGCATGAATACTTTCGCCTTCTGCATATAAGTAGCACTATGGCGACCTGATGTTAAAATAAAATGCCCCTCTAGAATCGCATCTGCCTGTTTAAAAATATCAATTACATCTTGTGTATTCATTGCAAAATCTCGTGTTTTATCCGTGCACCCGACTCACCGCACTAACTGAGCCTGTTTCTTTTAACTGAGAAAGAATACGATTCAAGTGTTTTAGATCCCAAACCTCTAAATCAAGCACAATTTCCGTGAAATCTGAAGCCATACGGATCAAAGATAAATTTTGAATATTAGCATCATTTGCAAAAATAACCTGAGTTACTTTAGCCAAAGAGCCAGGACTATTAACAGCCCAAATATTTATCCGAGCAGGAAAACGTTCGCTTGTTTCGGTATCAAGATCCCAGCATACATCAATCCATCGTTCTGGCTGATCATCATAAGCCATTAAAGCTGAAGACTCTATTGGATAAATAACAATACCCGCACCCGGCTGCATAATACCAACAATTCGATCCCCTGGTACAGCTCCTTCAGGAGAAAATCGTATTGGAATATCTCCACTAATTCCTCGAATAGGTAATGCTTTGTATTGATCTTTCTTTTCTGAAGTTCCTTCCTTTTCATTTTTAAGCATTCTAAAGAGCATGCTTTGAGAGGTCTCAATATTAAACCGACCCTTTTCCTCAGATTTTAAAAACGACTGATGCACTCCATTGTGTTTTTGATAATCTGGATAAATTGCTTTAACCACATCAACATAAGACAATTCACCACGCCCAACAGCTGTTAATACATCTTCCACATCCTTGCGTGCCAAACGCGGTAGAACTTGTTTAAGCATATCCTTTGAAAAAGGTTTTCCCACGCATTCAAACGAACGTTCAAGAATATTATAACCTAAACCTGAATATTGCTTACGCACTGCTGCACGTGTTGCCCGGCGAATTGCGGAACGTGCCTTCCCCGTTACAACAAAAGATTCCCACGCTACCGGTGGAACTTGATCTTGTGAACGTATAATATCAACCTCATCACCATTTTTTAATTTGGTCATTAAAGGCATAATACGACCATTGATTTTCACCCCCACACAAGAATCACCAATATCGGTATGAACTGCATAAGCAAAATCAATAGGTGTGGCACCTTTTGGAAAGGCAATTAGCCGCCCTTTTGGTGTAAAGCAGAAAACCTGATCTTGAAAAAGTTCTAGCTTTGTATGTTCTAAAAACTCTTCCGGATTATCTCCATCTGATAAAGATTGAATTGTTTGACGCAACAACGCATAAGCATTGGTTTCTCTCGACAATTTCGAAACTGAATAATTAGAACCATAATCTTTATAAATGGAATGTGCTGCAACACCATATTCAGCAATCGTATTCATTGCATTGGTTCTAATTTGCAATTCAACACGCTGCCTTGAAGGTCCTACAATTGTCGTATGAATTGAACGATACTCATTTTGTTTAGGTATAGAAATATAATCTTTAAAACGACCAGGTACCATTGGCCATGTAGTATGGATAATACCAAGAGCACGGTAACAATCATCCACTGTTTCAACAATTACACGAAATCCAAAAATATCAGACAATTGCTCAAAAGATAATGCCTTGCTTTCCATTTTGCGAAAAATTGAATAAGATTTTTTCCGACGGCTTTTAACATCAACTTTAATACCATGCTGAGAAAAAAGTCTTGTCAATTCGTTTTCGATTGTAGAAAGTAAATCCTGATTACACTTCGATAATTCAGAAATTCTGTCAGTAATAATACGGTAACCTTCTGGATTTAAATAAAAGAAAGAAAGATCTTCTAATTCTTCACGCATATCCTGCATACCCATACGGCCAGCAAGTGGTGCATAAATATCCATCGTCTCCTCAGCAATCCACCGACGTTTATCATCACGCATAACACCAAGAGTACGCATATTATGAAGACGATCTGCAAGTTTGACCAAAAGAACACGGACATCATCAGAAATAGCAATAAGAAGCTTACGAAGATTTTCTGCCTGTATGGCCTTTTTCGAGACAAAATCAAGCTTATTAAGCTTTGTTAGCCCTTCAACTAACTTACCAATTTCAGATCCAAAAAGCTGATCAATTTCTGTTCGTGTAGCGCTTGTATCTTCAATTGTATCATGCAAAAGAGCAACAGCAATTGTTGCTTCATCTAAACGCATATCCGTTAAAATAATAGCAACTTCCAAAGGATGAGAAAAATAAAGATCACCCGAAGCACGCTTTTGATGCCCATGCCTTTCCATTGCATAAACGTAGGCTTTACTCAATAAAGCCTCATTTACATCAGGCTTATAACGTCGCACCCGCTCGATAAGCTCATGCTGACGCATCATGTAGGCATATCCTCAGAAATTTCATAATTTAAATATTATTGAATATTCTATCAATAAAAGGTCTCAAAATAAAATATACACTCTTAAATAAAGTATATATAATACTCTCTCTCAATAAACTACAAAATTAATAATCGTCGTTTTTCTCGGGTACAACCAAACCTTCAATACCTGCTAAAAGCCCCTCTTCCGATATAGAGTCAAATGAACATTTTTCCTCTTCCTGTGACGTGCCAAAAGCACTTTCAGACTCACTTGAGTGAGAAATAAATTCATTAACCGTTTCCGGCTCATCCACTTCCACATGCTTTTGCAATGAATGAATAAGATCTTCTTTCAAATCTGCAGGTGATAAGGTTTCATCTGCTATTTCACGTAGAGCTACAACTGGATTTTTATCATTATCACGATCAACTGTAATCTGTGCACCTTGTGAAATCTGGCGCGCTCGATGCCCGGCTAAAAGCACCAATTCAAAACGATTATCAACTTTATCAATACAATCTTCGACCGTTACGCGGGCCATTTACGCCCCTTTCTTAAAGTTCAAAATCCAATATTTAATTTAGAGTATATACAATAATCAAAACAAAAAACAAGAAAAACAATGCAAGCTTTAGCATTTTTTTGCAGAAATTTCTTGATAACATAATTGTATAAAAAGAACACAATCAACCAAGTTTAAATGACTAATAGCATTCTTTAAAAAATAAATGGAATGATATTGGTTTCAAATGGGAAAATAACCTTCCCCATTAATAGAGTGAGTTTTTTCAGATTCCAAAGCTTTAAAACTATATAATCATTCAAATTTCTTAAAAATCTTTTGAATTACAACGCTGTAATGTATTATTTATAATCGTATTAATCTAAAATAAAAGCTTTGAATTTATTTAACATTGTGCCAATCAATACTTTCTCCATCAAACAAATCATTAAGTTATTTACAAAAATAATATCTGCCGTATACCCAATAAAATAATTCAAAAATTTTTTATCAAGATAACGAATGCCTACGACCATGAACAGTCAATTAACAACATTTTGCCCAGAACCACCGCAAAATTGCGACTTATGTCCCCGTTTACACGACTTTATCTCCGGCTGGCGTATGAAAGAACCCCATTGGCACAATGCACCTGTGAGCCCATTCTTCCCCTCTAAAGGTGCTGCAACAACACGCCTTCTTATTGTCGGGCTTGCACCTGGATTGCGTGGAGCAAACCGAACTGGACGCCCTTTTACTGGTGATTATGCTGGTCTACTGCTCTATTCTACTTTAAAAAAATTTGGTTTTGCCCAAGGAACTTTTGAAGAAAGACCTGATGATAGTCTTGAATTGATTGATGCAGCAATTGTTAACTCAGTTCGTTGTGTGCCCCCAGAAAATAAACCTACCAGCACAGAAATTAATACTTGCCGATATTTTTTCGCACCTCTTTTAACAAATCTTCCTCAACTCAAAGCCGTTATTACCCTTGGCGCCATTGCCCATCATTCAACCATACGTGCTTTAAATGCAAAAGTCCCAGAACACCCTTTTGGTCACGGAGCAATAAATAATATTGGTAGATTACGCATCTTCTCAAGCTATCACTGTTCCCGCTATAATACTAATACTAACCGTTTGACAGATGCTATGTTTCATCAAATTTTTCAAACAGTGAAAACATATTTAGATCAATGCTGAAATTCCTTTAGTATTATTATAAAAAAGAAAATACAAACCAACCAAACTATCCGTATTTTTTCAACAATCTTGCTTTTTCACGTCCCCAATCACGTTTTTTTTCTGTTTCACGTTTATCATGAAGTTTTTTACCCCGCGCTATAGCAATCTCTAACTTCACACATCCTTTTTCATTAAAATAAAGTTGAAGTGGAACAATGGTCATCCCTTCACGAGAAACTGCATTAAAAAAACGTGCCATTTCGCGCTTTGAAAGCAATAACTTACGTAAACGACGTGGTTCATGATTAAAACGATTAGCTTGCGTATATTCAGGAATATAGGCATTGATCAACCATAACTCTCCATTCTCAAAGCTAGCATAACTTTCAGAAATATTAGCATTATTGGAACGTAAAGATTTAACTTCAGTTCCATGAAGCACAAGCCCAGCTTCAAGATTATCCAAAATTTCAAAATTAAAACGAGCTTTACGATTATGAGCAATTATTGTACGCGCTAGTGCATTTTTTTTTCTGTTCATGGTTATTTCAATACCATCTTATTATTGGATGAGACCAGCATGTTGTAAAGCCGCATCGATAATTCTTTTTGTAGTATCTTCTAATGGAACAATCGGTAAACGAACAGTATCACGACAAAGCCCTAATTTTGCAGCAGCATATTTAATACCTGCTGGATTTGGTTCAATAAACACTCCATAATTTAGAGGCATTAAACGATCATTTAATTCTAATGCCATTTTATAATCACCACGACGACAAGCAGCTTGAAGTTGTGTACAAAGTTTTGGAGCAACATTAGATGAAACTGAAATACACCCCACGCCACCATGTGCATTAAAACCCAATGCTGTACTATCATCACCAGAAAGCTGTACAAAATCCTTGCCACACTCTTTGCGTTGCTGACTTACCCGTTCAATGTCTCCTGTCGCATCCTTGACACCAATAATATTGTTAAAATCCTGATATAGATTTTTCATGGTTTCTACGCTCATATCAACAATAGAGCGCCCAGGAATATTATAAATTACAATCGGAATAGAAATAGCTTTCGCAATAGCTGCAAAGTGAGCATATAACCCTCTTTGATTAGGTTTATTATAATAAGGGGTTACAACCAAAACTGCATCAGCACCTGCTTTTTCTGCATGTTGGGCAAGTTCCACAGCCTCATCTGTACTATTTGACCCTGCCCCTGCAACAACAGGAATACGCTTAGCAACCTGCTCAACACATAACTCTACAACTCGCTTATGTTCTTCATGGCTTAAAGTTGGTGACTCACCCGTTGTTCCAACAGGGATTACACCATTAATACCCTGTATAACCTGCCATTCAACAAAATCGCAAAATGCTTTTTCATCGACATCACCATTTTCATCAAATGGTGTGATAAGTGCAGTCAACGCTCCCTCGAGCATGATAAACTCCTCGCAATTTAAGTTTTACTTAAAAACAATTGTCTTTTAAACTACTCATTATAGAGCATAGTCCTGCTCTATTCTTGAAACAAGAAGAATTCCATAAATGCTTTCACAACGTTAATATATTACTTCTTTCAATTTAGAATATTTCTTAAAAATACTATAATCCGTTAACGTGTCTTTCACGCTTTTTGTTTTAAAGTTTATAAAATGCTTAAAAAAGCAAGATCTTAAGATTTTTCGATGCGTGTATTTTCTGTCCATCTTCTCATACCAATTTTTACTACATTAATATTGGCAATTTTGTGCTCAAATGCGTTTTCTCAAACAGTTTTGCCACCGAAAAAAATACCAATCCCTTTAGCTCGACCTTACCCATTTGCAATAACAGAAAAACCTAAGAACCAACTTAAATCGACTAACAATACAATTAACAACAATCTTACGACTAACGATATCATTTCAGTCAATCAACTTAAATTAGGTTTAGATACCCTTTCAAATAAAAATATTGCAAAAACGATAGCTCTTCGTAACACAATGGCGAAAAATAGCCTTGACCGCCATATTTTAACATGGGCAATCAACACATCAAATCATACTGACGTACCCAGCTCTGAACTATTTAACGCAATTAATGAATTAAAAGGGTGGCCTGGCATGGCCACTATGAAACGTAATGCTGAACGTGCTTTTATCAATGAAACTAGTTCTTCACAAATAATCATTCAAAAATTTGCACACACACATCCCCTTACCGTACAAGGTATGGCTGCATTTGTTAAAGCGCTTATAACAACTGGGAAAACCACCCGTGCACGACAAATTATTGCACCATGGTGGTATAAAGCACAACTTAGTGCAAAAGAAGAAGAGCTCATCCTTAAAAACGCAAGCGCTGCACTAAAACCTGTTGACCATCTAAAACGCATGCAGATTATGCTGTATGAAAACCGTATTGATTCAGCTGGGCGAATCGCAACGTTAGCTCGTGCCCAATCTCTTTTTAACGCTTTTGCTGCAGTTACAAATAATGACCCTAGAGCTGCACAAAAATTACAAGCTGTTGATCGATCTTGGAAACAAGATCCTCTCTTACAATTTGCTCATATTCGCTATCTTAGGCGAACCGGACAATACAGTGCTGCGGCAACACTCATGACGAAAGCACCTCAAGATGCAGCAAGCCTTATTAACCCTGATGCATGGTGGATAGAACGGCGCACTATTTCCCGCGAAATGCTCGATTTAAATAAACCTAAAATTGCTTATCAACTCGTTGCAACCCACACCGGTTTAACACCTTCATTAGCAGCTGACGCTGAATTCCATGCAGGATGGTATGCATTAAGATTTCTTCATGATCCTAAATTGGCAATGCGCCATTTTACACGTATTCCTCAGTTATCTCCTCATTATTTTTCAAAATCCCGTGGTTATTATTGGATGGGACGAACAGCAGAAACCCTAGGTGATCATGAAAATGCTCAGCATTATTTTCGTCGTGCTGCCCGTTTTAATATAACTTATTATGGTCAATTAGCAGCTTCACGACTTAATCAAAAAAAGCTTAGTATTTCCTTTCCTAAGCCAACAACTATTGAACGGCAACGTTTTAGCGCACGAAAAGCTGTAAAAATTATTCAACGACTTGAAGCTGCCGAGTATGCTAATCTTGCTAACATTTTCTATAGAGAACTTAGTAAAGAAATAGAGAGCCCTGGGGAATTAGCCCTTCTGGCCGTTATGGCAGAAAAAAAAGGCGACTATCATACCAGTCTTAAAATAGGTAAAACTGCTGTTTTTCAAGGGAAAAATGTCGGTGCACTATCCCACCCTATCGGTGCCATTCCACCATCTGCTAACATTTCTGCAACAGAAAAAGCTCTCGTCTATGCTATTGCACGCCAAGAAAGCGAATTTAACCCAACAGCTACATCAAAAGCAGGAGCCCAAGGTATGCTCCAATTATTACCAACAACAGCAAAAGAACTTGCAGATAAATATTCGATTGCATGGTCACCGCAAAAGTTTAAAAACGATCCTAGTTATAATACTACATTAGGTGCTCATTTTCTAGGTGAACAGTTGGAACGTTTTAACGGATCTTATATATTAACTTTTATTGGTTATAATGCAGGGCCTCGTCGTGCAAATGAATGGATAGAACGTTATGGCGACCCTAGAGGACAATCTCTCGATAAAGTTGTCGATTGGGTTGAGCGGATCCCTTATCCAGAAACACGTAACTATGTAATGCGCGTTATGGAAAATTATGTAGTTTACAAAACACGTTTTCATGGAACAACAGATATTAAAACGCACCTTGTTACGGGATACTAAAGATCATCAATTTAATTCATTTAAAAAAAATTTTTTGGCTACTATTTATTTCATAAATTATAATGCCATACTAATTTTGAAAATATACACCATAAAAGCTGATTCAAAAGCCCAATATAACAAAATCTACTTGTTTTGAATGAATATCAATGCACTTTAATCTAATCTTTTTTGTACAAGATATATTCTGTTCACGGATAAAACTGTGTAAAATCAGTTAAATATTAAAGATATTCTAATAATTTTATTCTCTTTTGAAGATGGGGGAGGAGGAAGAATACCAACACGCTGAAGTGCTGCCATAGCTAATCGATCAAGTTCCTGATCATTAGAAGAAAATGCAATACGGCTTGCAAAAATATTTCCCTGCTTATGCACTTTAAATTCTAATTGTACTACCCCTTTTGCATGAGTAGTACGGTGCCTTATAACATAATTTTTTTGCCTTTCTAATTGTGCTTGTACCTTTGCCAACCACTGCATAGATAATGCATCATCAAGCTTTGTATAATTATTCTTACTAACCGCAAACGAGTGTACTGATTTTGTATCGCTTTGTTTTGCTGCAATTTTTGACACTGATAATGCTTTTTTGACAAGCGCTTTATGTGCCATTTTAGAAGTTTGAGATTCTTTCAAAGTTTTTTCTACTATAAAATCATTTTTTTCTATAATAGGTTGGAGTTCTTGCGAAGATTGCATCTCTTCTGAAAATTGAGATTCCATCGATTGAACCTCATTGAGTGCTGGCTCTGATATCTTTTGTTCTTGCTCTAAAACACTAGACTGCAATATTTCCAAATCCGTATTAGTATTAATATTAGGGTGTGAAATTTCTTGTGCAAAAGTCAGCATAATCGCCGGTGGAAATACATTATCGCTCACATTAATATTTTGAAAATAAAACTGTATCCCCAATACAGCATGTAAAGAAAGAGCACTCATAAACGCCCCTATCCAAAGGATTGATAACCGCCTAGTATTTGTAAAATTCATAATCTCCATCCATTAGTATTCTACATTAAATTAGCACCAAATTGTATTAAAACTGATCCTTTTTAAATTACAACTTTTTTCTTGACGCTTTTTGTCATGTTTAATATATTACTTTTACTTCATATTGGGATCATTAGGGCTCGGTTAACTGATCTTTGTGGTTGGGGAACGGGGTTTTTGTGGTGTGAAATATTTTAAAGTTACGGGGCATTAGAGAAATTTTAAAAATTTTTAATGGTGTCTTATGCAAATAAAACCAAAAAGTATTTATAAAAGTTGTATAACTTTAAGCGCATTATCAATCTGGATACCCTCTTTCGTTTTTGCACAAAACAGCAATATTATTTTTTCACAAAACAGCAATTCGAACACCGTAATTGAGCTCAACCCAATTGTGATTGAAAAAAGGGAAACGATAAATCCTCTGGATACAGTAACAGTTTTAACTGACCGTGAAACTGCTCGAGATATTGAACAAAAACAAATAAATGATATCCACGATATTGGACGTCTTAATCCAGCTATAACTTATAATTCAAATAATGACAGTTTTGTAATTCGTGGTTTAAGTGCCAATCGCGTTCTCGTGACGATGGATGGCATTCCCCTTCCGTGGCTTAATGATGGAGTACGTGGTGTTAAGGGTGGGAGTTCAATGTTTGACCTTAATGCCCTTTCTACACTTGATATCATTAGAGGATCAGATTCTAGCCGTTATGGCTCTGGAGCACTAAGTGGAATTGTTGCTTTACGTACTCTTGATCCTGAAGACCTTCTCACAGAAGAAAAAAATTGGGGTAGTCTTACAAAGGGCAGTTACAATTCTGCTGATAGTAGCTGGCATATAGATGAAGCTTTTGCAGTACGATTTTACCAAACCTTTCTACTGTTCCAAGGATCTCGTGTAGGAGGTCATGAACGCAAAAATATGGGAACTGTAGATACTTACGGAAGTGAGCGTACACGCGCAAATCCTGCTGATTTTGACCAAAATAATCTGCTTTTTAAAATGCATCAATATTTAAATAGCGATCATAAGGTTGGTTTTACAGCAGAACGTTTTTCTTATAATAAAGACACTCATTCATTAAATGCTTCCTCCACAACATATTCTCCAGGCTCAGTTTATGATAAGAATAATAAATATCGTGAGCGTTTTTCGATTTTCTACGATTATAGTGGTAATGGAGATGCTGTTTTTGATGCATTCCATGGACAACTTTATTGGCAGAAACTATCAAATAACCAGGTTTTAAAAGGGCATCGTATCAAACAGCCACAAGGGAACTATTTAAGAGATAACCTTATACGTAATATTAATTATGGCTTTAATGCCGATAGTCTCAAAAAAATTGATATAGGTACTATCAGTCATACGCTGAAATTTTCTACTGACATCTTTGCATCCAAACTGCATCAATATGCGTCTGGTCAAGATAATTGTCACTTGAGAGAGAATGCACGTGGATGTGCTTTTTTACATACCAATCAATCTGATACACCAGATACTCATAGCCATGGTTTTAGTTTAGCTTTTGAAGATGCAATTGGTTTTTCTAATAACCATGTTCGCGTTATACCTGGAATCCGCTACGACTGGTACAAACACGTCCCGCAAAAAACACCTTCTTATAAAAAAACAACCATTTCTAAAGAACAGCTTACAGAAAATGGCGGTTCGCATTTTTCTCCCAAATTGCGTGTAGAATGGGATGCTAATGATCAAGTGACATTTTATGGCCAGTGGGCACAAGCTTTCCGTGCACCAAGTGTTTCCGAACTCTACCTCATCTATGTTAATCCCTCTTTTTATTATACGGCTGGCAACCCCAATCTTAAGCCAGAAATCAGCAATGGGTATGATATTGGTATAAAATACGGAAATGTAAATTTTGATGGTTCTATCAGCATCTTCACCAATCAATATAAAAACTTTATTGATATTATAGATAAAGGACCATCACGAGAATTTATGTTAGCACGCAAACATTACATAAATCGTGCTCATGTTCGTATCTCTGGTATTGAAGCTAAAACATCTTTAGCTCTTAATCAAAATTTCCATAGTAATTTTTCCTTTGCATACGCACAAGGAAAAGATCTTGATAAAAATGAATATCTCAACTCAATCCCAGCTTTAAAAGCTATTATAGGATTTGGGTATGCACAAGAGACTTGGGGAGCTGATATTATGCTCACTTTAGCCGCTAAACGTGATAAAGTAGAAAAGAATTCCGATTATGCAAAAACTCCAAGTTATAAATTAGTTGATGTGGTGGGATGGTGGGAACCTTTTGGTGAAAAAGGCCCTATTATAAGAGTTGGGGTTTACAACCTTTTCAATAAAAAATATTGGAATGCAACTGATCTTCCTTCTGCTTCACCTAGGGGTGCACCACCACCACCTAAAGACTATTTCAGTCAGCCAGGTCGTAACTTTAAGGTATCGCTTGTGCAAAAATTTTAACTATCTTTATTAGAAATTTCAAAAATCATATTAAAAAGGAGAAATATCGCGCTTTATTTTCTTTTTTCCTTAAACAAAAAATTGAGATAAGCGCTTTTAATGTTTCTAATTTACCTGGTTTTGGTTGTTCTATTATCGATAATAAAGATTGATGGTAAGCTGAACTATTGCAAAGCTATAGTTCAGCTCATCGTTTTAAGATTATAAAATATGGGAAGTCTACTTCAAATAAGTAATTCAAGGAAAATTTATGTCCTACACAGCTGAAGAAATTATTAGACTGCGAGAAAAAAAAGAAATGCGTAATCGTGATTTTGCTACTTCGATTGGCATATCTGAAGCAGAGCTTATTGCTGCTTATTGTACTACCGAAAAAGCAAAAAAATTAAATGCTGATGTGACTACTCTCCTTAAAAATGCTCCCAAAATTGGAACAGTTATGGTATTAACACGTAATGAGTATGCTGTTCACGAAAAAATAGGATGTTTTGAAAAAATTGTGCAAAACCAACATGTTCCTATAACGCTTGGTGAAATCGATTTGCGTATCTTTCCAAAACAATGGAAATTTGGTTTTGAATATGAAATGGTTGTTTTTGGAAAACCTACTAAAAGTTTGCAATTTTTTGATCAGTACGGTGTTGCTATCTTCAAAATTTATTCTAAAGATACAACAAATATGGAGGAATGGAATATACTTGTTAAAAAATTGCTCAGTAAAGATCAGTTACCTAATCTTGAAATTCAGCCCTCTCCTACCCTCACACAACATGATACAGCAGATATAAATGTTGAAAAATTCCGCGATCGTTGGCGACAAATGACTGATGTACATCAACTTCATGAAATTATTTCAGAATTTAAAATCAATCGACATGATGCTGTAAAATATGCTGGTAATGAATTTGCTGATGAATTAAGCGTAGAATCTCTTGAAATGTTGCTAAACAAAATCGCACAACAAAAAATACCAATTATGTGTTTTGTTGGCAATAAAGGGTGCATTCAAATTTTCAGTGGACAAATTAAAAATATTAAACAAATAGGCCCTTGGCTTAATATCCTTGATAAAAAATTTAACCTTCATATGCTTGTTTCTGGTATTGATAAAATATGGCGTGTTCGTAAACCCACTCGCGATGGTTATGTCAGTTCACTAGAAGTTTTTGATAAAAATGGTGAGATGATTGTTCAATTTTTTGGCCTAAGAAAAGAGGGCCAAAAAGAACGTGAAGATTGGCGTTCTTTATTGAATGATTTGCCTCCATACTAGAAAACAACAATTACTTTAAAAAGGTAAGGTAAGAAATGTCCACACTTCTTTTGCGCAGATTATCAAACCTTATTTTTATTTCCATTTTGTTTTATTTTACCTCTTTTTCTCATCAAGCAATCGCTGAAATTACAACCAGTTTTCCTAAAAATGCACGAATTGTTTCGATTGGTGGATCTCTCACAGAAATTGTCTATGCATTAGGAGCTCAAGATCAGCTTGTTGCTCGCGACAGTACGAGTATATACCCCCGAGAAGCACTCAAACTCCCTGAGCTTGGATATATGCGAGCCCTTTCACCCGAAGGAGTTTTATCGCTCACCCCAGAAGGTATATTGCTGATTGAAGGAAGTGGTCCTCCCTTAACAATTGACATTCTCAAAAAAACGTCAATACCGTTAGTGATTGTGCCAGAAAATTTTTCTCGTGAAAATGTAATAGAAAAAATTCACCTTGTTGGCAAAGCACTTCACCGAGAAACACAAGCAGCTGCATTAATTAAAAAGATAAACCGTAGCTTCATGGATAACGATATGCTTTTGGCAAAAGTAACTAAACCAAAACGCGTTCTTGTTATTTTTTCAATGCAAAACGGGCGTATCATGGTATCTGGAACAAATACAGCTGCCGATGGTATGATAAAACTTTCAGGTGGTATTAACGCCATCTCTAGTTATAAAGGATATAAACCTTTAAATAATGAGGCCTTATTAAAATCAAATCCCGATGTTATCTTGCTTATGACACATCCCAAAAATTCATCCCAAATTGACCAAATTTTAGCCATACCAGCAATTCAAGCTACACCCGCAGTACAAAATCATGCTATTAAACAAATAGATGCTATGTATTTTTTAAGTTTTGGTCCACGTACTGCAGAGGCATCAAAAGAACTGATTAATCTGCTTTATAGTGAGAATTAAAATGGTAAGAGCTAATAAAAATGATCAATAGCATCTCAACAGCACAAGCACCTGAAATTAAAAAAGAAAAGCATGCAATTCGAGGAAAAATTGCATTATTAAGTTTAATAATATTTCTTATTTTTAGCATTTTAGTAGGGTTATTAAACGGCGCGTCTAATGTTTCTTTTATTAATCTTATTCATGCGATTCTTACACAAGATTCTTCAGTAAGCAGTAAAACCCATGATTATCTTGTGCTTATTGATATAAGACTTCCCCGTATCATCTTGGGTTTATTAGTTGGTTCAGCTTTAGCTGTTTCTGGTGTTCTTATGCAGGGAATTTTCCGTAATCCCCTTGCTGATCCTGGAATTGTAGGTGTATCAGCAGGTGCAAGTCTTGGTGCTGTTTTAGCAATTGTTGTAGGTGTTACTTTTCCGCCCCTATTTCCACCTTTTTTAGAATCTTATAAAGTCATTATAAATGCTTTTTTGGGCGGACTTTTATCAACAATTACTCTCTACGCAATCGCAACACGTCATAATTGTACTTCTATTGCAACAATGCTTCTTGCGGGAATTGCTCTCAGCGCTTTAAATAGTGCTATCGTTGGAGCTTTAATCTTTATCGCAAACGATCAACAATTGCGTGATATTACCTTTTGGAACCTTGGATCTCTTGCGGGTGCGACATGGTTAAAAGTTGGGTTTATTATACCTTTTGTTGGAATTGGTCTCTTTTTTTCTCCATTTTTGTCACGCGCACTAAATGCTTTGTCTCTTGGAGAAGCTGTTGCCAGTCATATTGGTTTTCATATTCAAAAAGTTAAAAATATTTCTATTATACTTGTTGCTCTTATGTGCGGTGGTGCAGTTGCTGTCAGCGGTGGCATTAGTTTTATTGGCATTATAGTCCCACATATTTTACGCCTGCTTATTGGGCCTGATCATCGCTATCTTATTCCTTGTTCTATTCTTTTAGGAGCAGCTTTGCTTATTTGTGCTGATACATTTGCGCGCTTTATTATTGCCCCTGCAGAATTACCAATCGGGATTGTTACAGCACTCTTTGGAGCACCCTTCTTTCTTTGGATTCTCATATATCAACGGGGGATAAATGTTTTATGATTGAGGCAATTAATCTTTGCATTCAACGCAGAAAAACATACATTATCGATCACATTAATCTTCAAATTAAAAGTGGTACTTTCACTGTCATTATTGGTCCAAATGGATCTGGAAAAAGCACTTTCATTAAAGCATTGAGTGGAGAGATTCCCTATAGAGGAAAAATGACATTGAATGGTCATGATATTACCAAGACAAAAACTTGTAAAATGGCAATGATGCGTGCAGTTCTACCGCAATCAACAACACTAGCTTTTCCATTCTTAGTTCATGAAGTGGTAAAACTCGGCCTTTCTATTCACCAACGTGATATAACAAAAACAGAACTGAAAATTTTGCCTAAAAAAGCTCTAGAACGTGTTGGTTTAGCTAACTATAGTGACCGGTATTATCATGAATTATCAGGTGGAGAACAAGCTAGAGTACAACTTGCCCGTGTACTTTGCCAAGTATGGACACCTGTTTATAACAAAATCCCTCGTTGGCTAATATTAGATGAACCTATTGCCAACCTTGATATCCAACATCAGCTCATTGTTATGAATATTGCTCAAAATTTTGCTCGTTGTGGTGGTGGTGTTCTTGCTGTCCTGCATGATCTTAATTTGGCTGCTTGCTACGCAAATAAAATAATACTGTTCAGTCAGGGAAAAATTTATTGTCAAGGAAATGCTTCCTCCGTTTTAACAACGCAAAATTTGCGTGATGTTTATCACTGTCCTTTAAGCGTTTCTACATTACCTAAAGCAGATATCCCTTTTATATTACCACAGACAGCAACTTACTTATAAACATGAAATAGTACCTTTTTCTAATATATTTTATTAAATAGAAAAATTAAAGCACAAATCTCATAATATACTGGTTTTTTTAATATTTTAATGGCTTGAGCTTTATAATAAACTTAGAATATAAAGCTTTCAACTTATCTTAAAAAAGATACCACACTTGCTTTAAAAGAGTAATATTTTACAATAAAAATTGATAAAAATAAAAAAGAGCTAATCTTAAACAGCTATTTTTCAATTTTGCATGGATAACTTATAATATTTAAAGTTATCATAATTAACATGAGGCCTTTATGTATTGGAAAAGGCACAAAATTGATTACGCAAAACTTTTGTAAGCCTACCTTAAGCAAATATCAAAAATCAGCGTATGTAGATGAAGAAAATGGATAATACCGCATCAACTAATACAAAAGCTACTATTTCACAAATGAAAACACTTTTTGGCTAAATTAAGAATATTATAGCAATCACTTCACTTAAATCTAAGACAATTGGCGGAAAACAATTTACAATAGAAGTAATCAAAAAATCTCAAAAAAAGCAGGATAACAACAAATAAGTTAACAGAATCAAAAATCCCTAGCTTCTAATAACTCTTTTATTTTATTAGAATCTGGCGGAGAGGAAGAGATTCGAACTCTCGAGAGCCTTTTGAGCCCTACTCCCTTAGCAGGGGAGCGCCTTCGACCACTCGGCCACCTCTCCAAAAGCGGTGCATAAACGGTATCGACAAAAAGTTCAAGACATTTTCGATTTTTTTTAAAAAATCTAAAATTTTGTTTTTTTCTGCACCTTATTTAAGACGAAAAATTAACAAATAAACATTCAGGAGATATATTGTAACATTTTTGCCACAATAACCTAAATAATACATGGATAACTTTTAATAAAACCATTTCGTATTATGTATATCGAGCAAAGACTAGTATGTTGCAGCTGATGAGGGGGTCGAATCTCTTTTGATGTCGTTATCTTAATCAATTCAAAAACTGCATGATTTTACCCTTAAAACTAAACTTTAATCGGAGATTAATTATGAATATTAAAGCTCTTCTTTTAGGCTCTGCGGTAATTCTTGCAGAAATTTCTAGTGCACAAGCTCATTCAACAGTTACTGCACAATCAAAGCCTATAGAATATGTTCGTGTTTGTGATGCGTATGGTCCAGGATATTTCTATATTCCTGGAACAGAAACGTGCATTCGTTTATCAGGTTATGTTCGTGCTGACTTCAAAAGTGGTGATAAGATCGATGCAAAAACTAATGCTGATTTAAATAACGATCAAAACACCTATCGCATAGCTTCACGCTTAACCCTTATTTTTCAAACTGCTTCTGAAACCGAATTAGGAACACTTCGTTCACATGCAGAAATCCGTTCGGACTGGAACAGTGGAAAAGACAAAAGTGGTGGAGCGCTTCGTTCTGCTTATATTGAGCTTGGTGGTTTTCGCATAGGTCTTGATGATACAATTTTTAATCATTGGACTGGTTTTTATGGTAAAGTCATCAATGATGACCTTGTAGCGCCAGCAGGAAATACACGTACCAATGTTATTTCTTATACTTACAATAGCAATGCTGGGTTTTCTGCTATTATCGGAGCTGAGACAGGTAATGCTTCAGGCCCTTCTCCTTTAAATAGCTATTACTATGTTAATAAAGATGGCTCAATTACCAATGTTATTGATGCTCCAAGTAAATATATAAAAGGTTATACTCCGAATATTCTTTTGGGTATGAAATTTTTCCAAGAATGGGGAGGTGTATCAACAGTTGCAGCTTATGACGCTTACTATAAAAAATGGGCGGGTAAAATGCGTGTTGACTTCAATGTTAACGACTACTTAAGCCTCTGGGCTATGGGTGGTTATAAAAACAATCTTGATTATTACACCGAAAGTGATGACCGTATATTATCACGAGAAAATACTACAATTTATGCAAACTGGGGCGGTAAATGGGCTGCTTGGACTGGTGCAACCTATAAGATTACACCAAAAGCAAATCTAAATGCTCAAATTTCTTACAGTGCTGTAAAAACTTTCTCAACCTCTGTTAATATTGCATACACATTGGTTCCAGGTTTCACTATTACACCTGAGTTAACTTATGTTTCTTGGAATGACAATCGCAGTTTCGCTAGTGCTTCTGGAAAAAGCTATATAACTGCTTTAAATGGAAAAAATGCCTTGCAAGGTATGATTCGCTTCCAGCGTTCATTCTAATAATTTAAGAATTACGCTCTTAAAAACTGGCAGTCTAAACTGCCAGTTTTTTTTATTTCTTAAAAATATCCATAAAGTCATAAAACATTAAATTTACTCATCATTATCCCATGACCTAAATTAGGTTGCTTTATGAAAATATTTATATGAATTAATTCGATAGCGTATTGATAAACATACGTCTCAACTTTTATATAAGTCATAAGAAATTAAGTGCAAATTTTGATCGCCAATGTAATTTCTTATAATGTAGTTTCTTATTAAGATCGTGTGAATGCCTTTAAATGTTAATTTAAAACTTTGATCTACCGTTAAGAGTTTTATCTGCACACTTTCATAGTTTGAGACTATCTATCAATAACAGCTATTTAAAACAAATAATCAATTTATGAGTCTTAATAGTCCTTCTGATATTGAGATATGTACTTATTGGAGTGGCAACTATATCTCTCAAAATAACAAGTCACTATATCTAATATTATCTAGCAAACGTATTGTGCTCTGCTGGCTCTTGACCCCAATTATTGTTAAACTTTAAGGAATATGCCACGAGTACGTAGCAATAACTAATATTCTATCTTTTACGTTGGATATCATATAGTATGTGAATTAATGACAACACATTCTTTATGCTGCTTTCTTGAAAGAATGCTTAATGTTATTAGCTAATTATTTGCAATGATTTTTGCCTTCATCCTTCCAAAATATTCTAAAATCGTTGAGAACATATCTTTGCGATTGACAACATAAACATTTAAGCTGATCATAATTAGGAAATAAAATGCTCTGATCATGGTTGGGATATTATAAGCAAATATATTAAAAATTTTTACTGGCTTTCTCACAATGAAATCTTCAGAGCTTGATTAGATAATACGTGTTGGGGGTAAAGTGATATTGTATACAACCTCACTAAAGTGCACCTTATTAGTTGAATACATTTTTGTTAATCCTGCAATGCGTTTTTTAATTATGAATTTATAAGGAAAAAGTTTGTGCAAAAAAACACTCCATCAGTTAGTTGCAGTCCCTTTCCCGCCTCACGCAAAATTTATCAACAAAGTTCTCTCTTTGCTAATGTGCGTGTACCATTACGCGAGATTTCACTGACAGATGGTTGTGATGAAAAATCTTTAAACGTTTACGATACTTCAGGGCCCTATACCGATAAAGATGCTGTCATTGATATCACTAAAGGACTTCCTGCAATCAGTAAATATTGGCTATCTGAACGTGCTGACACTGAATCTTATCCTGCTCGATTAGTCAAACCTGAAGATAATGGCTATACTCACGATAACAACCTTACACCAGCCTTTGAACAAAAAAGGCCTATTTTGCGTGCAAAAAATGGAAAAACAATTACACAGATGGCTTATGCACGTGCCGGTATTATTACTGCAGAAATGGAATATGTTGCTATCCGTGAAAATGAAGGTCTAACAGAACAAGACCAACAAAAAACAGCATTAAATAATAAGGCATTTAGTGCATCAATACCAGAAATCTATACTGCAGAATTTGTACGCAATGAAATTGCTTGCGGACGAGCTATCATTCCTAAAAATATCAATCATCCAGAATGCGAACCAATGATTATTGGGCGTAATTTTCGTGTTAAAATTAATGCTAATATCGGCAATTCAGCAGTCACTTCATCTATGACAGAAGAAGTTGAAAAAATGGTTTGGGCCATTCGCTGGGGAGCAGATACAGTTATGGATCTTTCAACAGGGCGCAATATTCATAATATTCGTGAGTGGATTATTCGAAATTCTCCAGTTCCCATTGGAACCGTTCCAATTTACCAAGCACTCGAAAAAGTGCACGGTATTGCTGAAAATTTAACATGGGATATTTTTCGCGATACCCTCATTGAACAAGCAGAACAAGGTGTTGATTATTTTACTATTCATGCAGGAGTAAGATTACCTTTCATTCCGCTTACTATTGATCGCGTAACAGGTATTGTTTCACGTGGGGGATCTATTATGGCTAAGTGGTGTTTGTATCACCACAAAGAAAATTTTTTATATGAACATTTTGATGAAATTTGTGACATTGCACGCACATATGATGTTTCTCTTTCATTGGGTGATGGATTGCGTCCTGGTTCTATTGCTGATGCTAATGATGAAGCTCAATTTGCTGAATTGAAGACTTTAGGAGAATTAACAAAAATTGCATGGGAAAAAGACGTACAAGTTATGATCGAAGGACCTGGTCATGTGCCAATGCATAAAATTAAAGAAAATATGGAACAACAGCTAGCTCTTTGTCATGAAGCACCCTTTTATACCTTAGGCCCCCTTACAACTGACATTGCCCCTGGATATGACCATATTACATCAGCAATTGGAGCTGCTATGATCGGTTGGTTTGGAACTGCCATGCTTTGCTATGTAACACCTAAAGAGCATCTAGGACTGCCTGACAAAAATGATGTAAAAACTGGTGTTATCACTTATAAAATCGCTGCCCATGCTGCTGATCTTGCCAAAGGCCTTCCTAGAGCTCAAATGCGTGATGACGCTCTTTCACGTGCACGGTTTGATTTCCGGTGGTATGATCAATTTAATCTCTCACTTGATCCAGACACAGCACGTGCTTTTCATGATGAAACTCTGCCCAAAGAGGCACATAAATTAACCCATTTTTGTTCTATGTGTGGACCAAAGTTCTGCTCAATGCGCATTTCTCATGATATCCGTGATGCAGTAGAAACAAAAAAAGTGAAAGATGAAGGCATGGTTGCCATGGCCGAACAATATCGAAAGAACGGTGATCTCTATATAGAAGCTGTTCCTACAAAAAAAGAAATAGTAAACGGTTGAAAAATATTCTTGTAAAAGGTGCAGGTGTAGGCGGTTTAACAGTTGCCTTTATGTTACAACAAAAAGGCGCAACTGTTACTGTATCTGCTCCCCCCCATTCCCCCATAGGGACTGCAAGCTGGTATGCAGGAGGTATGCTAGCGCCTTATTGTGAAAGAGAAAGCTCTGAACCAATTGTTGAAGATCTTGGTATACAAGGTTTACAATGGTGGAAAGAAATACTCCCCGAAATTGTGATACAAAAAGGCACTTTAGTCATTGCACCCACACGAGATATAACAGAACTTAAACGATTTTCAGTGCGCACCAATAATCACAAAACTATAGAAGGCTCAGAAATAGCGCATCTTGAACCTGATCTTGCAGAACGTTTTAATTATGCACTTTTTTATGAAAATGAAGCACATATTGATCCCCGTAAAGCACTGATTATTTTAAAAGAGACTCTCATAAAAAACGGAGCATGTTTTGCTGATATAGGAGTGCTTGAAAAGAATTTTGACATCATTATTGATGCAACAGGAATAGCGCGTTTAGGAAAAGACAAAAATATACGGGGAGTACGCGGGGAAATGCTTTTAATACGCAGTACAGATATTCAAATTTCTCGCCCCATTCGTCTTCTTCATCCACGTATTCCACTCTATATCGTTCCCCGAGAAGATAACATTTTTATGGTTGGAGCAACAATGATTGAAAGTGACTTTAATGGTGCAATTTCGGCAAGATCAATGATGGAATTTCTTAATGCTGCCTATACTTTGCATCCTGCTTTTGCAGAAGCAGAAATTATAGAATCTGGCGTCGGTGTACGTCCATGCTATCCTAATAATTTACCTTGCGTTAATAGACACGGTAATCATATTTCTATTAATGGTTTTTATAGACATGGTTTTCTTTTGTCTCCAGAAATGGCAAAACAAGCAGTAAAACTAGCATTGGAATAAAGCATGCAAATATTGGTCAATGGTCAAATGCTCCAGACAGAAGTAACTTACCTCAATTTACTTCTTGAAGAATTAGGTTATGAAGGAAATTGGCTAGCAACCGCTGTAAATTCTGAAGTTGTTCCTGCAGATGCACGAAATCAATTTGTTTTGCATGAAGGAGATAGAATTGAAATTCTAAGCCCAATGCAAGGAGGTTGAAACTATGTTGAATTTTTATGGCTCTCAGTTCTCTTCCCGCCTTTTATTAGGAACAGCTCAATATCCTTCACCAGCAATCCTTCGTGAAGCCATTCGTAAATCTAATACAGAAATTGTGACAGTTTCATTGCGTCGAGAAACTGCAGGCGGAAAACAAGGCGGACAATTTTGGCAATTTTTAAAAGAACTTAACGTAACAGTACTCCCTAATACTGCCGGCTGTTATACTGTTAAAGAAGCTGTTACCACAGCCCAATTAGCACGAGATCTCTTTAAGACACCTTGGATTAAACTCGAAGTTATAGGTAATTCGGATACATTACAGCCAAATGTTTTTGCCTTAGTTGAAGCAGCAAAAATTCTAAACAATGAAGGGTTTCAAATTTTTGCCTATACAACAGATGATCTCATTGTAGCTGAAAAACTCTTAGAAGCTGGCTGCCGTGTCATTATGCCTTGGTGTGCTCCTATTGGATCTGCCAAAGGCCCCTGTAACACTGACGGATTGCGTTCTATCCGTGCTTATTTGCCTGATCTTACTCTTGTTATCGATGCCGGCATTGGGCGACCATCGCACGCCGCTATTGCTATGGAACTTGGTTATGATGCAGTATTGCTCAACACCGCTGTTGCCAAAGCAGGTGACCCTGTATTAATGGCTGAAGCATTTTCTCACGCTATTAAAGCAGGACGTATGGGGTACAAAGCAGGAATCCTTGAAGCACGCAATGTAGCTGTGCCTTCAACACCAGTTATTGGACAAGCAGTATTTTCATGAAACTTGATCCATTTTATCTCATCGTTGACAATGCCGATTGGGTTGAACGCTTGGTTCCTCTCGGGGTTAAACTGATACAATTACGTATGAAAAACAAAAATATAGAAATAATAAACCACCATATAAAACGAGCAAAAAATATATGCGATAAATTTGGAGCACAATTAGTCATTAATGATTATTGGGAAATAGCAATCGATGAAAAGTGCGATTTTATTCATCTTGGACAAGAAGATTTATGCAACGCTGACATTCCTGCAATCCGTAAAAATGGTATTAAATTTGGTCTTAGCACTCATGATGAACATGAATTAGATATTAGTATGTCTTTTTCTCCTGAATATATTGCGCTTGGTCCGATTTATCCGACAATCTTAAAAAAAATGAAATGGGCTCCACAAGGATTAGAAAAAATCAAACAATGGAAAAAACGGATTGGAGCTTTGCCTTTAGTTGGCATTGGTGGTTTAACACCAGAACGCGCAATTGATGTTTTGGAAGCAGGGGCTAATAGTGCTGCTGTTGTAACCGATATTATTTTACATAAAAAACCAGAAGAGCGCACCCAACAGTGGATGAAGGTAACTCAAAAATGGCGTTAATTCCTTCTATTCTTATTGTTGCTGGTACTGATCCAACAGGTGGTGCTGGCATTGTTCGCGATATAGAGACAGCTGCATATTTTCAAACAAAAGCAAGTTTAGCAATCACCTGTGTTAATGTGCAAGATGACAACCACGTTGCCAAAATTGTACCCATGAGTGGAGAATTTGTTGGCGCACAAATGCGAGTGGCCTTAGAAGCCAATCTTATACGCGCAATCAAAATCGGAATGATAGGCACTCAAGAAATTATAGTGGAAATCTGCAATGTATTAGAAGACTACTCCCATATTCCAGTTGTTTTTGATCCTGTTCTTACTGCCTCATCAGGGGGAAAACTTACAACAGAAAAAACTACAGAAATTATGCTTAATAAACTGCTTCCTCACATTGAACTTTTAACACCTAATATGGAAGAACTAGCTCTTCTTAGCCAAAGTCCATTAGCTTCTAATTGTGAAGAGGCAATACAACAAGCCAAAAAACTTCTTTCATTTGGTCCGCGCTATATATTGATAAAAGGTGGACACGCACATGGCGCTTTTGCAACCGACATTTTAATTGATAAAACCCAAGCAATAAATATTTCTGCCCCACGTTTAAAAGGAGAAATGCGTGGAACAGGTTGCATCCTTTCAAGTGCCATTACTGCACATTTGGCATTCAACAAATCTATAATGACAGCCGTAAAAAAATCAAAAGAATATCTTTATACACTGCTTTTAAATCACTCTCAAAAAGAGCATTAAAATTTTAAACACTATTCCATTTTCTTTTAAAATTGTTTTAATCCTTTTATATCACGTGAAACTTGCTTATAATGGAATAAAATAACTGGTTTTAGAGTAATCGCGTGATACTAAAACGTATAAATACATTGAAATGATCCATCACGCACTTTTAGCAAATACAAAATATAAATTATACCCTTACATCTTTCACATCGCATAAATCATACAGAAAACCTGTGTATCAATAAGGGCATAGATAAAAGTTCCAGTCATTTGCACGCCAAAGAAAAACTATGAACTTCAATTATTGAATCTTATAATTTCATTAAGGCCAGTTTCTAAAAAATCATCAAACAATATTACTATACCTTCATTCGTAATAAAATACATTATAAAGCTTGAAGAATAATTCTGCTTGGTTTATCCATTAATGGATTGGTTACAAGTAAAAAAGCGAAATGTCAGAACAAACTCAATGTTTAATCTCATATGAAGAACTATTAAGCTTTTATAAAGAAAGTGGTGTAGATGCTGCGCTTAACGACACGCCAATTGACCGTTTTAGCCAATCTGCTATTTTAGAGCAAAAATCAAAACAAGCAGTTGATATTATCCATCATAAACAAACTTCCCAACCCATAAAACTGCATAACAAACCACCGCATAACCTTGACAATAAAACACATGACACGCTCTCAGCTATAGAGATGGCAAAAAATGCCCATACACTTGACGAATTAAAATCTGCCCTCCTCGCTTTTAATGGTTGCTCATTAAAACTGACAGCTAAAAACACCTGTTTTTCAGATGGAACAGCAGGAAGTCCACTTATGCTTATAGGAGAAGCACCAGGACGAGACGAAGATATACAAGGAATTCCGTTCGTTGGAAAAGCAGGAATGCTACTTAACAAAATATTGGCATCTATTGGTCTAACAAGAAAAAATGTTTATATAGCAAACACTATTCCATGGCGCCCACCTGGAAATCGCACACCAACACCAAGAGAGGTTGCATTATGTCGCCCCTTTATTGAACGACAAATTGAGCTAGCTAACCCTCGTGTTCTTATTGCGCTAGGAGGAACTGCTGCACAATTTCTTACAGGGGCTCAAGGCGGAATTATACGCATAAGGGGAAAGTGGCAAATCTATGAGAGCGCAAATAACGTTAAAATACCTGTTATGCCAACTTTTCATCCTGCTTATCTTTTACGAACCCCTAGTCAAAAAAAGCTTACATGGATGGATTTTTTAGAAGTAAAAGACCGTCTTAATAATCTTTTATAACTCATTGATCTTCCTTCTTCTAAAAATACAAACACTTAATTACTCACATCCCTAAATACAATAAGGAAAAAATTATGAAACAACCAACTATTCCCACTTATCATTTGGAAGATTATCAGCCCACACCTTACACTATACCCAAAACGCAGCTTGATTTTTGCTTAGAGCCAACAAAAACTCGTGTTACAGCAACATTACTGATTGAGCCTCGTGAAAATATAAAAAAATTAACACCTTTGGTACTTTCTGGTGACGAACTTACACTAATTTCTGTTGCCATAAATGGTGAAAAATTAGCTGACAATACTTACAAAAGCACCCCTTCATATCTGGAAATTACAACTCCACCTACTTCTCCTTTTACATTGCAATTGGTTACAGAATTAAACCCTGAAAATAACCGCAAACTCATGGGGCTTTACCTTTCAAACGGTGTTTATTGCACACAGTGTGAAGCGGAAGGTTTTCGCCGTATTACTTATTTTTATGACCGCCCAGATGTTCTTTCCACTTATACAGTAAGAATTGAAGCAGATTCTCACACAATTCCTATCTTGCTTTCTAATGGTAACCTTGTTGAAACAGGAACCCTTGATAACAACCGTCACTTTGCCATTTGGGAAGACCCTTATCCGAAACCATCCTACCTCTTTGCTCTAGTTGGTGGAGATCTTGATGAGTTAGAAGATCATTTTACCACGGAATCTGGGCGGCGTGTCAAACTTGGCATCTATGTAGAAAAAGGAAAAACAAAACGAGCAATCTATGCGATGGATGCACTCAAGCGCTCCATGCGTTGGGATGAGCAGTGCTTTGGACGCAAATATGATCTTGATGTTTTCAATATTGTTGCTGTCTCAGATTTCAATATGGGTGCAATGGAAAATAAAGGATTAAACATTTTTAATGATAAATATGTCCTTGCAGACCATGAAACAGCAACCGACCATGATTACCGAAATGTTGAACGTGTTATTGCACATGAATATTTCCACAATTGGACGGGAAATCGTATTACGTGCCGTGATTGGTTCCAGCTCTGTTTAAAAGAAGGATTAACTGTTTACCGCGATCAGGAATTTTCTGCAGATCAAAATGTACGCAGCCTACAGCGAATTGAAAACATAAAAACTCTGAAAGCTACACAATTTTCTGAAGATGCTGGTCCATTGGCTCATCCTGTACGACCTCGTCAATATAGTCAAATCAACAATTTTTATACTACGACTATCTATGAGAAAGGAGCAGAAGTGGTCCGCATGGTGCACACTATTTTAGGCCCTACTCTGTTTCGTAAAGGTATGGATCTCTATTTTCAACGCCATGATGGGCAAGCATGCACTATTGAGGATTTTATCACCTGTTTTGCTGAAGTCTCTGGTAAAGATTTTTCACAATTTATGTTGTGGTATGAACAAGCTGGTACGCCTAATGTGAAAATCGATAGTGATTATAACAATGGCGTTTTAACAATTCATGCAAAACAACATATTCCAGCAACACCACAACAAAACGAAAAAAAACCTATGCTCATTCCTATCGCTTTTGGCTTACTGGGGCATAAGGGAGAAGCGTTAACTTATGAATCTGATGCAAATATTCAAGCAGATGTTATGATACTATCTCAAGAAACTCAGACCTTTACATTAAAAGGATTGAGTGAAAAGCCTGTTTTATCACTTCTTAGAAATTTTTCTGCCCCTATTACTTTACAAACCCCATTCAATGAAGATGAACTGATCTTTCTTGCTAAAAACGATAGTAATCAAATTAATCGCTGGCAATCACTCAACCATCTGATAACGCAAGCCCTTATTCAAGTAATTAAAGATAAAACGCTAGAAAAGAGTGGCATGCCCTCTAATTTGCTAGAACTCATCGAAATTATCGTTAAAGATGAAAATCTTGAACCTGAATTTCGTGCATTTTGCTTAAGCTTACCTAGCGAAGTTGAACTTGCTCGCACACTTGCTGAAAATGTCGATCCAGATCGTATTCATCACGTGCGTAATCAATTTTTAGCTTCTATCGCACACACTCATCAAGAACTCTTAACAAAAATCTATACACAGATGGAGATAAAAGAGCCTTATTCACCAAACACTGCACAAATTGGAAAACGAGCATTACGCAATGTTATATTAGACTATCTTTCTATTGCAGAAAACAAACCAGACCGTGCTGCCACACAATATGCAATGGCTGATAATATGACTGACCGCGTGGCCAGCATAACGATTTTAGTGCAACGCTTTAATGAAAGTAAACAAGCACAAGACGCCTTAAATGATTTTGAAAACCGATATCGTCACGATCCTTTGGTTATGGATAAATGGTTTTCTATTCAAGCAATGGTTGCTGGAGAGGCAACACTTAGCCAGATTCAAAAACTCATGAAACATCCGCTCTTTTCACAGGATAATCCTAATCGAGTTCGTGCCCTGATTGGTGCCTTTGCAGCAGGAAACCAAACAGGTTTTAATAGAGTTGATGGAGCAGCTTATCATTTCCTTTGCCAAATCATCTTAGAAATTGATAAAAAGAATCCACAGCTTTCTTCGAGATTATTAACAATTATGCGCTCCTGGCGACAATGGGAGCCCATTCGGCAGCAGAAACTTGAAACTGCATTAAAAACAATTGCAGCAGCACCTAAATTGTCAAGTGATGTAGCAGATATCATTAATCGTATGCTCAATTAAAATATATTTATAATCAATATATTATAAGATGTTTTGAAGCTAAATTAGAAATATCTATTCAATAAAGGTAAGCTCATAAACAAGTCGTGCAAGCTTGTTTATGAGCAATATTAAAGCGTTTTCAATAGTCAATAATTTACGTTCATAGCAGTAAAATTACTTTCTCCTAAAAAAAAGACTAGACAGAAGACTCCTGTTTTGATTCACTGTACCCACTGGTTTGTTATGAGTACAGAAATAGTTTTCCAGTCATATTATTCATGATTAGAGGAACCAGAAATGGAGAAATTGGACGTATATAATGCGCCCACAGGAATATATTCCGATTCAAAGCCGAGCGTTCAAAATCGCAAGGCACAGGAAGCGTATATTGATTTACTTTCTGGTTCAATTCATAAAAAACTTTTATCGATTGAGCCTTGGCTACGTCGGTCTATCCCATTTATCATCATTCTTTTTCTCATTGTGTTAGCAGCAGTCCGCTTTGTGTCAATTTATGACTTACGCCATACGATTGATAAAGATACGCGCTCTACAATGAATCTATTAGCTGCTTACATCGTAAATACGATTGATCGTGACTTATCTACCGTTACCAAGCAAGGAAAAACTACTAGTCTTTCTCATAGTCATTTAGAAGATATCCTTGTTGATCTGCGTAACCAAAACCTTGTCAATACCAATACTATAATCGCTATAGTCGATCAAAATGAAAATGTTTTAGCTTCATCTAGTTCAGAGGTAATCTTAGGAAAACCTTTAAAAAATTTCATCTCTGAAAATGCCGCTTTAGAGTCTCTTAAACAGCACACTGGCGCTACACAAATCAAAATAGGAACAGAACCTGCCTTAGCTTTATTTAGCCAAACAAAAAATAGTCAATATAGCGTATTTATGAGTGAAAAAACACACGACATCTATATGGAATGGCGTAAAATCTTCTCATTAAATATGACTTTATTCATAGGAACCACCGGTATTATACTGGCCCTTCTTTATGCATATTACAATCAAGTTTTACGCGCACATAATATGAATCTGGTTTCAGAAAAAAATCAAAACCGTATTGATATGGCAATGATGCGTGGACGTTGTGGATTGTGGGATTGGAATATGGCAAGCGGTCGAGTATATTGGTCACGAGCCATGTATGAAATGCTTGGTTATGTGCCTCAAGATGCATTGCTGTCAATTTCTCAAATTACTGCCATCATCAACCCAACTGATACTAATTTCTTTGATCTCGCTCAGGAATTAATGAGCGGTGAAAAAAAACACATCGATATTAATATTCCCATGCGTCATGCTGATGGTCATTATATATGGATGCGTTTTCGTGCCGAAGTTACTGAAGGAGAAGAGCCTCATTTAGTTGGTATTTCCTTCGATATTAGTGAACAACGTCAACTTGCTGAACAAACAGCACAAGCTGACCTTCGTATTCGCGATGCTATTGAAAATATTTCAGAATCTTTTGTATTGTGGGATTCTGAAGGGCGTTTAGTTATGTCCAATAGCAAATTTTGCGAATATGCAGCTATCCCAAAACAAATGCTGCAATCAGGCATTCAACGTGCGACTGTTGAAGCTATGGCACGTCCTGCTATTAATGAATATCTCCTCAAAGAAGATGGAGCTGGTAATTTAACCAGTATTCGCCAAACCGCAGATGGATGCTGGCTCAAAATTAATGAACGGCGTACACAAGATGGAGGGCTTGTTTGCACTGGTACTGACATTTCCGAACTTAAACAACAGCAAGAAAAATTTAAAAACAGCGAAAAAAGCCTTTTTTCTTTCATTCAAGAACTCAAACGTGCACGAGGAAATGCCCAGCAACGTGCAACAGAGGTTGAAAAACTGAACAAAAGTCTGCAAGCAGAAAAAGAGCGAGCTGAAAGTGCTAATAAAGCTAAATCAGAATTTTTAGCCAATATATCCCATGAATTACGTACACCTCTTAACGCTATTCTTGGTTTTTCAGATATCATGTTGCAATCTACCTTTGGCCCTCTTGGTTCACAACGCTATAAAGAATATATGCGTGATATTCACAATTCAGGAACACATCTTTTAACTCTCATCAATGATATCCTTGATATGTCAAAAATCGAAGCTGGAAGATTTACTCTTGATTGTCAAAATATTGATCTTGGACCAATCATCAGTGAAGCAGTTCGAACACTTACCCCACAAGCACAAGAAAAAAAGGTTTCCGTTACAGAGAATATTGCACCAAAACTTCATGCTGAAGTTGATTGCCGTGCCATAAGACAGATTTTCCTTAATCTTATTTCCAATGCCGTTAAGTTTACACCTTCTGGTGGCAATATTGATGTTTGTGCCTTCCAGAAAGAAAATAACCTTATCTTTAAAATAAAAGATACAGGAGTTGGTATTCCTCAAGCAGCAATAAAAAAACTTGGGCAACCCTTTGAACAAGTTGAAAATCAATTTACCAAAACTCATACCGGCTCAGGCCTTGGGTTAGCTATTTCTCGTTCTCTCGTTAAACTACACAAAGGAAAACTTGAAATTACTTCTAAAGAAGAAAAAGGTACAACTGTAACTATTACAATGCCAATTCAACAAAATTAAAATTTTCAAACAAAATATTCTTGCCGTTCTCGATGAAGCAAAATTTGTTTTCGTTGAATACCCCAACGATAACCTGCAATAGCGCCATTTTTGTATATCACACGATGGCAAGGAATGACTAATGCCAACTTATTATGTGCACACGCATTTGCAACCGCACGAACAGCCTTCGGCATACCGATATGTTGCGCTAATTCTTTATAAGAAACCGTTTCCCCACACTGTACTTCACATAATGCACCCCACACTTTTTGTTGAAAAGCTGTACCTTTAATATCTAATTGTAAATCATGATGTTCTACCAATTTAGGAGTTTCCACCATTGCTACAATATGCGCAATTTCTCTATTTAATACATTGTCATCAATATTGTATTGCACATTGGTTATTTTCAATTCCTGTAATAACTGTCCGGCAGTATCGCCTAAAGCTATATTACAAATACCTTTGCGAGATTTTGCAATTAAGAGAACCCCTATTGATGTCTCTTTCAAAATAACAACAATCGCATCTTGCGAATTCTTGTTCTTAAGCCCTATCATGAATGCTTTTCGAGAATTGAGTTAACACTTTGTACAATTTAATCTTCTAACAAAATGGAAATTTTATGATTTTATGATAAAGCGTGTTCAATCTTTAAACACCTGTGTAAAAATTGAATGTACCAATTGGCCTGTTTCTTCAATAAGTTTCTCAACGCGCAGCAAATCAGGCTCACCAACGCTATGCAATAAGAGATCACCTAGTCCAGGCGGCATATCATCAGGATTAAGATAATCATTTAAGCAAAGGCGTATAATTTGACTCAAATTTGTATAAAGGCAATAAGCGTGATGTAATTCAGAAATAAGTGATTGATCAAGAAAACTTTTCGGTAAATGAGAAAGAATATCAGCAGTCGTCGTTCCAATCTGGAATTCAATCATATGAGTTATAAGAGCATATTGAGCAATAAATTCAAGCTCCATAATTCCACCAGGTATAGTTTTTAAATCCCATCGATTTTTTGGTGGTTTTTTTTGCTCAATTAAAGCACGCATTTCACGTACTTCTTTTGCTATCATTTTTTTGTCGCGAGGAAGTGCAATAATTGCACGAACCTCATTTTCTAATTTTTGTAAAAAATCAGCATCGCCAGCTATACCCCGTGCTCGGGTTAAAGCAAGATGTTCCCATATCCATGCTTCCTTACGCTGATATTTTGCAAAAACTTCAAAAAAAACAGCAACAGGCCCTTTATTGCCCAATGGTCTCAATCGTAGATCAACCGCATAAAGGACACCTTGACCTGTAGAAGAAGATAAAGCAGAAACAAAACGTTGTGTTAGACGAGTATAATATTGGGAAACATAAAGAGGCTTTTCTCCATCAGATTTTTCTGCGTCCTCATCATGATCATAAAGCACAATAAGATCGACATCTGAGCCTGCAGTTAATTCACAGCTTCCAAGCTTACCCATACCTAATATGCCAATACGTCCTCCTTTAACATGACCATGACAACGAGAAAATTCTTCTTGAACAACAGCAATCGTTTTTGCAATCATAAGATCTGCAAGTGTAGTAAAAGCAAAGCCTGCTTTATCTCCTGTAATTGTACCGTTCAAAAGCCGGATACCAATTAAAAAACGTTGCTCATCTGCAAAAATTCTTAAACGATCCAGAATATCTTCATAAGCAGTTACACCCTCAAGGAAATAATTAATTTGATTTTCTAGATAAGCTTTTGTCGGTAATTCTGAAAAAATTGTTGGATCTAGCATTCCATCAAAAACATGCGGTTTACGTGTAATAATTTCCGCAAGGCGCGGAGCTGCTCCCATAATACGTACCAACATATTTAAAAGAGATGGATTAGACTGCAATAAACTAAAAAGTTGAATCCCTGAAGGTAAACCTTGCAAAAAACTATCAAAACGCAACATCGCCTGATCAGCTCTTTTAGTAGCACCGAAAGCTTTCAAAAGTGCTGGTGTAAGTTCCGTTAGCCTTTCACGTGCTTCAGCAGATTGAGTGGCTTTATAACGCCCACAATGCAGCGTGCGCATAATACGACAAATATCACTAGCCCTTTCAAAACCTAAACGACTTAATGTGATAAGTGTTTCGGGATCATCTTCTTCACCTGTAAAAACTAAATTGCCAATTTCCAAGCCAAGTTCTTGTTCATGCTCAAATAGCGCTGCATAATGTTTTTCAACTATTTTAAGTGTTTCTAATAAATCGCTAATAAAGCAGTCTTTCTTTTTATACCCCATCAAATATGCAACACTAGTGAATTGAGAAACATCCTCTGGTAAAATATGTGTTTGCTCATCTGCAAACATTTGAATACGGTGCTCAACATTACGTAAAAAAGCATAACTTTTTATAAGGCTATCTCTGGTTTCCTTACCAATCCAACCAAGATTATGAAGTTCTTTCAACATTGCAACTGTCTCACGTCCACGCAATTGAGGAAAGCGTCCACCTGCAATTAACTGTTGTGTCTGAACAAAAAATTCAATCTCACGAATACCACCTCTTCCCAATTTTATATTATGGCCAAAAGCAGCAATCTGACCATAATTTTTATACGCATGGATTTGACGTTTAATAGAATGAATATCAGCAATAGCAGCATAGTCTAAATATTTTCGCCATATATAAGGTGAAAGATCTTTCAGTACATTAAAACCTGCAATAATATCACCTGCTACCGGACGTGCTTTAATCATAGCTGCACGTTCCCAATTTTGTCCACGTCCTTCATAATAACGCAAAGCTGCTCCTACCGGTAATGCTAAAGGCGTTGAACCCGGATCAGGACGAAGTCGCAAATCAAGCCGAAAAACATATCCATCAGCAGTGCGAGCTTGAATGATATGGATCAATCGACGTACTATTTTAGAGAATACATCGACACTTTCACAAAAATCACTAACATGAGGCAACGTGTCATCAATAAAAATAATAAGATCTATATCAGAAGAATAATTAAGTTCTCCTGCACCAAACTTTCCCATACCTAAAATGATCAAACCACAATTTTGTTCTGGATTGTCACGATTAAGCAAATTAATCTTTCCATGATCATGCGCTTCCCTTAAAAGAAAACGTAAAGCCGCACCCAAAGCCGCTTCACCCAAGTGGGTTAACCACATACATGATACTGCGCAAGTAAAAATACCACTTAAATCAGCTAAAGCGATAAGAACATGTGCTTCTTTTTTCTTGCGTCTTAAAACAGCCATTAATGAAACTTCATGAATACCTTCAACTCTATCGATAGCTGCAATATCTTCTATAATTTTGCTAAGCCTTGTTTCTATATCAACGTCCAATAAGGAATTAAGATAAGATGGATTGACAATCAAAGCTCCACGCAAAAAAGGAGATAAAGTCATAACTGCACTAATGAAATCAACCCGCTCTCCCCCAACTGTAATATAGGAAACCAATGATTCTAAATTTTCTTTTCTTGCTTGTTCTGTAATATCCTTCAACCATTTAGAACCACTTTCATCAAGTGGACGTAAAGAGAGAAGCTGTGTTTTTAAAAAAGCTTTTTTCATCTACATTTCCTTGAGGAAGTATTTTGAGTTTCGTTTTATTGTATTTACATTATAGACTTAGAAAAACAGTCTTACACACATCAAATAAGGTGATGAAGTAAACAAATATTAAGGAAACATCAAAACAGCTCTAAGCCCTGGGTTTGCATCTTCAAGTAACAGCTCTCCCCCATGAAATTTCATAACAGCTTTTGCTATACTTAAACCAATACCACAACCAGGCTGTGTGCGGCTTTTCTCAAGACGAATAAACCGTTCTGTTACTTTTTCACGCTTATCTTCTGCAATTCCCGGACCATTATCACTAACCACAACGAGCAAACATTCGCCACGGTATTCCATTGACAAAGAAATTTCTGTATTTTTTTCACCACTAGGTGCATATTTGATTGCATTATCAATAAGATTAAAAATCGATTGTGCAATAAGTTCACGATTGAGCCTGACCTCTTTATCAAATACATGCCCTAATCGAAGCAAAATACCCGCTTCTTCAGCAAAAGGTTCATAAAGTTCAACCGCATCTTCAAGAATTAACTTCACATTCATGGGTTCAAGACGCGCAATAGAACTGCTAGCTTCAATGCGGGAAATCATCAAAATAGCATTAAAAGTACGAATAAGTTGATCTGATTCAGCAATAACATCATCCAGCGCTTGCCGATATTCAAGCTCTGTCTTTTGTCCTGACAGTGCTTCTTCAGCGCGATTTCTAAGACGTGTTAGCGGCGTTTTAAGATCATGAGCAATATTATCTGATACCTGACGTAGACCAATATTTAATTCTTCAATACGATCTAACATAACATTGAGATTAGCTGATAATCGATCAAACTCATCACCTGCTTGAGAAACAGGTAAGCGCTCACTAAAATCACCATCCATTAAATGTTGTGATGCAGCTGTGACACGATCAATCCTCTGCAACGCCCGTCTGCCAACAAAAAACCATATTAGCAAAGCCCCTCCAACCATTGCTATAAGAGCAATCACCACAGCTTTACGAATAACCTTTGCAAAACGTTCTGGTTCATCTAAATCCCGTCCAACAAGAAGTTTCATAGCATTTGGTAAATCAACAACAACTGCTAAAGCACGATGCTCACTTGTTTTGCCATGCTCTCCAAAACGTGAATATAAAAAAGAATCCGAAAGAAAGCCATTATATTTAAGCAAACCAGGTTCAATACGCGCAACATTGCCTGTTAAAATACGCCCCATAGGATCAGTAACAAGATATAGAAAAGCTCCAGGTTGTCGCGAACGATAATCAATAGTACGCATTAATAAAGACAACCCACCATAATTATAAGCGCTTTCAATATTCCTTAATTCTTCACGTAAAGCTTGTTCAGTTTGATCTGTTAATAATGAGACAGCAAATGCTGTCATATAAATAGAAAGACCAGCTGCAACCAAACTAAACAATAAAATATAAAGTGCAGAAAGCCTTAGAGCAGTTGTGCGCATTATATTGATTAAACGGTTCATATTGTTTTATCTGGAGCCTTTAGCATATATCCAGCTCCACGTACCGTATGTAAAAGTGGAATATCAAAGTCTTTTTCAATTTTTGCTCTCAAGCGAGATATATGAACATCAATTACATTTGTTTGCGGATCAAAATGATAATCCCAAACATTTTCCAAAAGCATAGTGCGTGTAACAACCTGACCAGCATACCGCATTAAATATTCAAGCAAACGAAATTCGCGTGGTTGTAATATGATATTTATTCCACCACGTTTTACTGTATGCGCTAACCGATCAAGCTCAAGATTGCCTACGCAATAAACAGTTTCTGCCTCTTTAGGGCTTTTCCGTCGTTGCAATACTTCAACACGTGCAAGAAGCTCTGAAAATGCATAAGGTTTTGTTAGATAATCGTCACCTCCTGCACGTAAACCCGTTACACGGTCATCAACTTGCCCTAAAGCAGAAAGAATAAGAACTGGCGTTTCATTACCCTTGGCGCGTAATTCAGAAACAATGGACAGACCATCACGATGCGGTAGCATCCGATCAACAACCATAACGTCATAATTGCCTGTTTCAGCCAAAGAATAACCAGTGTCCCCGTCACAAGCAATATCAGCTGTATATCCTACTTCCAAAAACGCTTTTTCAAGATAACGTCCTGTTTCACGATCATCTTCAATGACAAGTATCTTCATAAGACGCTTCTCCAATTATTTTATTAAACAATTATGGGACAGAAATTTATAAAAATTCTGTCCCACTGTTAACAGACGTTATTTCTTAACAATTTGAAGAGCAATAAAACGATTTTGATCATTTGTACGCACTTGCAACAATATTGCATTTCGTCCTAGCTTTTGCGCATTCTTAATTGCATCAGTAATATCAGATACTTTTTTGATCGGCTTATTATTAACTGTTACAATTACATCACCAGGGCGAATTCCCTTCTCTGCTGCTTCTGAATCGGAATCCACATCGTTTACAACCATTCCTGTGCTATCATCAGAAGGGGTTACAATCAAACCGTAATCTTCTAGAGTTTCATTCGAACTCTGTTGTTTACTTGATGAAGACCTTGAAGCCTCTTTCTTATTTTCACTTTCTGGCATCGCATCAAGCTTAACTTTAATTTTTTCTTCTTTGCCAGATCTCCAAACATTTAAGACTGCTGTTTCTCCCGGTCTAATATGTGCAATACGCCTTGCTAGATCACGCGCATCAGTAACCTTTTCACCATTTACTGCAATAATTACATCACCTGTTTTAATACCAGCCTTCTCTGCAGGCCCTTTGAGTGGATCAGTAACTAAAGCACCTTTGGTTTCTTTTAAACCTACTGAATCAGAAATTTCCTTGGTTACTGGCTGAATCTGAACACCAAGCCAACCACGTTGAACTGAACCTTTTTCAATAAGCTGCTTTACAACCTGTTTTGCTGTTGTCGCAGGAATAGCAAATGCAATTCCAACGTTTCCTCCAGAGGGAGAAAAAATTGCTGTATTAATCCCAACAACTTGCCCATTAAGATTAAAAGTTGGCCCACCAGAATTCCCCCTATTAACAGCAGCATCAATCTGAATAAAATCATCATAAATACCAGCACCGATATCACGTCCACGTGCTGAAACAATCCCTGCTGTTACAGTTCCACCAAGACCAAATGGATTACCAACAGCAACAACCCAATCGCCAACATAAAGCTTTGAATCATCAGCAAAATCAACATATGGGAATGTTCGTTTATCATCCACTTTTAACACTGCCAAATCAGTTCGAGAATCTGTTCCAACAAGTTTGGCATTAAGTTCTGTACCATCATCAAGAACAACAGAATAGCTTGTTCCATCAGAAATTACGTGATCATTAGTCACAATATAACCATCAGACGAAATAAAAAAACCAGATCCAAAAGCTATAGGACGGGGTTTATGCGAACGATGAGAATGCTTATTGTTAGGCCAACTATGGTCATAAAATTCTTTGAAAAATTTTTTAAAAGGATGTTGATCAGGTAATTGATCAATACCTGGAGCACTAAAAAAGCCATCAAAGAACCACTCTTCTTTTTTTGCATTGCTCTTCACCTGTACTGAAACAACAGCAGGTTTTACTTGAGATACAACATTTGCAAACCCCTGCTGCTGCACTGATGGAACAAACACAGGATCTGCATGAGCCGCTGTTATCCAAAAGTTTGATCCACTCAAAAACATTGTACTTGCTAAAACCGTAGAAAGACCTATTGCCGGTGATATCATACGGAAGATTGGTTTAACCATTTTGTGTGCTCCTATTTAGTAATATTGAGGTCTTTATTAAAATTAGTAATAAAACAACAGACCTTACCGTTTTCTGTCTAAATCGTTAAAGTTTTGTAAGGTTAGACAAACAACAATTCATAATAATAGATAGAGACAAAGCATTAATTTAAACAGACCAAACTTCTTTTCTGTATATAATTTACTTCACTTTGATAACATTTTTAGTCATCTCTATTCATTAGTTTTGAAAGCGATTAATTTTGAGCGTTTACGGCGTTTTATTTGAAAAAATATAACACTGATACCAATGATAAGAAATATCAGAGGAAATAACCATAAAAACCATGTTACTTTATTGAACGGTAATTCTAATAAAATAAATTCACCATATCTTTCAACAAGGAAATCAATAATCTGTTGATCACTATCACCTGCTTTTAAGCGTTCACGTATTAAAAGGCGTAAATCATGTGCTAATGGAGCATCTGAATCATTAATCGATTGATTGTAGCAAACTGGGCAACGCAACTGTGATGAAATATTACGAGCCCGTGATTCAAGTATTGGGTCTTCTAAAATTTCATGTGGCTCTACTGCTATCACAAATTGTATAGGAAAAAGAATAACACAAAAAATAATAGCCCAACAGAAAAACCTTTTCACCACAATACTCTTTCAAAAATATTTAAAATTGGAAATTACTCATTGATGCATCCTCATACGTAACCAATAACCTAAAAAGGAAAAACAGCCACCAACTGCCATCATCAATGCGCCAAACCAAATACAGATTACGTAAGGTTTCCACCGTATATACACATCAAGACCTTGGTCACCTATCCGACCTGGTTCAACATAAAATTGAGAAAAACCATAACTTTCAATACCAACTTTTGTCGTTGATATATTTTTACTTGAGTAAAATCTTTTTGATGCCGTTACATTGCGCACAGATTTCTGATTTTTATATATTTTAAAATCAAATTGCATTTCAGAATAATTTGAGAAAGCAACATTACGTAATGCGTCAAAACGAATAGTTTTACCAGCTATTGTAACCGTATCCCCTATTTGCATGGTTAACATCTGTTCTTGCTCAAAAGTTGCAACACAAACAATACCAAATAATGTGACCCCTAATCCCATATGTGCCAATGCAGCGCCAAAAACAGACCATGGTAACCCAAAAAATCTCCTCGCTCGTATCAGCATGGGTGTTTTTCTATGACCGCTCTTCACCCAAAGACCAGCTAAACTACCCAAGACAACAAAAATTGAAAGCCCAACTCCCAAAGCTGCAAAAATATCACGCCAAGACGTTGTATAAAATGTGACAAAACAGGCCACGCAAGCTAATACAAAAACAAACCACAACCGCTCAAAAACTGCAAGAAAATCGCCGCGCTTCCACGCTATCATTGGCCCAAATGGAACCAACAATAATAGCACCACCATTAAAGGTCCAAATGTAAGTTTAAAAAAATGAGCACCTACGGAAATCTTTTGTCCAGTTAATGCTTCAATAAAATAAGGATAAACTGTACCAACTAACACTGTTGCTGTTGCCGTGGTGAGAAATAAATTATTTAAAACAATAAAACCTTCACGCGAAATTGGTTGAAAAAAACCACCTGTTTTCAAAACAGGTACACGCAAAGCAAAGAGCAAAAAAGCCCCACTTATGAAAAAAAGCAAAATAGCAAGAATTGCCTGCCCACGTGCTGGATCAACAGCAAAACTATGAACAGACATTAAAATACCCGAACGAACAAGAAAAGTCCCCATAAGAGAAAGAGAAAAAGTAAGAATAGCTAAAAACAAAGTCCAACTTTTTAAGGCATTTCGCTTTTCAAGAACAATAGCAGAATGCAAGAAAGCCGTTCCTGAAAGCCAAAGCATAAGTGAAACATTCTCAACGGGATCCCAAAACCAATAACCACCCCAGCCAAGTTCATAATAAGCCCAATATGAACCAACCATAATTCCAAGCGTTAAAAAAACCCATGAGAGAAGAATCCATGGACGTACCCAACGTGCCCAAACTCTATCAACATATCCTGTAACTAATGCAGCTATTGAAAAAGAAAAACAAACTGAAAAACCAACATAGCCTAAATAAAGAAGTGGTGGATGAATTGCTAAAGCATTATCCTGTAAAAAAGGATTAAGATCATTTCCTTGTAATGCTGGTGGATCAATACGTACAAATGGGTTGGATAAAAAAAGAATAAATAAAAGAAAAGCGCTTGTAATCCAACTTTGGCAACTTAAAACTAATGCTTTAAATTTTTCTGGCAGTTGATGACTAAACAATGCCACTAATGCGCTAAAAAAAGCTAGGATTAAAACCCATAATAACATTGATCCTTCGTGATTACTCCAAACACCAATGATCTTATAAAACATTGGTTTTTCTGAATGAGAGTTCTCAACAACATTCAGAACAGAAAAATCAGATACCATATAGGCATGTACAATAATTGAAAAAGACAAGAACAATAATATAAAGATGATATATGCCAGTGGTTCCACTATCCGCATCAATGAGCGCTCTGCCCACAAAACACCCAAAATAGGTAAAAAAGCTTGCAATAAACTAACTGCAAATGCTGAAGCTAAAAAAATATGACCCAATTCAACGAGCACGATCAAATGCCCCTTCCATACTATGACGCTTTTTTAAATGACCAGCTGTTTCCTTAGACATATAAGTCTCATCATGTTTTGCCAAAACACGTGTGCCTATAAAAAGCCCCTGTTCGTCAAAATATCCTTCTACGATAACACCCTGCTCTTCACGAAATAGATCTGGTAATATGCCATTGAAAACTACTTTTTGGCGCTTTGAATGATCAGTCACGAAAAAAGTTACTTTCATCTTGTCACCGTATTCAACGGTCCCTTTTTCAACAAAGCCACCTAGACGCAAAGAGTGACCTGTTAAAATATCCTCCCTAGTGATCTCAGATGGCGTTCGGAAAAAACTTGCAGCATTACGCATTGCGTACAACAAAAAGCCTGCTGCAATTGCCAGTATAAAAAGACATAATAAAATGAGTAGCAAACGCTTTTTTTTCCGCTTTTTCAAAATAAGCTTAAGTGAAGGGAGACTTTTTAAAGATTGACTGTTCATAGCCTATTTACAAAAAATATTTTTATAAATTACGTGATATACATAAGTACAATTTAATCATTCATATATTTCATCTTTTTAGACAGCTTTGCAGTATTCTATACACTGATCAATTTGCTTATCTAATATTTTACTACTCAATAAGCCCATTTGTTTCAATAGCCTTAAGCTGCTCCAATTTACTTCTTTGACATCTAATGACATGTATTACGTAACTGAACTATCATTTCTTCAATACGGGATCTTCCTGGAACATCTTTAGATATTGTACCGAGAAAATTTTGTAAAAGCTGGACTGCCTGTTCAGGTTTACCAGCCTGACAAAGTGCATCAGCTAAAAATAAACGAGGATAAAAATCATCTGGAGCTAAATCTGCAGCCTTTTGAAAAGCATTCTGCGCTTCTTGTGTAATTATTCCGCCTTCATAACCAACCAACGCTAGACCATACCCCATCAACCGTGGAGCTGTCTCTCCATTTAAACGAAGTGCATCTAAATAAATATTCACCGCATCCTGAAAAAGACCTTCCTCAAAATAACTGATTGCTAAAGCATCTGCTATCTTGCCATCATTGGGCGTGCGAAAAAAAAGCGTTTGTAAACGTACAAGTTTCTCACGCCTATTTAACGTTTGTGGATCCTTATCCATTAATTCATTAAAAAAATAATTTTTGGTTCCCGGACTGCCTGTTAAACTATAAATACCGCACGTTACAAATGGAACAAATAAAATAACAAATGCCTTTAAAACACAAAGGCCCTTACGGTGCTTATAAGGTTTTTGTACAAAAGCCTTGTGTGTTTCAACAGAAATAGCTGTACTGGGTAATTCAAGATGTACTTCTTGTATGCGCTCTTTATCAATGAAGTTATGTTCAAAGCCAGATTCAATTCTATGAATCTGATTTTTGCCCTCATCCATAACCAAAACTTGCCCATCTTTTTTAGATCCATAGTCAAAATGCAGCAAAAAAAAGATAGCAATTGTTAAAAGAATGAGAAAAAATGCAGCTAAAATTAATAATAGCATATTACTGTAATATCATTATAATAATTAAAAAGCTATAATCTGTTCTTCTTTACTTCGTAATTCATGTAAGAAATCCCCTAGTTTCCATTAGAATTGTGACATGTACTACTATAAACTGTTTGTAGCGTATCATTGAGGATAAAAAACTGTATTGATAACAATTTTCAAACCAACTTGGATAAAATAATCCTAGTATCACCATTTATAGGAATACTTACCTCGTATAAACATTCAAGTGATTTTTTCAGTATCCAACATCCTCTAATACATTATATCCTTTACAAATTTTGTAATGACTTGCCAAAAAAAGCATTAAAAAACCCATGAAAACAAAGCCACTTTTGCATTATGACTTGAGCAAAATTCATTATTAATTTTACCCACATATACAAAGACTCCACTTATAGATCTTTAGTGTATACAAACACCATCCTAATATACAAAAAATGACTTTTTTACCTCAATGCGTTGTATGAAGATACTACTCTATTTATTAATTCTAATATACGCGCCTCTTAGAAAAAATATATTTACCGCCTTGGCAATAAAACTTTTGTATATAATCCACCCAATTTAGAACGTGATAAAGAAAGACTTCCCCCATATTCACTGACTATATCTGAAACGATCGCTAATCCTAATCCCGTTCCCGGTTTACTTTCATCAAGTCGCTGTCCCCTTTTTAAAGCTTTATCTATTTGCTCTTCTGTTAAACCAGGACCATCATCTTCTATAATGATATTAAAGAATGCTTCCTCTTCAACACCCTCTTCTAAACCACAGCAAATTAAAATTTGGGTGCGAGACCATTGAGCAGCATTCTCAACCAAATTACCGACAACTTCCTCTAAATCTTCCCTTTCACCAGAAAAAATAATATCATCAATATCCATGATAAATTGAATATGTTTATCAGGATTGAGCTTTTCCATGACCCGCACCAAACGATCGAGCACTTTGCGAACAGACGTGTGATTAATAATACTGTTGCACTGCGCTGCAATCCGAGAACGTTGTAGATAATGATTGATTTGAGCCTGCATTATTTTAGCTTGTTCACATAATAAAACGGCCTGTTTTCCGCTCATTTTATCAGTTTCATTCATGATAACTGATAAAGGTGTCTTCAATGAATGAGCAAGATTACCCACTTGCATCCGAAATCGTTCAATAATACGCTGATTATTATTAATAAGAGCATTCATTTCTTGTGCCAACGGCATAACTTCACTCAATAAATCCGTATTGACATAATCAGCTTTACCTTCACGAATATCATTCAATGTTTGTCGAATCCGTTTCAATGGTTGAAAACTAAAAAAAATAACAGCAATATTGATAAGAACACTGCCTATACCAAAACTCCAAAGAAAAATTTGTAAAGTTTGCTTGAACTCTTTTACTTGCGCATGCGCTTCATCAATATTCCCAACGAGGCGAAAACGAGCAACCCTATTCTGATTATCTAAAACAATATCGCTTTCAATAACCTGTAGGTTCTTACCATCATCCCCTTTTACTCGATAAGAACGAAAGAATTGATTGTCAAAAGGCACATCAACATCGCTTGGTGAAAAAATTTTTTTAGTTCCCAATGACGGTGACACCAATCTTCCATGTAAATCAGGTGATACAGCAACTACTTCCCAATACCACCCTGATGTGGAATCTGAATAACGAATATCATCAAATCCAAGACCTCCTTTTAAATACCCCTCAGGCGTTACAGTTACAGTTGCAATAAGACTATAAAGCTGAGCAGAAAGAATACGACATAGACTTTGTTCACTTGAACGCTGATAAAATAAAATACTAATTGCTGAAATAGACGAAATCGAAATAGTAACCCACAATGTAGACAAAATCATAACGCGTAAACTGAGAGAGTTACCAATAAAATAAAAGAACTTCTTAAACTGGCTATTGTTCTTCAAAGCTGTCATTTGTCACCTAATGTTTTTACCCGATACCCCATTCCACGAACAGTCTCTATCAAATCTACTCCAAGCTTTTTTCGTAATCGCCCTACAAAAACTTCAATCGTATTTGAATCTTTATCAAAATCCTGATCATAAAGATGTTCGATAAGCTCTGTCCTTGAAACGATTTGATCACAATGGTGCATAAGGTAAGAAAGAAGCCTAAACTCATGTGATGTCAATTTAATCAATTGACCATCAACAAAAACACGAGAAGTCTTAGTATCTAACAAAACACTCCCACAAGATAATGAATTTGTTGCATGGCCTGCAGCTCGACGAATTAACGCCCGCAACCGTGCTATTACCTCTTCTATATGGAACGGTTTAACAACATAATCATCAGCACCTGCATCAATGCCAAGTACTTTATCAGACCAACGATCGCGTGCTGTTAGCATTAAAACAGGCATGGAATACCCCTCTTGGCGCCATTTCTCAACAACACGAATCCCATCCATGCGTGGTAAACCAATATCAAGAATTACAGCATCGTAAGGCTCTGTACTTCCTAAAAAATAAGCTTCTTCACCATCAAAAACACAATCAAAAACATATCCTGCATTTTTCAAAGCTTCTGCTAATTGATCATTAAGATCTCGGTCATCTTCAACAATTAAAATGCGCATTACTATACCTGCACAAAAAATTAATCAGCAGGAACAACAACTTCAACACGACGTGGTCTCTTACCATTATGAGCAGGCACTACGATTACAACCACGCACATATTTTCGCCATCTCGCATAATTGGTGTTGAGCGCGTCAACATTCCGCCTTGACGGCTAGCAATTCTTTTACCCACCTCAGTACAATCGGCCGCTAAAACAGAATCCACACTGATGACACTTAAGAACATTATAAATAAGAAAATTTTTTCTATCATAAATAGCTTATAATCTACTTTACCTGAATAGAAAATGAACAATAGAATTTTTATTTACGCAAAATCATAAAGTAGTACCTGACTTGCAATGATAAATTCCAAAAAAATTAACTTATATGATACCCTAATTATCTCTACAACAACATAACATACACTTCCCACACGTACGCCATGTATAGAACAAACAAGAGCAGATATCCAAAAATTTTAGATAAACAAATTTATATTTACTTTTAAAAATTCTAGTCTCAATTTATTTTTTATGGAATCCAAATTATAAGTCATAAAACCCAAATCAAAAAATAAGGAATCTATAGAAAGAATTATTTTTAACTCAGCAAACCAACTTCATGCATTTTGAGCAAAACTTCACGATCAATCTTACCTGTTACGGGAAGATTAAATATTTTTTGAAACTGCTTTAAAGCACGCATAGTTTTTTCATCTTCTATACCAGTGATTGTCACCTCTTGGTTACCAAACATACGTAATGCTTCCTGTACCCGTATAATATCTATAACAAGAGGCTTTAAAATAACTTCCTCTGAGTGAGTTAAATCACTTGTTGTTATTGGATTATTTGCCATCTCTACTTCGCTACGCTCAATGAGTGCAGCAACTTCATCTTTCGGATGTTTTGACACAATATCTTTATCTTTTTGCACTAGCAAAGTTTTATTAGCAGTTTGTTGTTTCCATAGCTCTATAGCACGACGCATCTTAAGATTATGCACACCATCTAAAGGACCATCATACAATCCAAGTTCTGCTAACTCTTTTTGTATTTCTAACAAATCCTCCGGTAAAGCACTCTGCAAAGAATTGAACGATAAATTTTGATGCAAACTCTTTATAGCAGGTACAGGAATAACAAAAGTATTTTCTTGAGATGTAGCGCGTTCTTTAAGTAAAATAAAATTTTGTATAACAGTTGGAACTGCCGCCAAGCTCATTTCAACGAAGCTATCCTGACGCATTTTTATTTGTGAAAACAAAGCATTGAAAGCAAAAAAACCAAAACTGATAATAAAAAAGAAAAAGCCTATAACCAATAAAGCATTTATGCGCGTACGATGATAAAGCCATTTTACTAACCAAAGCAGAAAACGGCAATTTATTAAGAAAAATGTTATAATAATACTACGCTTTTTTATGACTTTCGTTTTGCGCGTTTTTCGTTTTTTTGCCATTATTTTAATTTTTTATTTTTAACCGTAATTGCTTTCCGTATAAAATCAAACTTATTATCACTTTCAGCTAGAAAAGCATACCTACTGCTATCATTTGTACTTTTTAAGTTAGACTCAATATGTTCATTATACCGATATACAAACTTACATACACAAGTAAGACAAGTCTTAATCTATTTTTCTCAATTTCACATTGCCACAATATTTTTAGCAATCTGTAAAGAGATATCTAGTTTATATAACATTTTTTCATCTCAATCTTACTTGCATATAATACCCTCTAACAAATTACCTTAACAATGTTGTATCTTAAATTACACTTTTCTTGTGCTTATTATGCTATGACGAAATCATATTGAGATATATTTCATGATTATTAAAAGCCAACTTTGCAGCATATTTTTTTCCTAGATAGCTTATTTATGAACTTATACCCTTTGACGTAATGATTTGATCAATACAAATTCAAATATAGTATCACACGTTGATAGCAATTTTATCCACTAATATCCTGCTCAATCTTATAAGATTTATTTCGGATTCTATTTGCAATATCTGAAGGGTAAAAAACTATTTAACTTTCTCACCGAAAATGCGCATTTATTTTTTCGGCTTTTCATTCTTCTTCAATATAAGCCACAAAATTAGCACCGCCTAAAATAACAACAAACAATTAAAAAAATAATCAAAAATACTGAAATGAAAGATCATTATCTAAACTTTTACATCACGTATTAAATAGCATAAAAACAAAATGTATAAGGTCTGCCTTATAAACCCAAATTACAATTGGTCCTTTTTACATTCACCCAAATCATCTAAAAAACGTAAAAATATAATCCAGTTTAAGGTACATAGAATCCATTAAAACACTTAAGGTTTGAAATTTCTTTCATAATAAAACGTTAAAACAAATAGCTATATAACACCTTGAATATCAATTCATTACCCTAATTCAAGGGCGTGATTATTGACCATGTCCCCTTTCGTAACTGCGTTTATTCCTATGTATTTACAAAATGAGAGAATTTTTACAAAACAAATTAGAGATCTAGTTTTTTATGAAAAGAAAATAAATAACGCCTGTACACGAGACTATATCATATATTTTGGCAACAAGAGCTAATAATGCAATTTTAAAAATGAACGCAAAATTTTACAAAGTCAGTGTGATATAAATCTTTCATCAAGGAAAATAACATAAATTATTTTTTTATTCAGTTGTAACTACAGTATGTTGGTGTTCTATGATACGTTTTTTAATCAAATCAGCATTTTTTCTATTTATTATTTTTGTAGTTATTTCATTTTTTTCTGCAAAACCAAAGGACAATCACTCCTCCAGCCTAGAAGCTAATATAACAGCAAGCGATGCTATTATCGCTTTAAAAAATACAATCACTGATTTAGGAAAATTCTGTGAGCGTAATGTAGAGGTTTGTAAAACTGGAAAATCCTTTTTCAACCCACTTGCTGAACGCGCACGTGATGGTGCAAAAATAGCCTATGAATACCTTGATAGTATATTTAGTAATAAAAATACCATTCAACCTGAAAATACTACCTCAGAAGACGAGATTTTACCCCCTGCAGAAAAGCAGATCAAACAAGATTATATAGAATTACCTTGAAACAAAAATTCTTAACTTTTACTGTTTTTTTGTATTTTACAAGAAAGAGATACGTATCTGTCAACTAAATGTACTATACAATCACAAAAACAAAACAAGGATTGAAGTTATGGCAGAAACGATTGATGATATCATAGAAAATTTTTCCTTTCTTGATAACTGGGAAGATCGTTATCGTTACATTATTGAACTCGGCAACGAGTTACCGCCCTTTCCAGAAAATGCACAAAATGATGCTCACAAAGTTCCTGGTTGTGTCAGTCAAGTATGGCTTTTATTTTCACGTGATAATTCAGAAGATCCTATATTAACATTTCAAGGCTATTCCGATTCCCATATTGTTCGTGGGCTAATTTATATTCTTCTCGCCTTCTATTCAGGTAAAAAAGCCTCTGAAATTCGTATAGCTGATGCTGAGGGATTGCTTAAAACACTCGGTTTAAATGAACAATTAACACCACAACGATCGAATGGTTTTAAATCTATGATTGAACGAATTCGTACTGAAAGTTATTCATAACCTTTAAAACTTTCATACTAACAACTATATAAAGCGCCTTATAAAAATGTACTTTCAAAAAAGTATTTTGAGATGTTAAATTTGAAGAGTGTTTTTTTGAAAATAGATTATTTAGTTTTCTTTTTTTGGCGTTTGCGCCCAAGTCCCATTTCCTTAGCTAAAGTTGAGCGGGCCTTTGCATAATTAGGCGCAACCATAGGATAAGAGCTATCCAATTGCCATTTCTCACGATATTCCTCAGGAGACATTTTATAATGTGTCATCAAATGACGCTTTAAAGATTTAAACTTTTTTCCATCTTCAAGACAAATAAGATAATCAGGAAAAATTGAACGTTTTGGATTAACAGCAGGTTTTTGTTTTTCAACTCCAGCTTCTGCCGATGCAGCATTCTCCACTTTCAAAAAAGCAGCGTGAACATCAGCAATTAGACCTGGCACTTCAGTCGGCCGAATTGAATTATTACTTACATAAGCAGCAACAATATCAGCAACTAACGTAATAACTAAATTGCTTTCAGTCTCTAGGACTGGGTGATGTTCCATCCTTGTTTCCTTTAATTTTAAAATTGAGGCAATATTCGCATTTACACTCATGACATTGAAATTTTAATGCATATAAGTTTCATATTGTACAAAAATCTTTTTTGTCAATTCAATTATTTTATAAAATCATCTCAACACAGAAAAAACAAATAAACTCCTCCTTTTTGACATATTATATTATAAAAATTCAACTTGTTCCTTTTATAAGCTAAGTTTGTGTTACAAGATATCGTCTATAAATACAAAACATAGCATAAAATTAATCATTTTTCATTGAATTTATAAAGATATTTAATACAAAATCATGATATATAGAACGAGTTTTGTATTAAACAATGATAACTTCATAGTTTTATATCCACCATGCAAATCTCAATTTTGGTAGATAAACAACTTTTTAAAATACAAAAAGTGACTTAAACAATTTTTTAAGTTCAGCAAAAAAAGAACACTGCAGACAAAAACAAAAATCAAAAACGTACAAAAACTTAAGAATGGTATGGTTATTAATACCAGAAAGATATAACATCACGTATTAATACAATATTTAAAAACTCTTTCTATTCAGATTTTGATATCTCTATTTTCAGTATAATCTTATTTTGTATATAATAGAAATTAACTTAACCATGTTTTACAGGTAAATTAGAATTTACAAGTTTATGCTATTTGCATGAATGGTGTTGCTCTAACATATGAATAAAACCATTAGATCTTATAGGACCATGGTATGATGCATCTACCTAAACTTCCCCCAAAAGCATCTAAAATCATTTATAAAAAGATGTATCACGGTATTTACCGAGAGGATCCTTACCATTGGCTGCGTGCAGCTAATTGGCAAGATGTTTTAAAAAACCCTAGCTGTCTTGATGAAAATATTCGACGCCACCTTGAAGAAGAAAATGCTTATCAAACTTCTCAAATGGCCGATACAAAAACATTACAAAATCTGCTTTTTGCAGAAATGAAAAACCGCATTCAAGAAAATGACAGTTCCGTTCCTATAAAACGTGGCCCTTTTGCCTATGGGCTATGCTATAAAACTGGGGGAGAACAGCCACACTATTTTCGTACACCAAGAAATGGAGGTAAAAAAAACATTTACCTTAATGGTGACATTTTGGCTGAAGGTAAAGATTATTTTAATCTTGGCTCAGTCCATGTATCTCCCGATCATACACATGTTGCGTGGAGCTATGATGATAAGGGTTCTGAATTTTATACAGTTAAAATTCGTAGCTTTAAAACATTATCTGATTACACAGATACAATCATAAATACATCCGGACAACTCGTCTGGGACGCTAAATCTGAAGGCTTTTTCTACACTAAAATGGATAAAAACCACCGCCCCTCAGAACTCTATTACCACCAATTAAACACTGACCCATCTCAAGATAAGCTTATTTTTCATGAAGATAACCCCGGGTTTTTCTTACATGTGAGTGGCTCAAAGCTTAATGACGTTATTTATATTAACATTCACGACCATGAAACATCAGAAACCTGGCTTATCCCTGCTACAGCGCCCCTTACAGCACCCCAATGTGTACAAAAACGACAAAAAGGCATTGAATATTCGTTTACAGAAGGAGGCGATGTTTTTTATATTCTCACCAATCAGGATAATGCAAAAGACTTTAAAATCATGGTCGCCCCATATTCATCTCCGCAATCAGAAAACTGGTCTGAGCTTGTACCCCATCAACCCAGACGACTGATCCTATCTCACGATGCCTATCAAGATTTTTTTATTTGGTTTGAACAATTTGAAGGGGTTCCTTCTATACAACTTATGGAGCGTTCAACAAAACAAATTCATTCCATTGCCTTTACAGAAGAAGCCTATTCCTTAGATCTACAAGGGGCTGCAGAATATAATAGCCAAACCATTCGTTTTGCTTATTCATCTATGACAACACCTAATCAAATTTTTGATTATGAAGTAAAAAGTCGTAAACGAGTGCTTTTAAAAACACAAAAAATCCCTTCTGGGCATAATAAAGATGACTATGTAACACGGCGTATTACAGCAATTGCAGATGATAGTGAAAAGATCCCTATTTCTCTTGTATATCATAAAATTACTGCGCTTAATGGTAGTGCACCTTGTCTACTTTACGGTTATGGTGCTTATGGATTTTCCATTCCTGCAAGTTTCAATAGTAATGTACTTTCATTAGTCAATAGAGGCTTTATCTATGCCATTGCTCATATTCGTGGTGGAAAAGAAAAGGGCACTGAATGGTATGAAAAAGGAAAACATCTTTTTAAACACAATACATTTTATGATTTTATTGCCTGTGCACGTCATCTTGTAAATCATAAATTTACTGCTCATGACCGGCTAATCGCCCAAGGTGGTTCAGCAGGAGGAATGCTGATGGGAGCTATAGCAAATCTAGCTCCTCAGGATTTTGCTGGCATCGTTGCTAATGTCCCTTTTGTTGATGTTTTAACAACAATGCTAGATGCTTCATTGCCCCTAACACCTCCAGAATGGCCTGAATGGGGTAACCCTCTTGAATCAAAAGAAGACTATAACCTTATCGCTTCTTATTCACCCTATGATAACATCAAACACCAGGAATACCCCCCTATTCTTGCCATTGCAGGCTTAACAGACCCTCGTGTAACCTATTGGGAACCTGCAAAATGGGTAGCAAAACTGCGTGATTTTAAAACAGATGATAATACAATTTTATTGCGTATAAATATGGATTCAGGTCACGCAGGTGCGGCTGGACGTTTCTCAAAATTGGAAGAAACCGCATATATATACGCATATATCCTAAAAATAGTTGGAAAAATTATTGATAACTAAACATCTTACTAATAAAGGCCCCACAATCTAATAAATTATGAAGCCTTTATTCTTTAAGATAAATAGCCCTATAGACTACTTAAAACCCGCAATTTTCATACAGTTCTAAAACATAATCCCAATTAATTAAATGATCCACGAAAGCCTCAAGATATTTCGGACGTGCATTACGGTAATCAATGTAATAAGAATGCTCCCACACATCAACACCTAAAATAGGTTGAGCATCATGAATCAGAGGGTTTTCACCATTGGGTGTCTTCATAATCTCAAGCTTGCCATTTTTAACAGCTATCCACGCCCAGCCAGAACCAAATTGAGTACTACCAGCTGCAATAAAATCTGTACGGAATTTCTCATAACCACCAAGATCAGACTCAATAGCCTTTGCTAATTTTCCAGGTAGCTTCTGACCACCACCACCTTTTTTCATCCAATTCCAAAAATGATGATGATTATAAGATTGAGCTGCATTATTAAACAAACCAGGATTTTTGCCAAAACTTTCCTTAATAATATCTTCAAGGCTCTTATTTTCTAAACCTAAATCTTTTACCAAATTATTTGTATTAGTAAGGTAAGCAAAATGATGCTTATCACGGTGATATTCAAGCGTCTCACGTGACATATAAGGTAACAGGGCGTCATAATCATAAGACAATTCAGCTAATTCAAAAGCCATTTTAAAAATCTCCTCGATTCTAATTATTAAGCTCTCTCCCAAAATTTACTTTGGCACTTACAGCACTTAAAAGCAAATGTTATTGAATATTTGTTTACAATCAATTTAGCTTTAAAAGCCGTTTTTATAAACCAATTAAACTAATGAGAAACTAAACACTATAATGGCACTAATAAAAAAAATATGCCAAATTAATTTATAGAAAATTGTTCTCCTACTAAGTCATCAAAAAAGATAAAAATTATAAACTAAAAAAGTTCTTATCCCCCTTATTTAGTAAAAATAATCTAAGTTTGAATATATTTAAAAATATCACAATATATCGCACTTAATGAAAAGCTTACCAATGCATACATAAAATTAAATCTATATTTATGCTATCAATAAAATGAGTAAGCACATAAACACATCAACTATAGTCATTCCTCTTCACAAATTTTAGAATATTAACACAAGCTGCTTACATTCCTCTGACTTACTATGCCTTCTAATTACACTCTATATTTGTAAAATCTAATCATAAACATGAATATGTATTTTGATGATACCGTCATTAACTGAAAAGTATATCCATGAATAAACCGGATTAATGCACGCTTGCATGTCATCGATAAAATTGTGATAGAGTGCAAAAACCGTTTTATTGACCTTACTAAAACCAATAAGCAGTACCTCACCCTCATTATTGATCTGGTAAAACTATTATCAGATATAAAGGAAGTATATTTCCCACGACTTGCAATGGCCGCACTGCTTTTTGCTCTTATTTTACTTGAATTAGCAAAAACATTTGAAACGGGACCCTATCGGCCATGAAACATTTATATCTATGGGAAAAGGGCAAAAAACTAACCAAAGAAAGCTTTGGTAATCTGTTGAGAGATGCTTGTAATACAGCTGGCGTTAAGAAATCAGTTCAGTTCATGGATTGAGAAAATTAGCAACAACAAGAGCTGCATGTAGATGCCACGATTTTACCAGCTAAAGCACTTTGGATAGACTGGAGATGATATGGCATCACTCTATAAAGACTAAAGACAGCAAATAGAAAGCGACCTGCCATAAAAGCAATTAAAAAACTTCAAAAAAATGAGAGATAGCAAAAAATAAGGGCAATAGAATCAATAAGTACAAATTCCTTTATTTGTACAGTAGCCGATTTATTTTATTGATATTTGGCTGGGGTACCTGGATTCGAACCAGGGAGTGCCGGTACCAAAAACCGGTGCCTTACCGCTTGGCTATACCCCAAAAAAAGAAAACTATTACACTCTGCTCGCGCCTTATACCGATTCTTGTAATTGTACGCAATATCTGAAAGCTAAAGCTTTCATTTTTCTTCTTACAAAAGCTTTCTAATTATTACAATAACACAGAGCAATACACCACAAATATTAAAAGAACTATACCAAAAAAAATCTATACGTTTATTCTCTTGATCAAATAATTTTAGTTCACATTATAGCTGTTATAGCTTTTTTATCATAAATATCATCATTTCACAGAGTAAACTTAATTCAAATATCCTCTTGAAAAACGCTAAAATTATTGAATAACGGCAACTAAACAATACTTAAGCGATACAGTGATTATATAAACTTTTCGTGTATAAAAATGGTATTTTCCTTAGTTATTCTCTTATAGATAAATATTATCGCAGCTGAGTTTAGAAAATTCAACAAAAGATCACGTGCTATCACTCAAATAGACTTCTCATATGTAACGATACACTTTATTCCCAACTATAAATAATTGCTTTTCATAAATCATCCCCCTTCTAAGATATTGAAATACGTTTAGAAAACTTCAATGACAAAAATTTCTAAAACATATGGTATAAAAAATTGGAACTTGCTGTATTAGTTTGGATCCATCGTAGATGGAGGGAGCAAAATAAACAAAAACTAAATGAATGCTATTAATGAAGTAATAGTAACGAATAAACATTACCCTCTTAGAGATTCTATTCCATCATGAGTGCTATATAGTCATAAATTGTAAAGCACTTTTACAAAAAATTCTCTTCCAATTTCATATTTTACAGAGAAATTTCAATCACATAACACAAATAAGTACTTATTTATAAGATCATAAATAACTCTACACAACATTCATTTTCGATAGTTATTAGTAAATTTACATAAGTAGTAATCAATGTTTTTTTGTTTCTTTAATATATTCACCTATTATTTTACAGGTAAAGAAACATCACTATCAGCATTCAATAAAAATTCCACAAGTCTAATACTTTAATACCTATTACGCATCATAAGATACGGTATGTATGCATAACATGATAACATGCTTTGTACCTTAAGCTTTCTCATAAAATACATCAAACGCAATGCTATCTTCCATATACATAACTCAAATAAGGCACCTCAAACAAAGCATCTCAAGAAATTTTCTTGTCTACCTTTAGCAACGTATTAAAGTATTATTCCAATATACCAAAGCCATTAAAGTAAAGAATAATATCTTTAGATTTTTATGCCTTTTGGGCAATTGCTGCTTGTGCTGCAGCTAAACGTGCAATTGGTACCCGAAAAGGTGAACATGAAACATAATCTAAGTTATTTTCCTCACACAAAGCAATAGAATCAGGATCGCCTCCATGTTCACCACAAATACCTAATTTAATTTTTGCACGCTGAGAACGCCCACGCTGTGCAGCAATAGCGATAAGCTCCCCTACTCCATCACGGTCAATTGACACGAAAGGATCTTGTTCCAAAATTCTTTTTTGAGAATAAGTTGCTAAAAAAGGAGCTGCATCATCACGTGAAATACCAAAAGTAGTTTGTGTCAAATCGTTTGTTCCAAACGAAAAAAATTCTGCAGTTTCAGCAATCTCACCTGCACGAAGAGCAGCTCTTGGTAATTCAATCATAGTTCCAACTATATACTGAATTTCCCTTCCCTTTTCTTTCATTACTGTACTAGCTACATCGTCAATACAGGTTTTTACAAAATCCAATTCAGATTTAAGCGCAACAAGCGGTATCATAATTTCAAGCATAACAGGAGATCCAGACTTTTGAGCAGCATCTGCCGCTGCTTCAAAAATTGCTCGTGCCTGCATTTCAGCAATTTCAGGGTAAGTAATGATCAAACGACATCCCCGTAACCCAAGCATAGGGTTAAATTCATGTAGTTGCTGCGCCCGTTCGGAAATAATTTCAGAAGGAATTCCCATAGCCATTGCAACATCACGAATTTCTGCGTCCGTTTTTGGTAAAAACTCATGCAAAGGAGGATCCAAAAAACGGATAGTGACAGGCAAACCAGACATAATTTCAAACAATTCTGTAAAATCTGACCGTTGCATTGGCAAAAGCTTATCCAATGCTTTACGGCGTCCATCTTGATCATTGCTTAAAATCATTTCACGCATAGCAACAATACGTTCACCAGCAAAAAACATATGCTCGGTACGACAAAGACCAATACCTTCAGCTCCAAAAGAACGCCCCATACGTGCATCAGATGGTGTTTCTGCATTGACGCGAATTTTCATACGCCGTATTTTATCAGCCCATTCCATTAATTGAGCGAAGTCTCCACAAAGCTCAGGCTGCAACATTGCAACCTTCCCTTTAAGGATCTCTCCACTTGCACCATCAATTGTAATGACATCTCCCCTTTGAAAAGTCTCTCCTGAAACAATCATTGTGTTTGTGGTATAATCAATTCGTACACTACCTGCACCAGAAATACAGGGCTTTCCCATACCACGTGCTACAACAGCAGCGTGACTTGTCATACCACCGCGTGTTGTTAAAATTCCTTCTGCAGCGTGCATACCATGAATGTCTTCTGGGCTCGTCTCTACGCGCACCAAAATAACTTTACGGCCTTCTTTTGATGCTGCCTCTGCCTCTTCTGAAGTAAAAACAATTTCACCAGTTGCTGCACCCGGAGAAGCAGGTAAACCACGCGCTACAACAAAACGGGCCGCTTTGGGATCAAGAGTCGGATGTAAAAGTTGATCAAGCGATTTTGGCTCAATTCGCATCACCGCCTCTTCACGACTGATCAACCCCTCCTCAACCATTTGCACTGCCATTTTTAAGGCTGCACGTGCCGTTCGCTTTCCTGAGCGAGTTTGTAAAATCCATAATTTACCCTTTTCAATTGTAAATTCAAGATCTTGCATATCACGGTAATGCTTTTCAAGTTTTTGGGCAATTTGACAAAACTGTAAAAAAGCTTCTGGCATAATTTTTTCTAGCGACGGCTTATTCGAACCAGCAGCAATCCTTGCAACCTCAGTGATATTTTGTGGAGTACGAATGCCTGCTACAACATCCTCACCCTGTGCATTGATTAAAAATTCACCGTAAAGTTCTTTTTCCCCTGTCGATGGATTGCGTGTAAACGCAACACCTGTTGCAGAATCTTCACCCATATTACCAAAAACCATGGCCTGCACATTAACCGCCGTTCCCCAATTTTCAGGAATATTGTGCAAACGACGATAAGTGATTGCACGAGTAGTCATCCAACTTGAAAAAACTGCACTAATTGCACCCCACAATTGCTCTTCAGGATCTTGCGGAAAAGGCTCACCTAACTTTTCTTCAACATATGCTTTGTAAGAAATAATAACGTTTTTCCAATCAGTGGCTGTCATTTCTGTATCAACATCATAACCGTTGGATACTTTTACCTCATCAAGAATCTCTTCAAAGCACGAATGATCCAAACCTAAAACAACATTGGAATACATTTGGATAAAACGGCGATAACTGTCATAAGCAAAGCGTTCATTACTAGTCTGCAAAGCGATTGCTTTCACTGTTTCATCATTCATACCAAGATTAAGAATTGTATCCATCATCCCCGGCATAGAAGCCCGAGCCCCAGAACGAACAGAAAGTAACAGTGGTGTGCTTTTACTACCAAATTCGCGGCCTGTTTGTTCACCAATGCGTTTGAGTGCTTGCTTGACAGCTCCTTGCAATTCCTTTGGATATGCCTTGTTATGCGTATAATAAAAGTTACAAACTTCTGTCGTAATAGTGAATCCGGGAGGAACAGGTAAGCCAAGCTTGCTCATTTCTGCTAAATTAGCCCCTTTGCCACCAAGGAGATTACGCTCATTTGCGCTTCCCTCTGCGTTACCATCACCAAAACTATAAATCCATTTTGTCACTGTACAAGTTCTCCCATTATCAACATTAAAGTATCATTTGACTTAAGCTAACTGTCCAAATGAATCACCCTATCCCAAATTAGCTTAACCAAATAAAACGTTGTTTCATAAACGCACGAAAGTAACCCTTTGTAAAAAGAAGGAGAACCGCCATAATTATCAATTGCTTATTTTCTTAGTAGAATGTGTGTGTTCAAAGAAAACTATCAATAATTGAGAAAAAATCTTCCTCTGACATCAAACCTTCATACTTATTACCATTAATGAAAAAGGTAGGTGTTGCTGTAACACCAAATTCTTTCCCACGCTCAAAAGATGCATTCACTTCATCTAAAATAGACTGATTTTTTAGACAAGCCTCAAAGCTCTCATCTGTAAAACCAGCTAGTGAGCTAATTTTCTTCAATGGCGTTAAAGAATCCTCTACCCAAACCCACTCACTTTGTTTTTGAAATAAAACTTCTATCAAAGGAAAATAGCGATCTTCTGGTGCACAACGCGCCAACATAAAGCCTGCTGTTGCCCGAGGATCAAAAGCAAATTCCCGGAAAATAAGCTTTACTTTACCCGTTTTTATATATTTTTTCCGAATTTTGGGCAGCACATTATTATAAAAGTCAGCACAATGACCACAGGTAACTGAAGCATATTCAACAATAGTCACTGGTGCATTAATATCACCTTCAACTCTATCCTTACCATCCTGAAGAAGCTTAACCATATCAACAGTTGCAACTGGTTTAACTTTACCAGCTAAGGCTGTAGTCGCATTAATCTGTGCAGTTATAGCCGAGATTAAAATCACCATGCAAAATAAAGAAGAACGATAGTTTAGCATAAAAAAAACTTTTCTGTTATTATTAGATATGTAGAAATTCAGTGCTTTTATATATTAAAGATAATAGTAAAAATATACAAAAATGTTTTGATTTATTTATTATTTTTTTCTGCAAAAATGCAACATCCAAGTTCATAAAGCGATTGACGGAGGTTTTCATCTTCAACATATTGAAGCATTTTTTTTACGTGTTGTTTATCTTTTTCATTCGCAATTGGCTCTGCCCTTAGCTGCTCAGTAAGAGTTGATACTTGCTTTTGTTCTATCTTAATACGGTCAATAGCAACATACCCAAAAAAACCATTAATTCGCTGAATCAATTCCTCTGTTTCATGGATCAATTTTAACGCAGTAAATCCTTCACATGCTATGACAAGTGTTGCAGGTTTAAAAATTTCATCTTGATTTGCACGACGTTTCCAAATAATTTTGAGTGGTATTGTGGATTCAGCAATATCGTAGCCTACAATCTGCGACCAGTGTTCTATAAGCGCCATATTAAGCCCTGTCCGCCTGCGTAAAATCGGATCAAGCATACTGGACACTGTTTTAGAAAGAGAATAAAAATGGTGCTTTTGAGATGTCTTACTCATTTCATATCAGATTATTACTAAATTATAAAAATTTTTTCTTTGTATTTTATATCTTCCTATGATTGAAGACAATGATGCATGAAATTTCTTCGCGCCTTCTTTCTTGGTACGATCAAAATCATCGGCATTTGCCATGGCGTATTACCCCTAAAGAACAAATGGAAGGTATTCGCCCTGATCCTTATAAAGTTTGGCTATCTGAAATCATGCTTCAACAAACAACCGTTGAAACAGTTAAACCTTATTTTAAAAAATTTTTAAAGCTTTGGCCTAATCTTTCTTCTCTATCACAAGCATCACAAGATGATATTATGAAAGCATGGGCTGGCCTTGGCTATTATTCGCGGGCACGTAACCTTAAAAATTGTGCTCATCAACTTGTTGAAAACTATAAAGGTGAATTCCCTCAATCTGTAAAAACATTACGTACTTTACCCGGTATCGGAGATTATACTGCAGCAGCTATTGCTGCAATTGCTTTTGAACACCCTGTAGCTGTTGTTGATGGTAATGTTGAGCGCATTATAACCCGTTTATTTGCTATTACTTCAGTATTACCTAAAGCAAAATCTGAAATAAAAGAAAAAACTCAAAAAATTACTGATTTAAATCGTCCTGGTGACTTTGCACAAGCCATGATGGATTTAGGTGCAACAATTTGTACACCACGTAAACCATCTTGTTTACTCTGCCCTCTTCAAAATCTATGCAAAGCAAAGAAAATGCATACAACAGAAGCATTTCCAGTTAAAGCCCCTAAAAAAGCACGGCTCTTTAAAACTGGCGTTGCTTTTGTAGTGCTCAATAAAAATAAGCAAATTTACTTAGAAAAACAACAAAGTAACAGACTACTCAATGGAATGACCCAAATACCCAATCATATTGGAACAAATGGTGAAAATGAGCTCCAAAATGCACCTTTCCAAGCCAATTGGCAATTTAAAGGACAAGTCACACATATTTTTACTCATTTTTCTCTGAAACTCGATGTCTATTGTGTCGACAATATTAGCGAAACGAAACTCAAAAACGGCTGGTGGTGTGATATCCATGATCTTTCCAAAGAGGCACTTCCTACCGTTATGAAAAAAGCTATTTCTGTAGCACTCCCCAACTCTTTTAAACTAAAATAGCTTTGCTTGCGTAAAAGCTTTAGTATTTAATTTAGTGCTAATTTATTGAGATTTGAAAGGCAAATAAATGTGATTTATTGCTCACATAATGCCAGTTTTTAACATTTGTGAACGAATTACCATTCTTAAATCATCAATTGATTTCAACTGACCATCTTCTTCATAATACCAAAATGTCCAGCCATTACAACTTTGTGAAGCTTGAGCTTTTCTTCCCATCATATGAATAGAGCCAGCTTCACCACCATACATAATAGTACCGTCAGCTTTTACAATAGCAGATACTCGTTTCTTCCGGTCATAAAGAATCATTCCAGGATGTAACAAACCTGCCTCAAGTAAATTAGTAAATGCTACACGCGGTTCTGCTTTTTTATTTGCTAAAACTGTTAATTCCGATTCAGCTAGAGGCTTAACCATAGCAATTCTTTCATGCGCTGCATCAATGTAGCTTTGCTCGCGCTCAATACCCACAAAATTACGCCCTAAAAGTTTAGCAACAGCTCCTGTCGTTCCCGAACCAAAAAACGGATCAAGAATAATATCACCCGGCTTGCTAGAGGCCATAATAATACGTGCTAATAATGTTTGCGGCTTTTGTGTTGGATGTAATTTACGCCCTATTTCATCTTTTAAACGCTCAGCGCCTGTACAAAGAGGAAAAAGCCAATCTGAACGCATTTGTACATCTTCATTGGCAGCCTTTAATGCCTTATAATTAAATGTATATTTCTTATCTTTTTGATCACGCACAGCCCAAATAAGAGTCTCATGGGCATTTTGAAAGCGACGCCCACGAAAATTAGGCATAGGATTATTTTTGCGCCAAATGATATCATTGAGTAACCAAAAACCTAAATCCTGTAATGCCGTGCCAACCCGGAAAATATTATGATAAGACCCTATAACCCAAAGCGTTCCATTGGGTTTTAATACGCGACGGCAAGCCAATAGCCATGCACGTGTAAAAGCATCATAAGCAGCAAAATTTTCAAATTGATCCCATGCATCATTAACCGCATCAACACGTGAATAATCTGGACGATATAATGTATTTTCTAACTGCAAATTATAAGGTGGATCTGCAAAAATCATATCAACCGAATGCTTAGGAAGCTTTTCCAGCATTGCAACACAATCACCTTTGAGGATTTTATTGCACCACTGTGTCTGTAAAGACGTACAAACCAGATCTTTTTGAAACTGAACAACTGTCATAAAATATTCAACAATACGGGCTGAGACTATCCTATAGTCAAAATGATTTACGGATTTGATATTATGCCTTATATTTACAAAATAGAGTAAAAGGATCGTTAAACTATTTTAAAACTAATTGCCTTTTTTCTTTAAAATCGGGTAAAATAATTTATATCTATTAACTTTTATTTCCTTTTCTTCAGTGCATAGTTTAAACATTTCTTACCTTATTAAGTTAATAGGGCGTACCTTTCAAAATATACTTTTATAAAAAGGGACCCCTTTATATCGTTTTATTACAAGCTTTTAAGCCATAAATAAGGAATATCTTATGCCTCAAATCGACCTTATTATTTTTGATTGTGATGGAGTTTTGGTAGATTCTGAATATCTAGCAGCAGAAATTGGTGCGCAATTACTGACAGAAGCAGGATATGAAATATCACCTGAAGAATTAAGTGAACGCTACGCAGGGCTTATTTTTCGTGATATTCTTCAAAAAGTCGAACAGGAAACAAAAAAGCCAATTTCTGCTCGCCTTATAGATCAAATGTCAAACCTTTTTCGTGCACAAATAACAACCAAATTACGTGCTATTGACGGTATAAGAAAAGCAATAGAAACTATTAAACTTCGATACCCCTATTGTATCTGCTCTAATGCAATGAGCGCAGATATAAAACAGATGCTCATTGCCGTTAATCTCTATGATCTTTTTGAAAACAAAATATTTTCTGCACTCGAAGTTGGAACTCAAAAACCAAAACCTGCATCCGATATTTTTCTTTTTGCTGCACAAAAATTATGTGTACAACCACAAAATGTTATTGTTATAGAAGATTCTATTCATGGCGTACATGCAGCAAAAGCAGCGGGGATGCGCGTTGTTGGCTTTACGGGAGGATCGCACAGTTATCTTGGCCACTCCAATGCTCTTACAGATGCTGGAGCTGAAACAGTAATTACGAAACATGCACATTTACCGGAAGTTTTAGAAGCAATGGCAATATGGCAAGATTTATAATATAAAGATATCTTCAGGAAAAATTATCGTGATTTTCTTCAGTTTTAAAGAACGCGATTAAGTTATACAAATCACAGTTAATAAAAAAATAAAATAGATACTTTGTTTATAAACTAGCATATTCTTTAATAGTCAATATTTTATATTAGCATCTGAGTTTTATATTAACATCTGAAATTTTTAGCGTAATTTTCTCATTTTGCACAAAAATGAGCAACCGCACTTTCATTCATTGGATAATTTAAATATTATTAAAAAAGTAAAATATAAAAATTGCCTATTTGCTCAAAATAAATGAAAGCGAAGACTTATGAAATATATCAGTACAAGAGGCAAGGCTCCTGCTTTAAACTTTACTGACACAATTATGACGGGTCTAGCTAGTGATGGTGGTCTTTATCTTCCAGAAAAATTCCCTCAATTTTCACCTGATGCATTACGAGCGCTACGTGGTCAATCTTACGCTACAATTGCTAAAACCATTCTCTGGCCTTTTATAGATAATGAGATTGAGCGCACAGCTTTTGAAAATATAATCACTGAATCTTATGCTGTTTTTCGCCATCCAGCAATCTGTCCATTGCAGCAAACCGGCCCCAATGAATTTATCCTTGAACTTTTCCACGGCCCTACTTTGGCATTTAAAGACGTCGCAATGCAATTTCTTGCTAGACTAATGGACTATATCCTGACTAAAAAAAATAAACGTGCAACAATTATTGGTGCTACATCAGGTGATACAGGCGGTGCTGCGATCCAAGCTTTTGCTGGGAGAGAGAACTCAGATATTTTTATTTTATTTCCTAAAGGGCACATATCATCAGTTCAGCAACGGCAAATAACCACTAATCACAGTGCTAATGTTCATGCTATAGCTATTCAAGGCAATTTTGATGACTGCCAAGCACTTGTCAAAGCAATGTTTAATGATCACAATTTCCGTCAAAAAACAGCGCTCTCAGGAATAAACTCTATAAACTGGGCGCGTATCATGGCGCAAATTGTTTACTATTTCTCATCTGCACTTTCCCTTGGGGCACCCGATAGATCTGTTTCATTTACCGTTCCTACTGGAAACTTTGGTGATATTTTTGCAGGTTATGTTGCTGCTCGTATGGGGCTACCTATTGCTCAATTGGTTATAGCAACAAATGATAACGATATTCTTCATCGTGCATTAACCAGTGGTACTTACGAAATACGTCCTACAATACATACCACATCTCCTTCGATGGACATTCAAGTCTCTTCCAACTTTGAACGCTTATTATTTGAAAATTGCAATCGTGATTCAGTATGGATTTGCAATGCAATGGAAAATTTGAACCAATCAGGCTGGTTTAACCTTGATAAAAAGCAACTTAAAAATATTTGTACTTTGTTTTCTGCTGGAAAAAGTAGTGTAACTGAAACAGCACAAACAATTAATAGTGTTTATAAAGAAAGTGGTTACCTGGTTGATCCACACACAGCAGTTGCACTGAAAGTAGCCCGAGAAAAGAAGCAATCACCTATTCCAATGATCGTCCTTGCTACTGCTCACCCTGCTAAATTTCCTGATGCTATCCAAAACGCTTGTGGTATTAATGCGCCATGGCCATCTTGTCTAAATGATTTAATGCAGCGCGAAGAGCACTTTACAAGTCTTGCTAATGATGAAAAAATAGTCAAAGATTATATCTCTTTAAAATCGCGTACATCGCATTAGATGTTAACTGCGTCTATCCAAATCAAAAAATATGTAATGTCCTTATGATTGGGCATTTAGTTTGTTTAACGGAGTCATAAAGCATGGGTGTAGATATCAGCCGCCTTAGTAATGGTTTGACTATTGCCACGCATACAATGCAACAAATTGACAGTGTCGCACTTGGAATATGGGTTAAAGTTGGCTCACGTAACGAAACTTTTACACAACACGGCATTGCCCATCTCCTTGAACATATGGCTTTTAAAGGAACTGAAAACCGCACAGCCTTTAAAATTGCAGCTGATATTGAAGATGTTGGAGGGGAAATTAATGCCCATACCAGTATTGAAACAACTGCCTATTTTGCACGTGTACTTAAAGACGATATCCCGCTGGCTATCGATATTCTATCTGACATCATGATATGCTCAAAATTTGATGAAAACGAATTAGAGCGAGAAAAACAAGTGATTATTCAGGAAATTGGTGCTACCTATGATGTTCCGGATGACATTGTTTTTGATCATTTTACTGAAACAGCCTTTCGCCATCAGTCTCTTGGGCGCTCTATTTTAGGAACACCAAAGACAGTCCAATCATTTACGTCTGCTGACTTACATAGTTTTATGAAGAAACACTACAGTGCAGACCGCATGATTGTAGTGGCTGCAGGAGCTGTGAATCATGAAAGCTTTTTGCGTGAGGTTGAAAGCCGTCTTAGTACTTTTCGCTCTCATTCAACGACCTCTTTTACCAACCTTGCCAATTATATCGGTGGTGACTTTCGTGAATACCGTGATTTAATGGATACACAAGTTGTTCTTGGTTTTGAAGGGCGCCCATATCATGCACGTGATTTCTATACAGCTCAGATTCTTTCAATTATTCTTGGAGGAGGCATGTCATCACGCTTATTTCAAGAAGTTAGAGAAAAACGTGGATTATGTTACTCTATTTATTCTTTTCACTGGGGGTTTTCAGATACTGGGCTTTTTGGTATCCATGCTGCTACCGGACAAGAAGGGCTAGAAACACTTTTGCCTGTCATTCTCGATGAACTTTCTAAAGCAAGTAAAAATATTCACGAAAGCGAACTTCAACGAGCGCGGGCACAATATCGTGCCAACTTCACAATATCACAAGAAAACCCATCTAGCCAAGCACACCTTATTGCACGCCAAATGCTTCTTTATGATCGACCAATTCCAGTATCTGAAATGATTGAACGCTTAGAGCTTATTACCCCAAAACGACTAACTGAACTTGCCACTCACCTTTTTACCAACTCAAAACCAACATTAGCAGCTATTGGTCCTGTTGGCCGGCTTATAAACTTTGATGATTTAACATCAACTCTTTTGTCTAATATAACCGCTCCTTCTGAACGTAAATAAACTAAACGGAATCCTTTCCAAAACTTCAATTCATCGCCTTTGTAATGAATAAAGCGATTATATAAGTAGCTGATATTAACACCATCTACGCATTTTTGATTATAAAATCACCACAAGAGTTTTACTCATTAAATAAGTTTTGGAAAGATGAATTAAAAAAGCGTGTAAAGCTACTCAACCAACGCTTCATGTGATAGAAAATCAATAAGCAAAGATATATTAGTGAAATCTTGAAAACCCATAGCTTAAGCTTGTCTTTTTAAAACATAAACACTCGTTTTAAGCCTCGTTTATAAGAATAGATATCTGGTTTATCTTTGTATAAAACTATTCTTTTTTAAAGAAAACAATAGCTACTTCTTATAAAAATAAATCTTAAAAGATGAATGTATTTTTCCAAAAATATAATCTAAAATTAAACAGTTTAAAATACTGAGAGTGAGACGTTGTGAAAAGTTTGCATCAGATAATCAATATTATCATTGTTATAATCATTAGCTTTTTTGTTCAACTTACATCAGCACAAGCCATTGAACCAATTAAAATTTCTCCTCAAGATACGGCTATTGATCTATCAAAAACAATCGAAATTCACCACACAAACAACCCCATTTTTCAAACAAGTACTGCACCAGGACCAGATGGTATTATATGGCGTATTGAAGTACAGGCTAACAATGAAAATTTTTCTGGAAGCTGGGCAGTATTTGCCCTTGCAAACCCAACAGATGAACAGATAGACCGCCTCATTGTTGCACCTCACTATCGTATAGCTAATTCAGGTCTTTTTTGGCCAGATCTTGGATCAACACGTATTCAATCTATTACTCCAAATGAAGGTTTTTCTCTTGACCGTCAAGCTAGTACAAATTCTGATATTTTTCGTATTACACTCAACCCTGGCGCTGTTATTACATTTGTTGCAGAACTTAACTCTGCAAATCTGCCCAAAATCTATTTATGGAAACCTGAAACCTATAAAGATACAATCAATTCCTATACGCTCTATCATGGTATCCTCCTTGGTATATCAGGCCTTTTAGCGCTCTTACTAACGGTTCTATTCGTTGTTCGTGGAACAGGTCTTTTTCCTGCAACAGCTGCTGTTGCTTGGGCAATTCTTTTCTATATTGGTATTGACTTCAATTTTTTGAATAAACTCTTTGCAATTACACCAACAATAGAACCAATTTGGCGTGCTAGTACAGAAATTGCACTTGCAGCAACACTTTTCATTTTCCTTTTTACCTATTTATGTTTGAACCGCTGGCATTATCATTTTAGCTACGGAGCAATCATATGGATTATAGCTCTTTGTGGCTTGGGAACATTTGCTATTTATGATCCGACCAGAGCTGCTGGTATCGCACGTGTATCATTTGGTCTTACCACCATACTTGGTATTATCTTAATCAGTTATTTTTCAATCCGCCGCTATGATCGCGCAATTATGCTTATCCCAACATGGTTGCTCATCAGCTTCTGGTCTATTGGAGCTTTTGCTTGCATAGAAGGATATTTAGATAACGATATTATTCAACCAGCTCTAGCAGGAGGGTTGGTGCTCATTGTTCTTCTTATTAGCTTTACCATTATGCAACAAACTTTTTCCCATGATGCTTTCTATGAAGGAATCTTTTCTGACCTTGAACAACAAGCACTTGCAGCAAAAGGCGCTGGGAACATCATTTGGGATTGGGATGTTGAGCGTGATCGTATTGTTGTTCATCCGGATATGACCCCCCTCTTTGGTACTGAAGCACACAAACTTAATGGTACTATGAATGACTGGATTTCAGCCTTGCATCATGATGACCGTGAACACTTTCACGCCATGCTAGACATCATTCTTAAAAACAAAAAAGGACGTATTGACCAAATTTTTCGACTTTCTTGCGGTAGTGGTTATTATCATTGGTTTTCACTTCGCGCGAGTCCAGCTATTGTTAAAAAAGATGGAAAAGTTACCCGTGTAATTGGAACCATTATCAATATTACCAACCACAAAAAAGCTGAAGAACGTTTACTACATAATGCAATTTATGACAACTTAACTGGTCTTCCTAACAAACAAATTTTTTTGGACAGATTACAGCATTATATCTCTCTTGCTAAAGTAAATATAAAAATTAAACCAACTGTTTTAATGATTGATTTCGACAATTTCCGCCAAATCAATCACAAATTAGGTATAGCTGTTGGTGATACTGTACTCTTGATCATTGCACGACGTTTGAGCCGTCTTATTAATACCCAAGATACCTTAACTCGTCTTTTTGCAGATCGTTTTGCAATCATTTTACTCAGTGAAACTGAATCACAAAAAATTGCAGCTTTTGTGAATCATCTGCACAAAACAATTTCAGCGCCTATTTCACTTGCAGAACAAGAAATATCGCTTTCAACATCAATTGGACTGGTTACATGGAATGAATGTAGATTAAATGCTAAAGATATTTTCCACGATAGTGAACTGGCAATGATCCAAGCAAAACAAATGGGTGGTAATGATATTGTACCTTTTCGCCCCAATTTTCGTACTCTAGGCCTTAAACATAACAACATTGAACATGATATTCATTCTGCCATAAAGCATAATGAAATAAAAATTCTCTATCATCCTATTTTTAATCTATCAGATGGACAAATTATAGGTTTTGAAGCGATCGTAGAATGGCATCATCCATATCATGGAAATTTAAATGTCAATGATTTCATTAAAATCGTAGAAAGCGAACAGATCACTACAGACTTAGCACAATTTATCATTGATAATGCTATTGCTGATCTTATCAAGATAAAAAAGAAATGCGCTCAACAACCTTTCTTCATTTCAATCAATTTACCAAGTGTAGAAATGATTCACCCTAATTTTATAAGTCAATTGCGTTCTACCCTTCTTCGCAATCCACTTAATAAAGGGCACTTGATGATAGAAGTATCAGAATTTGTTTTGAGAAAAAATCCTGAACAATCAGCTCATTTCCTTGAGCAGATCAAAGCACTAGGAATGAATCTGGCATTAGATCATTTTGGAACAGGCTATTCATCACTTGCTTATCTCGTTCGTTATCCATTTGATATGGTCAAATTAGACCGCTCATTTGTCTCTCTCGATTCACCTAAGAAAAAGCTTGTTCTTAAATCAATTATTAATATGGCTACTGATCTTAATTTACAGATTATTGCAGAAGGTGTTGAAGATGAAAAAGTGGCTCTCTTCTTGCGTCAAGAAGGCTGCAAATATATTCAAAGTACAATTATCACTAAACCAATCACTGCCGAAGAATTAATTACTCTTATTCAAAATCAATTTTCTTATAAAAATAAATCAGACTCATAGGCTTTTATAAAACCCAGAGAAAATAGCAAATACGTTTATGCATGACCTATTTCAGAAACGAGATAAGTTGGATTAATGCCCATGCGGGTAAAACTTTCATCGTACGTATTGCTTAAATCACTTTCAAAAATAAAACTAGGCGATGCAGAACTGATCAACCAACCATTCGCAGAAATCTCTGTTTCAAGCTGCCCTGCTTTCCACCCAGCATAACCCAATGCTACCAGCGCATGTTGAGGGCCTTGTTCACAACTGATTGCTTTTAATATATCAATAGTTGCAGTAAGATAAATCTTGTCTGTAACAGAAATAGTTGCTTCACAAGTGTAATCACCCGAATGAAGTACAAAACCACGAGAAGGATCAACAGGCCCGCCATAGCGTACTGGAAACTTTTTTATCGATTCAGAAAGATAGCTTTTTTTTGCTTGCTCAATCACTCCAAGCTGAAGTAAAAGCTCAGGAAAATCAATGCTGTGCAATTGATTGAGAATAATTCCCATAGCACCAGAATTAGAATGAGCACAAACATAAATAACAGAACGGACAAAGCGTTTATCACTCATTCCGGGCATTGCTATGAGCAATTTTCCATTTAAAAATCCATCACGCTGCTTCATTAATTTGACATTTTCCATAATCTATATGTTAAACTTCAATTCAGGCAGTACAAGAAGAAAATAAAAACTAGATGAAAAAAATTCAAATATTTCTAAATTTACAAAGAATTTCAAATATCTTTTATAAAAAGTTTTTAATCATTTTTAGCTTAACGTTCGTTCTTTTAAGCTCATCCAATCTCACCATTGCTGCTCAAAAAGAACAAGAATCACAACTTCTTGCGACGCCTTGGTATGAATCAGAAGGTGGCAGCGTGAGATTGGCACTCACCAAATCTTCCCCTTCTGGAATAAGAAACGGTTTTATTGAAGTGATGCTCAAGCCAAAATGGAAAACCTATTGGCGCAATCCAGGAAACTCCGGTATGGCACCATTTTTTAACTTTAACCAACAAGTCTCTTATGAAATTTTTTATCCCATACCACAACTTTATGAAACAGAAAATGATTGGTCATTAGGTTATAAAAATAAAGTTGTACTACCATTTAGTGTTTCTGATTCAAGTGAAAATCTTAGTGGCTCTTTAACTCTTGGACTGTGTGATGAAATCTGTATCCCTTTTACTGTTGACTTTGATTTTTCCTCATCCACTCAGAAAAATACATATCTCTCTCCATCTTTATTAAAGCGTGCCCAAGCTGCTCTTCCTCGTGCAATGGATAATGAATTTACAATAAGTGCTGAAAAAGATAAAAATACCTTATTTATAAAAATACAAAATAACAGCAAAATCAAAATCTTATCTCTTTTTTTAGATGGAGGAGATATGCAAATTGGACCAGCAAAAAAAGTAAGCGACCATGAAGAATATACACTCTTTAGCGCACCTATATATTTTATGCCAGACGAGCTAAACCAAACAATTTTTTATGCAATTTCTTCTCAAAATCACGCCTTGAGTGGAACATTCGTAATAAATACGCAATCAAATTCTACTGTCATTCCATAATACATTAGAAAAGCTATTTTATAAAATTATGTAGAAAAATGTCCATTCTTGCGATATTCAGCAATTGCTTTACGCGCAAGAGCGTCTGCCCGTTCATTATCTGGGTGGCCGGCATGCCCTTTTACCCAGTGCCATCTAACATCATGCCGGGAGCAAGCATCATCAAGAGCCTGCCATAATTCCACATTTTTAACAGGATCATTCGATGCGGTGCGCCAGTCATTCTTCTTCCAGCCTTTAAGCCACATAGATATCCCATTGCGCACATAGACTGAGTCTGTATAAAGATCAATTGAACAAGATTCTTTAAGGGCATTTAACGCGCAAATTGCTGCCATAAGTTCCATTTGATTATTAGTCGTATATTCTTTTCCACCATACAGTTCACGCTCACGACCATTCCAGCGTAAAATTGCCCCCCATCCCCCAGGCCCAGGATTTCCAGAGCAAGCACCATCTGTATAAATTTCAATGACTTTTTTTCGATTGAACATAAAATTTAAAAACCCAATTCAGTCAACGAATCTACACTACTAAAAAAACTAAGTTTATGCCAATATTCCAACGGATCCTTTTTAACAACAAAACTACCAGCAGGTGTATTAAACCAATCATAAAGGCGTGTCAGTAAAAAGCGCAAAGCTGCGCCACGTACCAATAAAAGAATCGCATTTAATTCTAAAGGTATTAATGGCCTAATTTTTTGATAACTTTCTAATAATCCACGTGCTTTGACAAGATTATAAGAATAATCGCTTTCAAAACACCAAGCATTCAAACAAATCGCTAAATCATAAGCAAAAAAATCATTACAAGCAAAATAGAAATCTATAATACCAGAAAGACAATGGTCTAAAAAAAATACATTATCATTAAATAAATCAGCGTGAATAATGCCTGTTGGTAAATATAATGGCCAGTTTTTTTCTAAAAATGCTAACTCTGTATCAATTTTTTGTCCAAACTTTTGCAATAAAATATCTTCTTTTGTTTGGCAACTCGCCCACAATGGTCTTAAATCTACAATAGAAAGAGTATTTTTGCGGTTGGGTACAAAATCTTGCCCAGCCAAATGCAGCTGTGCCAAACCAGTACCTACTTCACAACAATGATATACATCAGGCCTACGCACCCATGTCCCTTCCACAAAGGTAACAATAACAGCAGGGCGCTCTGCTAACTTACCAATTATTGCACCATCATTCTGAAGAACTGGCTGAGGACAAGGAATCCCACGCTGATGTAAATGCTGCATAAGACTACAAAAAAAGGGTAAATCACTTTTTGAAACGCGTTTTTCATAAAGTGTTAAAATAAATCTTCCTTTTGTTGTATGAAGTGTAAAATTTGAGTTTTCGATACCTTCTGCTATTCCCTGGTAAGATAGAAGACAACCTATTGAATAACGCGTTAAAAATTCTTCCAAATCGCTCTGATGTACGTCAGTATGAACTGCCATTATTTTGCTTTCGTTTTAAGCACTAGTAATATTATAATTTCTATTTGTTAGTATCTTTAGCATAACCATTAACAAAAGCCATATCTTGAGGGGTTAAAACAACATCACGCAACTCGCGAGCGACCAAAAATGTCTCTGTCTCTAACGCAGTTTCAGCCAATTCTATTTTGACATTATAACGCTTATGAAAAGCTGTAATAATTTCATCGACAATAATTTCAGGAGCAGATGCTCCAGCTGAAAGACTAACAACGGAAAGAGCACCTAAATTATCAAAATCAATTTCATCAACACATTGAACTAAAATGGATCGCTGTGCACCAAACCTTTCAGCAACCTCTACCAAGCGCCGCGAATTAGATGAGTTTGGTGCACCAACAATCAAAAATAAATCACTCCCTAACGCCGCTGCCTTAACAGCTTCTTGTCGATTGGTCGTAGCATAACAAATTGACTCGGCAGCCGGTGTTTCTAACGCAGGAAAACGTTTTTGCAAAACATCCAAAATTTCAGCTGTATTTTCAACAGAAAGCGTTGTTTGTGTCACAAATCCCAATTTATCTGGATTTTCCGGTTGATAACGCCAAGCATCTTCTACTGTTTCAATTAATGTAACAGCTCCTTTTTCAAGCTGCCCCATTGTTCCTATCACCTCAGGATGGCCAGAATGACCAATTAATATGACATGACGACCATAACGTTGATGCCGTATCGCTTGCTTATGAACCTTAGAAACCAACGGACACGTTGCATCGATATAGAATAAATTATAACGATGCGCCTCTTCTGGTACAGATTTTGGCACACCATGAGCAGAAAACACCACGGGTTGATTGCGATGTTCTTCTGGAATTTCATGAAGTTCTTCAATAAAAATGGCTCCACGCTGTTGTAACCCTTCAACCACATAGCGGTTATGCACAATTTCATGGCGAACATACACTGGAGCACCATATTTTTTTAATGCAAGAACAACAATTTGAATAGCACGATCAACCCCAGCACAAAAACCACGCGGACTACAAAGGCGTATTGTTAAAGGGGGGAGTAAGCACATAATTCATCCTTCATTTTTATGACTTTCTCCATGTATCAAAATACACTGTTGTTATGCACTATATAAGAAATGTATAGAGAAAAACTAAAATATCACCCTTTTTATATAAAGAGTTGCACCTGTAGGACATTATTATTCTATTGATGCGAATTAATTTTGCTCTTCAGCTTAAATCACATTAGATAATAAAATACAAAATACGATTTTCAATTAAAAGAATTCCAAATATAGCGGCTAAATAAAACAATGAAAAGAAAAACACTTTCTTTGCTATAGAAATGGTTTCATCACGTGTATCAGCTTTCCATAAACGATAAGAAAGATAAATAAAAGTAACACTTAAAATTGCTGAACAAACACCATAAGTCACACCTGCAAGACCTATAATATAAGGCCCAATAGCGCATAACGCCATAATTACAGTATAAACTAAAATTTGTTTCTTGGTTGAATATTCACCTCGTACATTGGGCATTATAGGAATACCTGCTGCATCGTAATCAATAGATGAAAATAAAGAAAGAGCCCAAAAATGCGGTGGAGTCCACATAAAAATGATCAAAAATAATAAGAAACTTTCAATACTTATTGCCCCTGTCGCAGCTGCCCACCCAATCATTGGTGGAAAAGCTCCAGCTGCACCACCAATAACAATATTTTGTGGTGTTACGCGTTTTAACCAAATCGTATAAACAACAACATAAAAGAAAATTGTGAAAGCAAGAAAAATCGCTGAAAACCAATTAATAAAAACTCCCATAACCGTAACCGAAAGCACAGAAAGAGCCAAACCAAAAACAAATGCTTTCTTACGGCTAATTTTACCAGTAGGAATAGGGCGCTTTTGCGTACGTTTCATTACTGCATCAATATCAGCGTCATACCACATATTAAGTGCCCCCGCACCACCACCGCCCACAGCGATACATAAAATTGCTAACACACCATGAAGTGGATTTACAGTAACAGGTGACACCATCAGCCCAACCAGAGCTGTAAACACAACAAGTGACATAACTCGGGGTTTCAATAATGTAATATAATCATAAAGATTGGCTTTTGGCGGAATTGACTGACTATTTTTAGCTGATAATTCTTCTAAAATACACATTCCACTAAAGAACCTTTTCTATCAGTATTACTCACAAAAAAACACTATTTAACATATGGAAATGACCCATTAATATTATAGCATTTTCGAGACCATATAATATCTATCTTATTTATATGTATTTTCAAAACAGATAGAAATACTTACATTAATTCCAATCACTGTTATCCTTTATATAAAAAGGCATCACAAAAATAAATAGATTTTACTAAATGCCACAAGATAGTGCTAGAAGATCCCACTCTGGTGAAATATTATTTTTATTTTGTACTTTTGTTCTATTTATATGAAATATGCATAAATACATCCAGAAAAGAATTGGTTTTGTGTTACACTTTTAAGACAAGGATTTACTTTTCATGAAAACCTATGCACAATAACATAATAACGATTTGGGCAGGGTTTTCCATGACACTTTATGAATTTCTTAAAAAAAACTTCTTTTGCGTTATTATATGCGCATTTTGCGTTTCTTTCACCAATTATGCTATTGCGCAAGTACCCAATACACAAAATGTCCCTGCCCCACAAACCTATGGTGCATGGACAAAAGTTTGCTCACTACCACCAGGTACACCTAATATACAATGTGAAATCACACAAGATGTGCGCACACAAGATCGTCGCGATATTACCTTTCGGGTTACATTTCATAAATTGCCTAAAAATCAAGAAACTTTGATGCGGGTTTTTGTTCCTATTCGTGTGGAATTGCGTTCTGGTATTGGCATTAAAATCGATGATAAAAATATAGGAAAAATAGAATATCGGCGTTGTTTGGGCGATAACTGTGTTGCTGAAGCTCTCCTTAAAGAAGATATATTAAAACTCTTTTTAAACGGCAAAACAGCCACTTATTTTATCTTTACAACTCCTGAGCAAGGAGTCGGCGGTCTTATTGATTTACGTGGACTGAATGAAGCTTACGCAGACTTATCAGAATAACAAAAAGTATTTGCAAATACTAAATGATCAGTGCATCCAATAACTCTTTGGGAATCTTCTTAAATTTGGAAGCGTTCCTAAATAAAGAAAATGAACATTGCCGGCACCAATGCAAATAGGATAACCACCATGAAATCACTGATTGACCGTTTTGATATTTCTTCGTCCAAAGTACAGTCTCTTGTTCAAGAAACTCTTCATAATGCTGATGATGGTGAACTTTATCTTGAATATACAGAAAGTGAAACACTTTTATTTGATAATAGCCAGCTTAAAAATGGGTCATTTCAGCAAGATATAGGATTTGGCTTACGCGTTGTTTCTGGAGAAGCTACTGGATACGCTCACTCTGGTGAATTATCAGCCGCTGCACTCAAACGCGCTATTGAAGCTGCTAAAGCTGTAACCTATAATAATCATACAGGGTCTTATAGTGCAGCTCCCTCACAACCAAAGCAAAGATTATACCAACCAAACAATCCTCTTGATGCTCCATCATTTAAAGAAAAAAGCGCACTTTTACAAAAAATTGACGCATATTTACGTGAAAAAAATAACAAACTGCATCAAGTTACCGTCGCTCTTTCCGGTTCACTTCAACATGTTGAAATTTTACGCGGTGATGGATACTTTGTTCATGACATTCGCCCCCTCGTAAAACTTACTATATCTGTGGTAGTTTCTGATAATAATCGACGTGAAAATGGATTTTATGGATGTGGTGGACGACAAACATTTAATCAATTCATTAGTGAAGAAAATTGGAAAATGGCTGCCGATGAAGCTTTGCGTATGGCTTTAGTCAACTTAGAAGCACAAGAAGCACCAGCAGGAACATTTGATGTTGTTTTGGCTAATGGATGGCCTGGCGTTATGCTACATGAAGCTGTTGGACACGGTTTGGAAGGTGATTTTAACCGCAAAAAAACATCCGCTTTTTCTGGGCTTTTGGGGCAACAAGTCGCCGCAAAAGGTGTGACTATTGTTGATGATGGCACAATTCCCCAATGCCGCGGGTCACTTACTATTGATGATGAAGGAACACCATCAAGACATAACGTTCTGATTGAAAACGGTAAACTCGTAGGCTTCATGCAGGATAGGTTAAATGCTCGGCTCATGGGTGTTAATCCAACCGGAAATGGGCGGCGTGAATCTTATGCATATACACCAATACCACGGATGACAAATACAATTATGCTAGGGGGAGATAAAACACCTCAAGAAATTTTGTCTTCATTAAAAAGCGGTATTTATGCAGTTTCATTTGGTGGAGGACAAGTTGATATTACTTCTGGAAAATTTGTATTTGAGTGTACCGAAGCTTATCGAGTAGAGAATGGCAAAATCTTAGCTCCAATCAAAGGCGCAACCCTTATTGGTAATGGGCCAGATGCTATGAAACGCATTACAATGATTGGAAATGACAGCAAACTGGATAATGGTGTAGGTATGTGTGGAAAAGCGGGACAAAATGTTCCTGTTGGCGTTGGACAGCCCCATTTACGAATCAATAATATGACAATCGGCGGGACAACGCTTTCATAACATCAACCAACTAAGCTTAATAAAAAATTTTCAATATATTTAAATAGTCTTTTTATGTTAGCTAAATTTCTTAGCGCACCTTTGTTTTGCGTTTACTCAAAATCGCAACAACTTCAACATGAGGCGACCACAAAAATTGATCAATCGGTATGACCTGTTCTACTGTATAACCGCCTGCAACAAGAATGGATAAATCACGAGCAAATGTAACAGGATTGCATGAAACAGCTACCACACGTGGTATTGTTGTCTTTGCTAATTCACATACTTGTTCTTTTGCACCAGCGCGTGGTGGATCAAAAACAACACTATCAAAACGTTCAAGTTCCTTTGCAGAAAGTGGACGACGAAACAAATCACGCTTTTCACAAGTGACTGTTTTTAAGCCAGAAGCAAAACGTGCTGCGTGCTCTAAATTCGCCAATGCTGTTTCATCATTTTCTACTGCATGAACATTCATTGTTTTAGCCATACGTAAAGTAAAAGTTCCCACCCCTGAAAATAAATCAACAGCACTTTTTGCTTTTTTAAAATGAGTTAAAATAATATGACTGATGATATCCTCTGCTTCAGAAGTTGCCTGAAGAAAACCGCCAGAAGGAAGTTCAACACAAACATCACCAAAGTAAATCAACGGTTTTTCTTGCTCAACTAAAACTTCACCTTCAATAGATAAGCGCGTAATTCCACGTACAAGAGCTGCATGTATCATATTTTGACGAATAAGCTCATCGCGCACGATACAACCCCTTAAAGCAACGTCAAAACCATTATCAACAGATGTTACTGTCACATGAAATCGCTTAGCATGATTGCCTAAAAGAGCACATATCTCTCTAATATCATTTAATTTTGATATAATCTGTGACCGAGTAACCGGACATTCCTCAATAGCCACAACATCATGTGAAAGATGACGATTAAAACCAACGATATGACCTTGCTTTGTCATGGATGCTGTTAAAATGATTCGCCGGCGGCTATAATGTGCGCACGTTACTAAAGGAGAAACAGCTACATCAAACCTGTACTTTTTAAGTGCATCAACAACCAACTGTCGCTTCCAAGAATGATACGCATCAACATGCCAATGCTGAAGCATACACCCTCCACATTCTTTAAAATGTTTACAAATAGCATCAATGCGTTCTAATGATTTTTTCATTAATGCAATAGATGTACCGTATTTTCCATGAAGAGTAACTTTAACAACCTCTCCCGGTAAGGTAAAAGGTATATAAACAGAGCCATGCGGTGTTTTTGCTACACCATGACCATCAGCTCCAATATGATCAATTATAACGTTGTCACTCACTCTTTTTTCTCCGAATAATCAATATTCTAAACGCTTATCATCGTTTATAATTGAATGAAGAAAGAAACCTTTTTTATTTATCCCTTTTAAGATTCAGTTTATCAAAAAAGTGCTTCTAAAGTTTCTTACAATTGATGGATTTTTCAATACCCCACCCTTATCATCAATTTCAAATTGAGATTTTACTAGCAAATAACTTGGCTCTCTTCGATAACATAAGTAGAATACAAACTTAAGCAAAGTGAATTGACATTTGATATAGTGAAATTAATTTCACAATTATTACTGCCTTTAATCCCTACATTTAAACCTTTTCATAATATTATCAACGCTAGTACTAGATTAAACGTGCATTAAATTTATTATTATCAATATCAGAAGCAATAATTATAGCTTTACCCTCACATTTTAAGAAAAATTGCTTAAAATTACTACTGATATACCAATATTATACCATCACTTAATTTACTATAATCAGAAATATACTTAAATGCATTCGGCAATTGTAATTCTAGCACGTAAAGCATAACTCTAGACAGAATAATAAACTATAAGTTCTGTATTATTAGAAATTATCTTCTCAATTGAAAAAGTATTTTCCTGTCAATCTTAACAACCATTTGCCACACAATTTGCATTACATGCTCGTAAACACATTGATTGTAAAAATAACTAAAAGGCATCAATTTTTACAACTATTTACGACTACCTTATTGTTATACTTGAACTTGCGGTATTATCGGCATTTCACGTCCCAAAGCATTAAAAACAGTATTAATAATACCCGTTGCATCAAGCCCAATACTCGAAAGAACTTTATTTGGTGAACCATGATTTAAATATTCATCAGGAAATTTCAATGTGCGAACCTTTAAACCGTGCTCTAATAGCCCCTCTTGTGCCAAAAACTGCAGTACATGCGCCCCAAATCCACCCATTGCTCCTTCTTCAATTGTGACTAATACTTCGTGCTCACGTGCTAAACGACGTATTAAATCTTTATCCAAAGGCTTTGCAAAGCGTGCATCTGCAACAGTTGTTGATAACCCCTCTGCTGCTAACTCATTAGCTGCTATTAACACTTCAGATAACCGTGTTCCAAAACAAATCAAAGCTATTTTGCTGCCTTCACATAAAATTCGCCCTTTACCAATCTCCAGAACCTCACCACGTTGTGGTAAATCTATACCACTACTTTCACCACGTGGATAACGAAAAGAAATAGGCCCTTGATCATAAGCTGCCGCTGTGCGCACCATATGCATAAGTTCAACTTCATCAGAAGGGGCCATCACAACAAACTCAGGAAGTGTCGCCAAAAAAACAATATCAAAACTCCCAGCGTGTGTTGCACCATCCGCGCCAACAAAACCTGCGCGGTCAATTGCAAAACGCACGGGTAACTTTTGAATCGATACATCATGAATAATCTGATCATAAGCACGCTGTAAAAAGGTAGAATAAATTGCAACAAAAGGTTTATACCCTTCACAGGCGATACCTGCAGCAAAAGTTACAGCATGTTGTTCAGCAATACCAACATCAAACATTTTATCGGGAAATTTTTCAGCAAAAGAATCAAGGCCCGTTCCTGTTGGCATTGCAGCCGTTATAGCAACAATCTTATCATCATGACTGGCTTCTTCTATTAAAGCCTTAGAAAACACTTTAGTATAAGGAAGAAACTTACTTTGTGTTTTAACCTGTTTGCCCGTAACAACATCAAAACGATTAACACCGTGATATTTATCAGACGACACCTCTGCAGGTGCATACCCTTTCCCTTTATGTGTTACCACATGCACTAAAACAGGACCATTGGGATATTCGCGAACATTCTTTAGAACAGGCAATAAATGATTCATATTATGGCCATCTATAGGCCCGACATAATAAAAGCCAAGCTCCTCAAATAAACTTCCCCCAACTAAAAAACCACGCGCAAACTCTTCTGAAAGCCGTGCCTTATCTGAAAAAAACTTTGGTAACTTCTTGCTTAATATTTTTACTTGCTCACGCAAACTACGATAAGAAGGACGAGAAACTAATCTTGCAAGATAAGCACTCATAGCACCAGTAGGAGGTGCAATAGACATATCGTTATCATTAAGGATAACAATTAAACGTGCATCCAAAGCACCAGCATTATTCATGGCCTCATAAGCCATACCAGCAGACATAGCGCCATCACCAATCACACAAATGATGTTACGTCTTTCTTCTGCCTTTAACATGCTTGCCACTGCCATACCAAGACCAGCTGAAATAGAAGTAGAAGAATGACCTGCTCCAAATGAGTCATACACACTTTCTGAACGCTTTGTGAAACCTGATAAGCCGCCATCTTGGCGTAGAGTACGAATTTTATCCCTACGACCAGTCAAAATTTTATGGGGATAAGTTTGATGACCAACATCCCAAATAATCTTATCATCAGGTGTATTAAAAACATAATGCAGCGCAATAGTGAGCTCAACAACACCAAGCCCTGCGCCAAGATGACCACCTGTTACAGAAACTGCATCAATTGTTTCAGCTCGTAATTCATTAGCTAACTGTACTAAATCAGACTCAGAAAATGCCCGCAAATCTTGTGGAAAACAAATACGATCAAGTAATGGCGTTAATGACCGAGACAAAAAAAACTCCTTCCCTTACCAATAATAGTTATATAGGCACACATATTCTATTATTTTGTGTAGAATGTGATGTATTATTCATTGAAATACTTTACTTATTTAAGATTATCTACAGATTTTCTTCTTTTTCATTCATCAGAAATAAGAGTGATAAGTTATTTTAATCAATTAAGATTCTTGTTTTTACAATCAATAACAATAAACGATTACTAAATATCATTCAGAATCAAGTGGCTCTAAACCTTCTGGATGACCTGTATCTGAAAGCCGGATTTTTTCAACTTTAGCTTCAGCCACTTTCAACAGTTTATCACAATGATTTTTAAGAGCTTCACCACGCTCATAAATATCAATTGATTGTTCTAAAGGAACATCTCCACGTTCCAAGTTTTCAACAATCACTTCAAGTTGTTTCAGTGCTTCCTCAAAACTTAATGCAGCAATGTCGCCCTTTTTCATTCCTTTCTTCATATAACCCTCACAAGATATCTGTTCTAGATATGCGAATTCCAAAACCTTCTAAACCAACATAATGACGCTCTTTAGAAGAGTAGACAATAACAGAACTAATCCCTAGATGTTTCAAAATTTGCGCTCCTAGACCAATTTGGTGCCATTCTTCTGCACGTTCAATTGCTTGTGCATGGTTTTCTAAACCTACCATTGCCATTTTCTGTTCACAAACAGCTAATTGAGAACCAACACCAACAGATCCTTCACGCAAATAAACAAATACACCACGTTTTTCTTTTTCTACCATGCGCCGCATGACAACTTCAACATCTGGTGACTGACCAAAAACATCCTTTAGAATATTTTCACGATGCAGGCGTACCGGAATATCTTCCCCATCACGAATATCGCCAAAAACAATTGCCACATGCTGAACTGTTTCCCAAGGAAGTTGATAACTTTTGACTATAGCTGGACCTACAAATGTTTCAATATGCATTTCTCCAACATATTTTATAAGCGTCTCTTTACGCTGACGATAAGCAATAAGATCAGCAACAGTTATGATGTGTAACTGATTATCTTGTGCAAACTTTGTAACTTCATCTCCATGTTTAACACTACCATCATCATTAACTAATTCACCAATAACACCAACCGGTGGCAAACTAGCTAATTTACACAAGTCAACAGCTGCCTCAGTATGGCCTGAGCGCATAAGAACACCACCTTCATCTGCAATTAAAGGAAAAATATGTCCCGGACGGACAAAATCACTAGCACTTGCATTGGGATTAGCTAAATTACGAACAGCCAATGTACGATCATATGCTGAAATACCCGTTGTTATTCCATGTTTAAAATCCACGGTAACAGTAAATTTGGTACGATGCGCTGAATCATTATCCGACACCATAGGAGCAAGATTAAATCGTTGTGCTTCTTCTTTTGGCATTGGTGTACAAATAATACCCGACGTATGGCGAATGATAAATGCCATTTTTTCTTCTGTACAATGAACAGCAGCAACAATTAAATCACCTTCATTTTCACGGTCATCATCATCTGTAACCACAACAATTTCACCGCGTTCAAAAGCCTGAATAGCAGCAACAACTTTTTTCTGATTATAAGCCATCGTTTACCTTTCAACTACAACTGATCTGACCGCGGTGTCTTAAATAATGATCAGCAACAGCACAAGCAACCATTGCTTCACCAACAGGAACAGCACGAATTCCAACACATGGATCATGACGCCCCTTTGTAACCACATCCACATTGTTACCATTAACATCAATTGAACGACAAGGAGCCAAAATTGATGAAGTGGGTTTAACCGCAAAACGTGCAATAATCGGCTGCCCATTTGATATCCCACCCAAAATACCCCCGGCATGATTAGATAAAAAAAGCGGTTTACCGTCACTTCCCATTCGCATTTCATCTATATTTTGTTCACCAGTCAAGCGAGCTGCGGCAAAACCATCACCAATTTCAACGCCCTTAACCGCATTAATTGACATTAAAAATGATGCGATATCTTGATCAAGTTTTGCGTAGATAGGTGCCCCTAAGCCTACTGGAACATTTTCCGCGACAATCTCAACAATAGCACCAGTTGATGAACCGCTTTCTTGTAACTGAGTCATATAATCAGCAAAAATGCGTACTGCTTCTGCATCAGGTGTAAAAAAAGGATTGTTATCAACCTCTGACCAATCCCAATGATCACGATTAATACTATAAGGGCCAATCGCCGTCACAGCTCCTCGCACAATCAAACCAGGAACAATTTTACGGGCAAGAGCACCTGCTGCAACACGTGCCGCCGTCTCTCGCGCTGAGGCACGCCCACCACCACGATAATCACGAATGCCATATTTAATATCATAGGTGTAATCTGCATGACCTGGACGATATTGATAAATAACTTCATCATAATCTTTAGAACATTGATCTGTGTTTTGAATAAATAATGAAATTGGTGTACCTGTTGTTACCAATGTTGTGCCGTTATCTTGAGTTACAACTCCTGAAAGCACTTCTATTTGATCTAACTCTTGACGTTGCGTTGTATATTTTGATTGCCCAGGTCTACGTTTATTAAGATATGCCTGAATTTCTGCAAGAGTGAAGGCAATTCCTGGAGGACAACCATCAATAACACAACCAAGAGCAGGACCATGACTTTCACCCCATGTTGTTACACGAAACAAATGACCAAATGTATTATACGACATGGAGAAAGATCCATTTCTTCTTCAAATACATGCAACTATAGTGTGGACTGAACCGTGCAATACGATTTCATTCAAATGTGTCATTGACTGTCTGAACTTTAAATCAAATTGTCGCTAACATATAAAACTTTATGAACCAAGCCTTATTCTTTAACAACAGAAATATCAGGTGCATCAACAGCCTTCATACCGATAACATGATATCCAGAATCAACATGATGAATCTCACCTGTAACAGAACGCGATAAATCTGAAAGAAAATAAAGGGCAGAATCACCTACTTCTTCGATTGTCACTGTACGACGCAAAGGAGCATTGTATTCGTTCCATTTTAAAATATAACGAAAATCACCAATACCAGAAGCAGCTAATGTTTTAATTGGCCCTGCAGATACAGCATTAACACGAATGTTTTTTGGCCCTAAATCAACAGCTAAATACTTAACACTAGCCTCAAGAGCAGCTTTAGCAACCCCCATTACATTATAATTGGGAACAACCTTTTCTGCACCATAATAGGTCAACGTTAAAATTGAACCGCCATTTGGCATCAACTTTTCTGCACGTTGTGTAAGAGCCGTTAACGAATAAACAGAAATGTTCATCGTCATCATAAAATTTGATTCACTAATATCAACGTAACGACCACTTAATTCATCTTTATCCGAAAAACCAATAGCGTGAACTAAAAAATCAAGTTTACCCCACTCTTTTTCTATTGTGTTAAAAACTGCATCAATAGATGCACTATCGGAAACATCACAATGACCACAAACAAAACCGTTCAACTCTTGGGCCAAAGGCTCAACACGCCTCTTCATTGCTTCACCCTGATAGGTAAAAGCAAGCTCGGCCCCTGCTGCATGGGCCGCCTTCGCTATTCCCCAAGCGATAGAGCGATTATTTGCCAATCCTAAAATTAAGCCACGCTTTCCATACAATAAACCATTACTCTTCGTCATTAGCATCGCCTCATTGCTATTTGGCATCAACATTATCTATATGCCTATGACACAGGTTACCTTTTTCTTCAAGCAATTGGTTTAAAATCAAACTTAAGTTATGCTTTTGTATAAGAAAAAAGATGTTAATTGTTTTGCATTTGCAAAAATTGTTCTAATGCAGCATCTCCACCTTCTGGCAACATAATACGAACATGCACATAAAGATCATCTCTTTCACCATTTTTTAAACGAAGCCCCTTTCCTTTCAACCGTAAAACACGATCAGAACTCGACCATGGGGGAATTTTCAAAACCACACGTCCTTCCAAAGTGTCAACTTCTTCTTTGGCTCCTAAAACAGCATGCTTAAGAGAAACCGGCAAATCAAGATGAAGTGCTCGCCCTTCAACTCGCAAACGAGGATGTTTCTGAATACGAATAGTTACTAAAGCATCCCCTGCTTGCCCGTGCGCCACCTCTTCTCCCTGACCTTTTAAACGAATGGTTTGCCCATCTTCAACATAGTCTGGTAATTTAATTTTTAATTTTTTGCCAGTAGGAAAAGTCACTTCTACTTTGCTTGCACCCACCATCTGCTCTAATGTAATTGAAAGGCTGGTACGAACATGGGCCCCTTGTTGAGGTTGACTATATTGTGTTGAATTTGAAAAATTCCTTCCTCTTCCAAATAAATCACGAAAAATATCGCTTGCATCAAAACTTGCAGCACCTGAAGATCCAAAATCAAATCCTCTTGTGCCACCAGTAAAAGGGTTTTGTCTGCTCCTAAAATTTCCCCCAGCGCCATAAGCTTGGTGAAGTGGTTTTCCTTCTGCATCAATTTCACCACGGTCAAATCGTGCTTTTTTATCTTTATCGCCTATAATTTCATAAGCTTGATTAATTTCAGAAAATCTTTCTTTAGCTTTGGCATCACCCATATTATGATCTGGATGATACTGCTTTGCTAATCTTCTGAATGCAGATTTAATCTCTTGCGGTTTTGCGGTACGTGCCACACCCAAAACCGTATAGGGATCACGCATATTGCCCTCTTTCTAGCCTTCCCGTTTTTCAAATATTAACCAGTAATATCGTTAAATATTTTTCATTACTTCATCAAGCTATTCAATAAAATCATTTTTCTTATCTAATATGTTTATAAAAAAACAAAATACCAGATAAAATGAACATTTTTAATTCAATATAGCTTATGGAAGCTTATGTTAAAGATAAACATAATTGAAACACCATAATAAAAATATATAAAGTTATTAGCTTTTTAGAACAAAAGAATAGCAGCATGTTATTCTTGATGGCAAAAATAAATCAAAGAATTTCTCACTCACACTCACTAACAGTGGAGTATATTATGAATAATAAAACACAAACGAATGATGATTTTATACAAACACAAAATCCTTTTGCAATTTTCGAAAATTGGCTTGAAGAAGCAAAAATAAGCGAAATAAACGATCCCAATGCTATGGCACTAGCAACAGTTGATGAAACAGGTTTACCCAATGTTCGTATGGTTCTTCTTAAAGATTTTAGTCCTAAAGGTTTTGTCTTCTATACCAACTATGAAAGCTGTAAAGGACGGGAAATTTTAGGATCGATGAAAGCATCCTTAGGCTTTCATTGGAAATCACTTCGCCGCCAAATTAGAATTAGAGGCATTGTTGAAAAAGTAAGTACTGAAGAAGCAGATGCATATTTTCAGTCACGACCACGAAAAAGTCGAATCGGTGCATGGGCATCTAAACAATCTCAGCCATTAGAAAATCGCCTTACTCTCAAAAAAGCAGTTGCTAAATACGCTGCACGTTATGCAGTAGGGAATATTCCTCGCCCACCCTATTGGTCTGGTTTCCGCATTAAACCTCTTTTTATTGAATTTTGGTGCGATCGGCCGTTTCGTTTACATGATCGCTTACTTTTTACACGCGACTCTATTAAACAAGATAACTGGCAAAAACAAAGACTCTATCCTTAACCACTTCTTTATGAAGCCTTTACCCCCCTATAATAACGGCTTTCTGCTCTACTATTACAAGAATATATGACCTTGTTTCTAACTAGATTGTTCTTAAACTGCAGAATGTAATATCATCCAAATACCCCCACACACTAAACCAGCAAAAATAAAAAAACCAACAAACGAATTGGATCTGAAAAGTTTTAAGCATTGTGAGCTATCATCTATATCGATGACTTTGATTTGAATGAACATATGGATGGCAGCAATAAAAACCCCTACAAAGCTGAGAATGGATACTTGCGCCAAATAAAATGCCAAGCTGACCAGGATTATAAAACCACTATATAAAATCACTAGTGCACATTTGGTGCTTTTTCCAAAGAGGCGTGCTGTAGAATGCACGCCAACAATAGCGTCATCTTGCTTATCTTGATGAGCATAAATTGTATCATATCCAATCGTCCATAAGATTGATCCTGCATAAAGTGCGATTGGTGCCCAACTCAGACTTCCATATACAACCGCCCACCCCATTAATGCACCCCAATTAAACGCAACGCCTAAAAAAAATTGTGGCCAATTTGTTATACGTTTCATAAAAGGATAAATTGCAACCGCCACTAAGGATGAAATACCTAAAAAAAAGCTAAATGCATTAAACTGTAATAAAACACCTAAACCTATGAAACACTGCACTAATATAAAAATTTTTGCTTGAAATCGACTTACCTGACCTGCAGGTAATGGACGAGAACGTGTTCGTTCTACCTGAGAATCAATTTTGTGATCAACAAGGTCATTCCAAGTACAGCCTGCACCTCGCATGGCTATGGAACCCAAAAAGAAAAGAAAAAGATACCAAATCCAACACATTATAATTGACAAAAGAGGTACTTGGGGCATCTCATAAGAAAGCATAGCCATGGTTGTTGACCAGAAACAAGGCCACATCAACAATTTCCACCCAATAGGTCTATCCCAACGTGCCAATTGAGCATAAAGCCACAAAGAACAAGGAAGTAAATAGTAGACCCATTGTTTAGGGGGCGCATCCATAACTCGTCCTTGATTTTCACAGGATTGAACATGTAAAATATTTTTACTTTTTTTCATCAAATGATTTCACCTTTGGTCTTGCGATAGAACCATTTCATTCTTATGAAAGAAAAACTGATTTAATCATCTTTATGTTATGGTAGGAGCAAATCATGAACGTTCTTCTTATTGGATCAGGTGGACGAGAACATGCTTTAGCATGGAAAATAGCAGAGTCACCGCTACTTACAAAATTATATTGCGCTCCTGGAAATCCTGCAACAATAGAATTAGGTGAAAATATTGATTTAAACATCAATGATCACTCTCTTGTTATTAATTTCTGTAAAGAACACTCTATTGACCTCGTCATTGTTGGACCAGAAGGACCATTGGTTGAAGGTATAACTGATTCTCTTAATGCTGCTGGCATCTGTGTATTCGGCCCCACTCAAAAAGCAGCTCAATTGGAAGGCTCAAAAAGCTTTACAAAAGATTTGTGTTACAGAAATAACATTCCTACAAGTATCTATCAATGTTTTAACAATGCTTCACAAGCTAAATCCTACATCCGCCAACAAGGTGTCCCTATCGTTATTAAGGCTGATGGCCTGGCCGCTGGTAAAGGTGTTGTTGTAGCTATGACAATGCAAGAAGCCTTTGATGCCGTTGATGCCTGCTTTGAAGGCACATTTAATGATGCAAAAAAGAAAATTGTTGTCGAAGCATTTCTGGAAGGTGAGGAAGCGAGCTTCTTTTGTCTTTGTGATGGTACAACCGCCATCCCTTTTGGATCAGCGCAAGATCATAAACGTGTTGGTGATGGCGATACTGGAGCCAACACTGGTGGCATGGGAGCTTATTCACCAGCTCCAATTATGACTGAGGAAATGGTTAACCGTACTCTTAAAGAAATTGTCGAACCCGCTTTGCGTGATATGGCCGCAATGGGAGCTCCTTTTAAAGGTATTCTCTTCACCGGATTGATGATAACCCAAAAAGGGCCTGAATTAATTGAGTTTAATGTACGATTTGGTGATCCTGAATGCCAAGTTTTAATGATGCGCTTAAAAGATGATATTTTACCACTTCTCCTTGCAGCAGCTCAAGGAAACCTTAAAAATAAACACATTCAATGGTCTGAAAAAACCGCTCTAACAGTTGTTATGGCTGCTAAAGGCTACCCAAATGCTCCTCAAAAAGGCAGCATTATCCGCAATGTCGACAAGGTAAACGCTCTTCCTGATGTAAAAGTTTTCCAGGCAGGCACAGCTCTACATAATGGAGAATTAATCGCTAATGGTGGACGTGTTTTAAATATAACAGCCACAGGAGAAACTGTTGCACACGCACAAAAACGCGCCTATGAAGCTGTCGATTGTATTGATTGGCCACAAGGCTTTGTTCGCCGGGATATTGGCTGGCGTGCTATCGCACAAAAAAAATAGACCTTTTGAACTCTTTTTTGAAGTGAGGTATTTCACACAGTAAAAAGATCAATTGATCTGCTTATTACCCTTTATTCACAAAAGCTTTAGATGAAAAGAGTAGATGTTCCAAACACAAAAGCTACAAATTTTGCGATCATCTTACCATCTTATTTGTTTGCAGCCAATTTGTTAATCACTTTCTACGAAAGTGATATGTTTTGTATGACATCAAAGCATAATAATATAACGCCCTAAAAACACAAACGATTGTAGTAGATATGTAAAAATCGGAAAAAAAGATTTTTCCCTAATCACACAACTAAAACTACTTCTTTACCACAATTAATGAAAAACATAGAATCAGAATGCCTCTGAAATAAACATGTCTACTCATGCAACATGAAAAATTAATCTATATCAATTTACTGTAAGACAATCCGATTGGTGATCATTAAACGTAAACCTAATGAATCACCACAACGGAGTAAAAAGCCCTTTCCCCTAGAAGATGGTGATGTCATATAAAAAAATTGACGTAAAATAGAATGATCTTTGATAGTGATAATATTCTTATCTTCACAGATCATAAACATTGGTAGATTATAAATCTTTCCCCATAACCGCCAGTCTAAAAGAACATTATTCAAATCTCTAGAAACTAAAAGTGGAATACAAGCTTCTTCATCTGTATGGAGCAATTCTAATGCGACAGCTTTTTCTCCTGTAAGAGTTTCTACTATACGCGCTGCAATTCCTTTGAAGTGATAAACTGGAATCAAACGTGACAGACTGGAAGGATTATCAACTTTCAGAGAAACACTGCGTTCATTCAACGAACAAATCATGTGATTTCCCGTTTTTGATACAAAGTATGTCACCGTTTGTGGCAAATGACATGGATCTAACCGAAACTCAGACCCCACTTTTGCCCGATTAAAACATTGATTAACCATATAGTTTTCCCAATTCACTTCAATAAAACATACTCTATATAATATCTTTTTCTCATTGAATTATTAAGCTTTAGGTAAAAATTGTTTTCTTTTCAGTTATCAAAATCCCAATAAGAATAGAAAAATATTCATCATTTTCAATTTATAATACTTTGCCAGGATTCATAATTCCTAAAGGGTCGAATGTTTTTTTAATCGCTTGCATAATTTCTAATGAAACGGGTGATTTAAAAGTACGCAGTTCTTTCCGCTTGAGCTGCCCAATTCCGTGTTCAGCAGAAAATGTACCTTGATAATGCATCACTAAACAATGGATCCGATCATTCATTTGTGAATATAATTGCAAAAATGATGCAGTATCAGCCCCTATGGGTTGTGTAATATTATAATGGAGGTTCCCATCACCCATATGACCAAAACACACCACCCGCGCACCTGGAGCAATCTCTTCAACAATAAGAGCAGCTTCAGCAATAAAGTCAGGAATGGAGGCAATAGGTACAGCAATATCATGTTTAATAGACCCTCCTGCTAACTTCTGCGCTGGTGACATATTGTCACGCAATTGCCAAAAAAAATCTTGCTGTTTTAACGATTGTGCAACAACTGCATCTTGTATAATATCATCCTTTAAAGCTGTTTCTAAAATAACATTTAACACCGACAGCGCTTCATCATCACTACGTGACGATGAAATATTAATCAAAACATACCATTCATGCTCATGTTCAAAAAGTGAATTAGCATGCATCGTATAATTTAAAGCCATTTGTAAGCTGAGTTTTCCCATAAGCTCAAAACCAGTTAACAATGGCCCCCCATAACACTGAGCAAGGGATAAAAATTTAAGAGCATTAGCTGGACTGCGTAAACCTACAAAAGCAACTGCTTTTCCTTTAGGCTTTGGAAAAAGCTTTAAAACCGCTGCAGTAATAACCCCTAAAGTCCCTTCTGAACCAATAAAAAGGTCTTTCAAATTATAACCGCTATTGTCCTTTTTAACAAAACGCAGATCATCTAAAATACGCCCATCAGGCAAAACAACTTCCAAACCAAGACAAAGCTCACGCATATTACCATAAGCTAAAACAGCTGTCCCTCCGGCATTAGATGAAAGATTGCCCCCTATTTGACAGGAACCTTCTGAGCCTAAAGAAAGAGGGAAAAAACGATCTATTTTATCTGCCTTTTTTTGTAAGGTATGTAAAATAACACCAGCCTCCACAACAGCAAAATTACCCTCAGGATTAACTAATCGAATTTTGTTTAAACGTTCCATAGATAAAACAACACTACCCCCACTATCATCTGGCTGTTGAGCACCCACAAGACCAGTATTTCCTCCTTGAGGTACAATTGGTGTGCGTGTTTTGCTGGCCAAACGCATAATAGATGACACCTCATCTGTTGAGGATGGACGTAAAAGTAATGGCGTTTTTCCATGAAAAAGTCCACGATTTTCAAGCAAATATGGTGCAATCAAAGATTGATCTGTGATAGCATTTGCAGAACCAACAATTTTTCTAAAACACTCAATTAAATTCTGCTCCACCTTCATTTTCCTCTCGGAGCTGCAGCACGCATTAAACGGTCATTAATAGCTACACCTAATCCGTAAAATGGAATAGACTCCACTGCAATACATCTCACCTTTAATGAATCCAACTGTTTCATATAATCAAACAAATGGAATGCAGCTTCTTCCAATTGACCACTTTCACTTAAATTTAAAATAGAGACAGCATTTTCAGCACCTACAATGCGCTTAGGGCCAAATGCTAAAAGTGCTTCGTCGCTCTCCACCTTTTGTGCATTTAAACGCACCAAAGCATTAGGAGCATAATGTGATTTTAACATACCTGGTGCCTCAATTGCAGCACGCTGATCTAATTGTTTTAAAGACTGCCCTGCCACTTCTTCAACTTCTTCAGCAGTTACCCCACCAGGACGCAATAGATAGATATTTTTATCACAAACCTTAACAATCGTTGATTCAAGCCCTATCTTAGAAACTCCTCCATCAATAATTAAAGGCACTGATGCCCCCAAAGATGCAAATACAGATGCAGCTGAAGTGGGACTAAGACCTCCCGATTGATTTGCACTAGGAGCTGCTAAAGGTCGACCAAAATGTTGAACAACTTCTGCAAAGCCGCCAACAGGAAAACGAACAGCCAATGTATCAAGACCAGAAGTCGTTAAAGGATGAATATTATGATTAACCTTTAATGGTAAAACTAATGTCAAAGGCCCTGGCCAAAATGCTTCCATAAATCGACGTGAAAGCAGATCAATTTCCACATAATGTTCTGCCATAACAATGCTACTCACATGAACAATAAGAGGATTAAATTGTGGCCGCTTCTTTGTGGTAAAAATAGAAGCAACTGCTTTTCCATTAGTTGCATCACCAGCCAATCCATAAACAGTTTCTGTTGGTAAAGCCACTAATTGACCCTGCTTCAGAACCTCAACCGCTTCTTTTATTGAAGCACTGTTTAAAGATAGGATTGTCATGAAATATCATCCTTATAATCTTCTTTCAGTGGTGCAAAACTATAACGATGCAACCCTAAAATGGGCCCATATTTAGCAATAGCCGTACGATGTGCTACTGTTGCATAACCCACATGTTTTTCTAAACCATAACCTTCATAAACCAGCCCAGCACATTCCATCATTCGATCACGTGTTACTTTGGCAACAATGGATGCTGCCGCAATTGAAACCGAACGCTGATCACCTTTTATCAAAGCAGTTGCTGGACATGGCAAATGGGGTGGAATATCACGCCCATCAACCAATACATAATGAGCTGGAATGGAAAGTCCTACAACACAGCGGCGCATTGCTTCTAAAGTTGCTTTCCTAATATCAGATTGATCAATCGCACGGGCGCAAATACTCGCAACAGAAATTGCCAACGCATTTTGCAAAATTTTACCATAAAGTTGATTGCGCTGTTGAGCAGAAAATTTCTTTGAATCATTCAACCCTTCAGGAATGTGGTTTTTATCTAAAATAACTGCTGCTGTTACTACAGGTCCAGCTAAAGGCCCTCGTCCAACTTCATCAACACCCGCTATATAAAAGAAGCCTTGTTTGTGTAAATCCAATTCGTGCGAAAAATCTGGCTGAAGTGGCACATTAAATACATTTGACAAATTGCGAACACGACGAAACATATATTTATATTTGCATTACCACCTATTTTCCGCAAGCCCCACAGTAAAAATAGCTTACTCCAACATTTTTTAGCTCTCAAACAACATGATAACAAAAAAAATCAAGTATAGGGGGGAGCGTTAGTTTTCCAACCAAATATTATTTATACATCTTTACATGCCTTAATCAAACCTAGAAAACAAACACGAAAATTCCATTGATTATCTCCCACTCTTGTACATGATGAGATTATTACAACATCAATCATCTCAATAAAAAACTCTGTGAAAAATATACTCAAAATTCTTTTATTTGTTTGTTTAAAAGATGCTTTAAAGTTTCTCGTGTAAACACTTCCACCCTCTAAACAAAAAACTATTGTGATGATAATCTCAAGTAAAGAGCATCTCCCATGTCTTTTACCTACACAACATATTATTGCTAACATCACTTTTAAAAATACGTATCACTCGACTAGGAAAACTATTTTAAGCTACCCTTTTCAAAGGCGGTAAAGGAATTATTGCTCTTTTCCAAAATGTATTTGGATATGAATAAAGAATTTAATACTAAAGAGCAGAAACATAAATTCGTTAATTATCACTATAAACAACAACCCTTAATGTTCACATTGCTTATCAAAACCTTCCTACAGTCATAATTGATTTCACAAACCAATTTGGATGTACTGATTTGATAAGGAAAGCCGCTTTTTGAGCTGCTTGTTGATCTTTAAAAATGCCAAAGCAAGTTGCGCCTGAACCAGACATACGAGAAAAAAGAGCTCCACTTTCATCTAATGCATATAAAACCTCAGCCAATTGAGGTGCAATTTTTAATGCAGGAGCAAAAAGATCATTACGCGTTTCTTGTAAAGCTTCAACCAATGAAAAAACTGTTTTTAAAGCTGCTGGATCAATTTTTAAATGAGGATGATCGCGCTTTTCTAAGGCCTGAAAAATAGCGGATGTTTCAATTTGTTGACCATGATTTACCAATACCATCGCAATAGAACAAGCTTCTTTTAGTCGCGTTATATCACCGCCAATTCCTTGGACAAAAAGCGGTTGCTGATATTCTAATGCAAAAAGACACATCGGTACATCAGCACCAAGTTCTAAACTAATTGCCGCTAATTCTTCACAAGAACAATCAAGATTCCATTGCCGGCGCAATATACTAAAAACCCCAGCAGCATCTCCTGATCCACCACCAATACCCGAAGCAACAGGTAACGTTTTAATAAGCTGAAAAAAGGCAGGTTTAGCATTTTCAGGAAATATCTTGCGCATCAAATTGTGGGCGCGGACAACTAAATTATCTGAATAAGAAACAAGCCCATTAGCAAAGGGACCTTTTACAATAAAGTGATCTTTTGTAAAAGGTGTATAACTTAAACAATCACCACTAAGACTAAAATAGACCAAACTTTCTAATAAATGATAACCATCAGCGCGCTGACCCACAACGTGCAAAGCCAGATTCAACTTAATAGGTGTTAAAAAATGAAAACCCTCTTTAAGAGAAGCCTGCGCACCTGATATCATTTAACGTAATATTCACCTGTACGAGGGTCTTTCACAAGAGTTCCTTTTACATCTGTACGTGATTTAATTCTTGTATGGCAAACACGTTGCAACACCCAGTGTAACTGGCGCCTAAATAAATAATAAATATACAGAATCATCACACCAATGAAACTGAATAAAATAAGTCGGATCATTTTAAATCCCTTTTCCTCTCGCAATAGCTTCTAAGCAAAATCGCCAACCAAATTAAATGTAAATAAAATGGTATTCTAATTACAAACCATACCGTTGCCAAAGTGCCCGTTCTTCTGCTGCTATCCATGCACTATCAACTGCTGTATAAACCATATCAGCAGTAACTCCCGAAGGCATTTTAGGCCCAAAAAAACTTTTGGAAGGAGAAATTAACCGAAGCTTTGTATCATGACCAAACCGGTCTTTAATAACAGAGCGTACATCACCTAACTGATCAACCAAGCCAAGCTCAACACCTTTCTTTCCACTCCAAAACATTCCTGTAAAAATATCTGAATCATCTGATAATTTCGATGCACGCCGTTCTTTGACCAAATCAATAAAAGTTTGGTGAACTTCAAGTTGCAAAGATTTCAAATGTTCAACGCCCATCTTCTTTTCTGGCTGAAATGGATCTAATACAACTTTGTTTTTTCCTGCTGTATAAACACGCCGTTCCACACCAATTTTCTTCAAAAGCTCAGGAAAACCAAAAGAAGCTGAAACAACCCCAATAGAGCCCACAACAGAAGAAGAGTCAGCAAAAATTTCATCCCCAGCGCAAGCAATCATATAACCACCTGATGCTGCTACATCTTCAATAAATACGAGAACCTGTTTATTCTTCTCATTTGCCAAATCCCGAATACGCTGAAAAATGAGACGTGATTGTACAGGTGAACCACCGGGAGAATTAATAATTAAAACAACAGCTGGTGCTTTTTTATCGGCAAAAGCCTTGTCTAAAAGGGGGGCGCATCTACCTAGCGAAAGCGTACGAGCCATAAATGAATTTGAATCCATAATTGCCCCATGAAGTCGTACTACAGGAATTTCAAGTTTACTGGAAAGAAAACGACGTGGAATAAGATTTTTAACACTGTTAATCAAAACAAAATCTCCCTATAAGAAATCGAGAAAACATAACTCGAAAATAAATAAAAAGCTTAATCCGAATTTAAAAAATAAGCTAAAAAACACAAGACATCATTAAAAAAGTTCCCACAAGCTTATACACCCATTATTGATTGCATCAACCCGTGGCGAAAAAGCATGACCTTCATCTTCATGCACAATTAACGCCGGCAATATAGATAAAGCTGCTCGACTTCCCCGTTTTGCATAAAATAACATACGAGTTGCGGCCGCTTTAGCTCGAGAATGAACAGGAATTACACATATATTACCAAAACGCCCCTCTAAAGCGTGTAATATATCATTAAGCGATTGGGGACGTGCAATCAACCCTAGATATCCACCTGGTTTAACAATTGCAGCTGCACTGCGTAACCAATTGTCAAACATTGCTTCAGGCATAACATGTGCCTCAGACTTTTGTTCATCAGGTGTTTTACGATCCATAGGATTATTAAAAGGTGGATTCATAATCGCAAAATCAAAAACATTATCCATTAAACCTGCCTTTAAGCGTGCATTGCCTTTTAAAGCAATATCTGCTTCTAATAAACACACTCGGCTAGCTAGTTCCTTATTTTGTTTTAGCGCAAGCGTTTTTTGAGCATAAGATATCATAAAAGCTGATCGTTCAACTAATGTAACGTGAGTTTCTAAACAACGTGCAGCAACTGCTAATCCCGCTGCGCCTGCGCCTGCGCCTAAATCGACAACCTTTCCTTTAAAGTTATCAGGAACCAGACCAGCCAACAACATAGCGTCCATACCAGAACGATGCCCCTGCAAACGTGGTTGAACTAAGTAAAACTTCCCACGATGAAATTCATCAATTGTCTCATCACTATGATTCGTCGCGCTATCCATCTGTAAGCCTAATATTGATCTTTATATTGCCCTTCTTCCAATTGTAATTAAATTATCTTAATTTCAAAATTATTGCCTTATTATAATAATTATATTCCCTAAGCGTAGAAAAAACACTCTTCTAAATATTTAAAAAACTTCTACTTCAAGGCAGTATCAAAGCTTGAGTCAAAAGTAATCCCGCTTTATGCTACAAATAGAAAATAAAGCTTATCTATATTTATTGAAAATACTCTAGGAGTAAACCAATTGGGTGCTATCATAAAACAAGACCATAAAAAAAATAACCAGGTTTCTTCTCAAATTCTCATCAACCTCACCAAAGATAATATGGAACATGTAAACCAACTAATTATCTCTATGGTTCAAATTGATGTCGAAATGATCCCTGAAATTTGTAATCATCTTATTTCATCAGGAGGAAAACGGTTACGTCCAATGATTACACTAGCTGCAGCTGATATGTTTGGATATCAAGGTGATGGACATATAAAGCTTGCAACAGCAATTGAGTTTATGCATACAGCAACTTTATTACATGATGATGTAGTTGATGAAAGTAATCTCCGCCGTGGAAAATCTACTGCACGAATGATTTGGGGAAATAAAGCAAGTGTACTTGTTGGTGATTTTCTTCTAGGGCAAGCTTTTAAAATGATTGTAGATGTTGGCTCTATGGAAGCACTCGCTATTTTAGCAAACGCCGCAGCAATTATTGCTGAAGGAGAGGTCATGCAGCTTGCCGCTGCCCAAAATATAGAAACCACTGCTGCAGATTATCTTAAAATCATTAATGCGAAAACAGCCGCACTTTTTTCAGCTGCCGCTGAAGTTGGGCCAATCATCGCTGGTTATGGACACGAAGAACGTTTAGCATTACGCAAATATGGCACATCATTAGGATTAGCTTTTCAACTGGTTGATGATGCACTTGATTATAGTGGCAATGCTGAACATTTAGGAAAAAATATAGGAGATGATTTCCGAGAAGGCAAAATTACTATGCCCGTTATCCTTTCATATACACGCGGTAATGCAACAGAAAAAGCATTTTGGAAACAAGCTCTTGAAAACAATAATAATAACGATGAATCTTTAGCACACGCACAACATTTAATGGAAAAATATGATAGCCTAACCGATACTATAAAACAAGCACGCATCTATGGAAAACAGGCAATCGACGCTCTTTCTCCAATAAAAGAAAACCCTCAAAAAAACGCATTCATTGAAATTGTTGATTTTTGTATTGCACGTGTAAACTGATTATTTGCAAAAATAATAATATTTTCTACAAAGAAACCTAATATGTTTATAAATCATATCATAAATTCATGATTTTTGGAAGGATGAGCTCTATGCATTGTGCAATAAGGCCCTGCTTTTTTACTCTCTCTATAGCGGGAATCGTGCTGATGTCCTCACCCGTCTATAGCAAAATCGATTCAGCTATTGATGCACGATCATTTACAGGTGCCTATCTAGCAGGGCGAATTGCAAATCACGAAAATGAAACTAATCTTGCTATTAATTATTTTAAACAAGCACTCACCTATAACCCCAATAACATTGATGCACAAAAAGAAATCTTTGAAGCGATGCTTTCAGTAGGTGCATTTAAAGAGGCTGTCAAACAAGCAAAAAAATTGAAAGCACAAAATATTAGCCATCCTTTTATTTCCCTGACATTGTCAATAGATAACCTCATCAAAAAAAATTATAAAGACGTTAAACCCCTTCCACAATTAAAAACATCTCCTTCAACCAATAACCCGGCGTTTGACGTGATAAGCGCTTGGGCTACATTTGGATCAGGTAATCACTCTCAAGCAATAGCCGATCTTAAAAAGCTTTTAGGACCTATTTGGTATAATCTTTTTATACACTACCATCTCGCTCTTATGAGTGATCTGGCAAAACGCCCTAAAGAGGCAAAAAAATACTTTATGCAAGCATTAAACAATCAACAAGGTGCTATGATTTCTCCTGACACCTATGAACGTATCATTATAGCCTATGCTTCATTTCAATTGCGTCAAAAAATGCGTAACCAAGCTATTCAAACTATTCAGAACGGCGAAAAGATGTTGTCAGACCAAGAGATACTTAAAAACATCCGACAAAAAGTTGAAAAAGGCGCTAATTTAGAAAATCCTGTAAAAACACCTCAGCAAGGAGCGGGTGAAATATTGTATGATTTTGGAACAACACTTAATCGAAGAAAATCAGAATATGTTGCACGTATTTTCAAACAATTATCTCTAGCCTTATATCCTCAAAATGATGCCACATTGTTCCAACTAGCAAACGTCTCTGCTAAATTGAATGACCCTCATCAAGCAATTAAACTTTATCGTGCCTTATCACCCCACTCTCCTTATTATAGAGAGGGACAATTGCAGCTCGCACTAACGCTTGCCAATAACAATCAACACACTGAAGCTATTAAATTATTAACATCATTAGAGAAAAAAAATCCCAATGATCGCGCTATTTATATAGCGTTGTCTGCTATTTATATGCAAAAAAATAACTTTGCTGAAGCTGCTAAAATTATGGATCGTGCTATTGTACAAATGGTAGATTTTCAAAAAGATGATTGGAAACTCTTTTATCAACGCGGCATCGCATTTGAACGTTTAAAACATTGGACAAAAGCCGAAACTGATTTACGAAAAGCACTGGAATTATTCCCTGAACAGCCACACGTGCTTAATTATCTAGGTTATACACTTATTGATCGTGATCAAAAACTTGAAGAATCATTATCCATGCTTCAAAAAGCCTCAGCATTACAGCCAAAAAATGGTTATATTCTTGATTCTCTAGGATGGGCTCATTATAAACTAAAGCAATATAACCAGGCTGTAGAAATATTGGAAACTGCTGTCAAATTGCAACCTCAAGACCCAATATTGAATGATCATTTAGGCGATGTTTATTGGAAAGTTGGGCGCAAACGTGAAGCAATATTTCAATGGAATCACGCCATTGATGGACAGCCAGAAAATTTAGAAAAAATCAAAGAAAAATTGAAATTTGGTTTGCAAGACACAACAATGCTTGACCATGCGAAGCAATAGACAGTAATAAAGATTATAAATTTCTTTGATTTATCTACTAATCACATATTAAGAGTATCAAACGTGAACTTCCCTGAGTATCTCAATCCTGCACGTTCTTTTCAAGGGCTCATTTTAACTTTGCAAAATTACTGGGCTCAATATGGATGTGCAATTCTGCAACCCTATGATATGGAAGTAGGCGCTGGGACTTTTCATCCAGCTACAACGCTGCGTTCATTAGGACCACGCCTTTGGAAAGTGGCTTATGTCCAGCCTTCCCGGCGTCCAGCAGATGGTAGGTACGGTAAAAATCCAAATCGTTTACAGCACTATTATCAATTTCAAGTGCTTCTCAAACCCTCGCCTCCAGATTTACAAGAGCTTTACATTAATTCTCTACAAGCTATTGGCCTCGATACAAAACTGCACGATATTCGTTTTGTCGAAGATGATTGGGAAAGCCCAACACTTGGGGCCTGGGGACTTGGATGGGAATGCTGGTGCGACGGAATGGAAATTTCTCAATTTACTTACTTTCAACAGGTTTGCGGCATTGAGTGTATGCCAGTTTCAGGAGAAATTACGTATGGACTTGAACGCTTAGCAATGTACATCCAAGGAGTCGACAACGTATATGATCTTAATTTTAACGGTTTAGATGGCGCAAACAAAATAAGTTATAGAGATATTTTTTTACAAGCAGAACAGGAATATTCACATTATAATTTTGAGTTTGCTGATACCAAATTGCTACATCAACATTTTATTGATGCAGAACGTGAGTGTATTGCACTTCTTGAAGCTGGAAAACCAAACAAAGAAAATAGCTACCATCAATGTGTTTTACCAGCTTACGATCAATGTATTAAAGCTAGTCATATTTTTAATCTTCTTCAAGCACGCGGTGTTATTTCTGTAACCGAAAGACAAAGTTATATTCTTCGTATCCGTGATCTAGCACGCCGTTGTGGTGAAGCCTTTCTATCAACTGAGACTGGTCAAGCTCATACGAAAGGTGAAATCTAATGTCTAATCTTCTTCTCGAGCTCTTTAGTGAAGAAATCCCTGCTCGGATGCAACGTAAAGCTGCTTGTGATCTCAAAAAGTGTGTTACTGACCAACTTATCCATGCAGGATTAACTTATAAAGCTGCCTGTGAATATTGGACACCCCGTCGGTTAACGTTAGATATACGTGGTCTTTCTACAAGCTCACAAGATACCCACGAGGAACGCAGAGGTCCCAACACAAAATCACCACAGCATATGGTTGATGGTTTTTTGCGTGCTACAGGCCTTAATAATATTTCTGAAGCAGATATTGTACATGATAGTAAAAAAGGTGATTTTTATGTTGCTAAAATCACCAAAAAAGGTCGAGCTGCTGAAGAAATTATTGCTGATATTTTGCCTGATATTATCCGTAACTTTCCATGGCCAAAATCTATGCGTTGGGGCCAAGATTCAGCCCAAACTGGAGCCTTGAAATGGGTCCGATCTTTACAAAATATTCTTTGTGTTTTCGGACCAGAAATTGGGGAAACACACATCGTTCCATTTACAGTTGGTTCTCTTAAAAGTAATAATTTAACCTATGGTCATCGTTTCTTAAGTAATGAAAAACCTATCCAAATACGCCGTTTTGATGACTATGTCACTCTGCTTGAAGCTCACAAAGTTATTCTGGATACAGAAAGGCGAAAAAATATTATTTTAGCAGATGCTCAAAATCTTTGTTTTGCCAACGGTTTAGAGCTTGTTCAAGATAATGCGCTTTTGGAAGAAGTCGCAGGACTTGTTGAATGGCCTGTTGTCCTTATGGGCGATTTCGATAAGACTTTTCTTGATATTCCTCCAGAAATTATCCGCTTAACCATTCGAGCTAATCAAAAATGCTTCGTCACTCGCAAACAGGGGGAAAAGATTAAACTATCTAATCATTTTATCCTCGTTTCCAATGTTCTTGCAAATGATGGTGGTAAAGAAATTACCAAGGGTAATAGTAAAGTTGTACGCGCTCGTCTTTCCGATGCACTTTATTTTTGGCAAACAGATCAGCATGATTTACCGGATATCGCGCATTTGAAAGATTCTGCTGCAAAATTTGATCTTGATTTAAATAAACCTCTTGATCAGCGAATAGCACAGCTAGATTATTTGAATGTGACCTTCCATGCCAAGTTAGGGACGCAAGGTGCAAGGGTAGAAAGGATTGCTGCTTTAGCACAAAAAATTGCACCTTTAGTGCAAGCAGATCCTCTACTGGCAAAACGTGCAGCAATACTTGCAAAAGCTGATCTGCAAACAGGAATTGTTGCCGAATTTCCTGAGCTACAAGGGCTGATGGGGCGAAAATATGCACTTCTCCAAGGAGAAGATCCCCACGTGGCTGAAGCAATCGAAGATCACTACAAACCTCTAGGACCAACAGATCGAATCCCGTGTGAACCTATCGCTATAGCAGTTGCATTAGCTGACAAAATTGACATACTTGTTGGTTTTTGGCTTATTAATGAAAAACCAACCAGTTCAAAAGATCCTTATGCATTAAGGCGAGCAGCACTAGGAATTATAAAGCTTGTACTTTCACGTGATTGGAAAATTAACCTTATGCCCCTCTTTGATCAGGCGGTGGATCTTTTTTTACAACAAAAAATAAAATATACCTCCCCAAAAATAGAAGCTAAACAACAACAAAATACTCTTTCAGAAATAAAAAAAGATATTTTATCAGATCTCTTGTCGTTTTTACATGAACGCTTGAAAATTTATCTTAAAGATGAAGGAGCTCGTTATGATGCTATTGAAGCAGTTTTAACCAAAGATGCTGATGACTTTTTGTTAGTTGCACGCTGTATTGAATCACTCATTGTTTTCATCAACACAAATGATGGAAATGATTTTTTAGCTTCTGTAAAACGTGTCGTAAATATTCTTGAAAATCAACCATCTAAAGATATCACAACAATAAACACACTTAACCCTGAACTTTTTAGCGAAACAGAAGAAAAACAATTATATCAAGCAATCATTGACGCAGAAAAAAAGCTTCATGATCAGACTAATGCAACTAATTTATCACTTGCACTCAATGCCCTTGTACCACTTAAAAAACCTATTGATACATTTTTTGAAAAAGTATTAGTAAACGATAAAAATTCCGCTATTCGCGCTAATCGTCTTGCTCTTCTTGAACGTATCCGCTTAATCACACAAAATGTCGCGGATTTTTCGAAGCTTACAACCTAAAACTAACGCTCTTTCAATTTTAAAATGATAAAAATAATTTTTGTTATTTTTGAAATGCTTTTTATACCAAAAATAGCTCAAAAAAATAATAAACTACTTGTTAATAGTGCCTTAAATAATTTCAAAACAGTAAAAATCAAATAGAAATTACACTTTCTAATAAATTGACAAAAAATTTAGAAAACATAAATCGAGGATAGGTAAAAGTCAGAAATTCTTGATCAACCTCGAAAAATAAAAATCACACTCAATAGATAATTTTCTGTTTGATAAAAGCACCAATTCTTGGAAATCTACTCATCCCCCCTTTCCCCAAATCTTTGCTCCTAAAAGACCAGCGCTTTAAACTCTTCAAACAATATTAATTAAGGTATTCTTTCATTTTGGAAAGAGATTCTTTAGTGAGAGATTTTTCAATAAGGTCTTTAGATTCCTTAAAATCTAATTCCTTATTAATAAGCGTACGTGAGGAAGAAATTGCTAAATCAATAGCAGATAGAGAAACAACTCGAATTGCATCTGCTTCTGCTTGAGCAATTTTTTGTTCTACCATTTTTTTGCGATTTTTAACATATTCTTCTGTTTTTGTGCGAGCTTCAGCAACAATAACTGAAACTTCATTCTTAGCAGCAGCAATAATTTCTTGAGCATTTTTTTCTGCTTCTACACATTTGCGCTGACATTCAGCCAATATCTCCTGCGCTTCTTCACGAAGACGAAGAGCTTCATCAAGCTCATCCGTGATACGCTTTGTTCGCATATCAAGACTACGCGCTACCATAGTTGGAACTTTAAAATAAACTAAAAGAGCTAAGAAAAGAACTAATCCAATAAAAGCCCAAAACGTATCAGTCATCCTTGTGATTCCTTACAGCTCGTAGCTTTAACAGTTAAATTGACAACTTCTTCACTCACATCAATATCAAGCAATTTCTTAACAATTTCACGAATTACTTCCTCTGCAATTAAACCAACATTTTGCATAGCTTTATCTCGAATTTCTGCTATTTGATCTCCAGCAGTTGCTAGCTTTTTCTCTAATTTTTTTTCAACTTCTTTTCGTTCAAGATCAGCCTTTTCTTTAATTTTATCTCTTGCCTCTTGCACTACAATACGCGCCTGTAAACGAGCTTCTGCTAGTTTTTTCTCATAAACTTCAATCACAGTATCTGCTTCTTGCTTCATGCGCATAGCCTGATCTAAATCAGATGCAATTCGATCACGACGCGTTTCAATAACATTTCCAATACGGGGTACAATCACCCGAGCAATGAAGAGATAAAAAAAACCAAAAGAAATTGCCAACCAAAAAAGGTGAGAACTAAAATGCACAAAATCAAAAGGTGGAAACACGCGGTTTGCGTGCTCTACCGCATTTTCAATATGTTCTATGGGCGTTTCAGCAGCTTGTGCATAAGCACTGGAAATAAACATCCTATTTATCCTTCAAACAACTACCTCAGGCCCTTTATTTAGAACCTATGATAACTGAGTCATTTCCCTTGTATTAAAAAACGCAAGACTATGTCTGCTCTTTGCACAAAAACAGACATACCTTTTTAAATTGGTTAAACTGCAAAAAGAAGCAAAAGAGCAATAAGCAACGAAAAAATACCCAAAGCTTCCGTCACAGCAAAACCAAAAACTAAACGACCAAACTGACTATCTGCTGCTGATGGATTACGTAAGGCACCAGAAAGATAGCTACCAAAAATATTTCCCAGCCCCAATGCTGTCCCAGCCATACCAAAACAGGCAAGACCAGCGCCAATATATTTTGCTGCAAGTGCTAATTCCATATTATTCTCCTTTGAAGTGAAATTGCATTGTTTGACTAAAATTCATTATTTACTAGTGCCCCGGGTGAACAGCATCACTAAGATACATACAAGTTAAAACCGTAAAGACATAAGCTTGTAGAAATGCTACCAAAAATTCAAGAGCAGTAATTGCCACAGTCATAATGAGAGGTAAAATAGAACCACCAATACCTATAACCCCTACCCCAACCATTGAAACAATAAAACCAGAAAACACTTTAAGCGTGATGTGACCAGCAAGCATATTAGCAAAAAGACGAAGTGAAAGACTAATAGGGCGAGACAAAAAAGAAATAAGCTCAATCATTGTGACTAAAGGCAAAATCATAACAGGCACACCACTAGGCACAAAAAGTTTTAAAAAACAAACCCCATGTTTATAAAAACCATAACCAATCACCGTCAAAATAACTAACATCGCCAATGAAAAAGTGATCATAATTTGAGAGGTAATAGTATAAAAATAAGGAAAAAGACCAATAAAATTAGCGACCAAAATAAAAATAAATAATGAAAATACTAAAGGGAAAAAACGCATTCCCTGTACGCCAGCTGATTCACGCAAAGTCGACGCTACAAATTCATACGCCATTTCAGAAATAGACTGCATACGTGTTGGAACCAATCTACGACTTGATGATGAGAGAAAAAGAAATACTGAAGATAAAACAACCGTAACGACTATAAAAAATGATACATTCGTAAACGATAAATCCATATTTCCTATAGAAATATTAATCAGCCGTGAAACTTCAAATTGATGAATAGGATCTGGAGCGTGCGCTGTCACTTTAACCTCATTTATTAAATTTATCGACCCTTTTATTCTGATGCGATACGCTATTTTTTCCTAATTGACTAGGAGCAATGTGCCCTAAAGACCGAAGAATATTTACTATACCAGAAGTAAACCCAAGAAAAAGAAAAAATATCAATCCCCATGGCAACAAACCTGTTAGCTTATCAAATCCCAACCCTAAGACAATACCTACAATAACACTTGCCAGAAACTCACTCGACAACTTAATGGCATGCCCTACTTTGTTTTGTGACTCTCTGTTCTCATTTTTAAGATCCTGTTTCTTTAATGCTTTCTTACGCATTAAAGCCAATCCCAAATTTTGACTACGCCATTCTAAATCCTCTAAATGAAAAGAATCTCTTTGCTTTTTCTCTTCAGCCTCCTTTTGTGGCACAACGGGTTTATCGCCCTTTGCCATAATTGGCTCCTTAATCAAAAGCAAAATACATATAAAGCTTCCTGCAACATATTGTTACTAAATTCATTCGTCAAGCTACCCAAAAGCGTCTATCACAAGGATTTTTATCAATAAATAAAACAGATAATGATTTATCATCGAAAAACATAATAATATGACTCAACTCCTGATTAACACTACGCATTCTATAATAGGTATAATAATAGGCATACCAATTTTATCAACTTTAACTATCAAACAATAAGGTAGCTATCTTATAGAACCAACTAAATTGCATTTCTGCTCTCACTTTAAAAAGCTATATTCTTGTTTGTTTATTTTACACATCCATTTCTGTTCCAAAAACTTAACAAATCAAAGCAAAGCCTCTTTAAAAAGCTAGTTATTAAATACCCATTTTTAAACCTTTAAAAAGTCTAAAAATGACTTAGAACATGAAGGAAATTGTTACTTTTTTCCATCATGCAAAAGGATTATCAGATGTTCGCAGTAATAAACGGATGGGTACCCCTGGCATATCAAATGTATCACGTAACCCATTAGACAGATAACGCAAATATGATTGAGGCATTGCATCTGACCGTGAACAAGAAATCATAAACCCCGGAGGACGCGTTTTAATTTGTGTTATATACTTAATCTTAAGTCGACGCCCAGAAACCGCTGGTGGTGGATGGTGCGCAACTATAGTTTCAAGCCAGCGATTAAGTTTCCCTGTAGGAATACGACGATTCCACACACGATGAATCATCATGATATTTTCCATAAGTTTATCAATCCCTTTACCATACTGGCCTGATAAAGGGACAGCTCTCAAACCACGAACCTGAGGAAGAAGACGAGCACATTTTTCATGTAAATCAGCCAATACTTCTTGGCAATCTTCAATAAGATCCCACTTATTGAAAGCTATAATTGGAACTCGCCCCTCACGAATCACAAGATCAGCAATTTGTAAATCTTGCTTTTCAAAAGGCATGGTTGCATCAAAAACAATCACCACCACTTCCGAGAAACGGATTGCGCGTAAAGTGTCTGCAACAGAAAGTTTTTCTAACTTTTCTTGAACTTTTAATTTTCGACGCAACCCCGCAGTATCAAAGAGTTTAAAACAACGACCACGCCATTCCCAATCTACAGAAATAGAATCACGCGTAATACCAGCTTCAGGCCCTGTCAGCAAACGATCCTGCCCCAACATACTATTGATCAGTGTTGATTTTCCAGTATTGGGACGACCAGCAATTGCTATCCGAATAGGTTTGCTTTCATCGTAAACAAAACCTCTTTCTTCCAAATCGTCAAAATCATTATCTAAAGACACACACCGCGTAAGAGCACATTCTTCTTCTTTTACTTGCTCAAAAGCTTTATCTTTACCAACAGCATTTACAATTGCATCACGAAGATCCGAAAAGCCCAGACCATGTTCAGCAGATATTGCGCAAGGCTCACCTAAACCTAAAGACCATGCTTCATATCCCCCTTCTATTGCCATTTTTGACTCAGATTTATTGACAATAAGCACAATTGGTTTTCCCGACTTGCGAACCAATGAAGCAAAACTGCAATCACTTGGTGTTATCCCGCTCTTTGCATCAAGTACAAATAGGATAAGATCCGCTTCTTTAATAGCAGCCTTTGTCTGAAAAAACATGCGGCCTTCAAGTGTTTGATCACTTGCATCTTCTAAACCAGCTGTATCAATTACATTAAAACGCAAATCTTGAAGCCTTGCCTCATGAACACGCCGATCACGTGTTACACCTGGCTTATTATCAACCAAAGCCAATTTTTGCCCAACCAAACGATTAAATAATGTTGATTTCCCAACATTGGGCCGGCCAACTATAGCAATGGTGAGGCTCATTAATTTACCCCTTATTCACCTTTCTTTCAGACTGAATAAGCTCAAGCATAATTTTTGCTCGATCAATTATTTTTAGTCCTAAAATATTTTCTTCAGAAATTTTTTGAAAATAATAAATCGCATCATCTATCTTGTTAGCTTTATAAGCAGCTAAACCTAAAACTTCTCTTGCAGACATGCGCATAGGGTCGATATCATTTGCCATATCGTTGACACGTTTTTTAACATCATCAAATGTGCCTATATCAACTAAAATATAAGCCGCTCGAATTTTTGCAACTCTCTGTAATATCTGCGGTGCATTCTTATCAGCCGCAACCGCATCAAAAACCTCTACTGACTTAACAGTATTGCCTTGCTGCATCAGCAAAGAAGCTTCACGTAAACGAGCAAGAAAAGGATACCCTCCAAAATTAGATGTTTTGACACTCTCTAATTGATTCATCGCTTCATCAAATTGAAGTGAGTCCGCCAAATTAAGACTTGTTATAAATATATCACCAATCTTGCTGGCTTTATTCATTTGCCCATAATGATAAATTTGATAAACAGCTATCGCTAGTACAAAAATAATAGCTGAAACAATAATCAAGAAACTATAACTCCCCCAAAAAGCACGAACTTTTTCCTGACGGAGCTCTTCATTAACTTCATGAATAAAACTATCGTATGACATACACCCTACCCTGGAAAGAATCTTAATTCTTACACTATTACGTATAAATAAACAAAGATAGAGCCCTATCCACCAATAATCTTTATTTTGTCAGTTGATTGATTTAAAATTAACATATACCCTTATCAACTGTTTTTATAACTGTACCGAATTAAAATCTCTCGCGATTATCTTTTGATTGACATGAATTTTTACGCATCTCACTCCTATTGAAATGCGTAAAGTTACTTTCAATCACTTCAACTCTTGTTATACATTAACGCCATATTGCTAATTTAAAACAAAAGCGAAATATTTAGCCCATACTGCTTTATATCACCTACTAGATAATTGCAAACATACTAATAACAACCGAATATAATCACCTTAATATCTAACACGCATAGATTATATGCCATTTCGGGTAGCATTGTTTAGCTGTATTAACATTCTATGTGCACATTACAACTTCTAAAACCTTAAAATAACAACTATTGTATGGTATCTTTCCATAGCTTCTATTAGAAAACTATTATTAAAAATTAACTCATGAAAATAGTTTCATACATCAAATATCAATTAGAATGGCTTCAAAATCAGAAAAATAACCCTATAGAGTGATGCCAATCATTAAATTTTCAACCAACAAACATCATCCTCATCTCTGCCAATATTACAATTAAAACGTTCATTAAAATCCTTATCAATTTATATATTGCCCAGCTTTTCATAACTGAGAATATCTGGAGAAAAATAGACAAACATTGCTACAATACTAAGGAAACGCTTGCGCCTTATCATAATAAGGCCCTCCATCTTAAAATCTTTGCGTAAAACATAGCTTTTCCACTTAATCTTCATCTCAGTAAAAAAATCTATTCAAAGGTTTTCCTACTGTTTATTGTAATGGCCAAACCCACATTAACATCGGAACCGCAACGATTGCTATCAACACTGCCAACGGAGCACCAAAACGTGCATAATCACTAAAACGATAACCACCAGGCCCCATTACTAACATAGTACATTGATGCCCAATAGGTGTAAGAAAATCACACCCAGCGCCTATCGCAACAGCCATTAAAAAAGCCTCAGGTTTATAATGAAGAGAATGAGCAAAACTTGATGCAATTGGTGCGATAACCATCACTGTTGCTGCATTGTTTAAAAATGGTGTTATCAGCATTGCTGTAATCAAGATAAGTGCTAATGCACCAGATGGTGGTAAAAATACAGCCATTTGGCTAAGCCAACCACCAATCAAATCCGTGCATCCTGTTTTTTCCAATATTTCACTTACTGGAATAAGAGTTGCTAATAACACCAATATTTGTCCATCTAAAGCATGGTACAAATCCCGCATTGGAAGAATCCGAAAAACGACCATCGCAATAGCTGCAGAAAAAAAAGAAAATGCAACCGGAACAATTTGAAAAGCCGTCGTAATAATTGCTACAAACAAAATAGCTAAAGACATAAGGCCATGTCGTAAATTACCGAACATGATATTGCGTTTTGCTAAAGGAAGACATTTCAATTCTCTTAACAAGCTCGGAATAACCATATCCTGTCCCTGCAAAACAATGACATCCCCGAGACGGAAAACAACATCACCAAGCCTACCACGTATCCTTTCACATTGACGACTTAAAGCAAGTAAATTTACATCATAGTGATCAAACAACGAAAGTCTTTTAGCACTGATACCAATAAGAGGAGAATTATCTGTAATAACAGCCTCAACAATATCAAGCTGGCTACCTTTATCACCTACAGAAAGAGTACGACCAGTAGCAAATTCTAAGCGAGCTGAATTAATCACAGTGTCTAGCCCTGTATGTGAGCCTTCCAGCAGAACAGTATCATCTTTGGCAAAAACAAAATCTGGTAATGGTGAAATGGATACTTCATTTCTAATGATCTGAATAACCATAACTTCACCGCCTGATGGTTTAATGAGATCAATAATAGTTTTTCCTACAATGGGAGAATTAACGGGAATACGCACTTCTGAAACATAATTACAAATATCAACAGCATCATCAAATGATGTGCTTGAATGCGCACGGATAGGTAAACGCCAAGAAAAAAATATTAAATAGAAAACTCCAACAGCAGCAATTGTTGCACCAACCGGTATAAAATCAAACATAGTGAAAGGGATTCCTTCTAAACGTTCTCGCATAGCTGAAACAACAATGTTGGGAGAAGTGCCTATCTGTGTCATGAGACCACCTAATAAAGAACCAAATGCCATTGGCATCAAAAACACAGATGGTGAAACATGAGAACGGCGAGCAAATTGGAAAGCAATCGGAAGCATAATGGCTAAAGCACCAATGTTTTTAACAAACATTGATAAAAGAACCACAGAAATAACTAAAAAAGCTAATTGAAGTTTTACTGACTTTACATCAGGCCACATTCGTTGAATAATATATTCCACAATGCCAGAGCGTGACATAACTGTGCTGATGATAAACGCACTACCTACGATAATAACAATATCATTACTAAAACCACTAAATGCTTCCTTCGGATTAACAAGACCGAGAGTGCAAGCAATTAATAATGTACAAACAGCAACGATATCATAACGAAACCGACCCCACATAAAAACAGCCATCATGAGACCAATAATAGAAAAAGCCATTATTTGATCTTCTGTCATAACACTAACGACTCCCTGTCAGCTTATAATCACCAACATCATATATTCCCTTTAATCGTTCCTTTAGTCAGTGACATAAAAAACGACACATTACTCCTCCTTAAAAATGATTAAACATGATAAATAAGGTCATAATTAGTGCACAGTTCCTTATTCATGATTATAGTTTCATGTAAAATATTGAAAAAAACTGGTGACAGTTGATAAAAGCTTGTTGAAAAAAAAATTATGATGATCTTACATCAAAGGAAATAGACAGATATTTAGTTGATATACATCATACCTGAGCTTTTATCGTTGTTTAAAGAAATTTATTTATACTCTCAGCATATAGTGACAAAACTGAAAGAAAAAATAATGATCAATTTTAATAGTTGGTATCGCAATAACCTAAAATATTGGTTGACGTATATTATTGGATTTGTTGCTATTTTAACAATAGTAGTTATTGGTGGTTTTTATATGGCAAAACCCCATCTTGATAGCTTTGTAAAAAAAGAAATAGCCCGCCGTTCTATCAACGCAGAAACATCCGAAGTCAGTATTCTAGGTAAAATAAATTTGACTAACGTCACTCTACCAACCCCAGCTGATACATCACTTAAAATTGGTTCTATTTCAGGACGTCCCCCCATTGCATTCATTCCTGGTGCTTTCACACTTTATGATATTGACTTAACATATAAGAATGTTCGTCTACAAGTTCCTAAAATCTCTATTAATAATGTATCCTTGAAAAACAAAGATGCTACGATCACGTCTTCCTTTTTGCAATCGTTTATGCGTATTGATATTTCATCAATTAATGCACCAGATATATTACTTTTCATAGAGGATGAGAATAAGCCAACTGAAAGAATTAATATCAAGAATTTTCAGCTTTCTAATCTTCAAAACGGTCGTATTCATTCCGTTGGTATCAAAGATATAACGACTAATATAAGTTTTGCAAAGACAGCTGCAGATAGTACTAAAAAGATATATCTAACCGTTAAAAGTAACCCAATAAAAGCCCATAATATTGATGTGGGTTATGCTTATTCTATCATTTCTGATAAAGACAATGTCAAGAATCAAGGCAAAACTGTTATTGGTCCTATTACATTGGGTAATGTAGCAGTTGATGTTTTTGAAGGAAAAGAAAAAAACACTTCTTTCTTTTTTGGAAAATTTAAAACATCTGGCTTGAAAATACAGCCTCTCGATCAACCTTTTAAAAAACTTATTCAAGATTACCTCAGCGCAAAAAAAGCAAACAATCAAACAGCACAAAATGCTATTCTCGTAAATGGCCTTTCAGCTATTACCTCAGTTGATGCTAAAATTGATAAAGTAATTATTGATACACCACAGATAAAAACAAACCTTGAATCATTCCAATTAAAATCAGACCAATGGCAACAAGCCATACCAGAAAATCTTTTACTCTCTCTTAATGGCCTTTCAATCTTACCTAAAAAAATGGAGAGAAAAAACTTAGATTTTCTTAAAAATACGGGCTTTGAGCACCTTGATATTTCCGGAAAGCTTGATATCTCTTACAATGAAAAAAAGCGTATCCTTTCGCTTAATGCAATGTCTTTTAACGTCCAAAACATTGGCTCTGGAAAAATTTCAGCTACAGTTACTGATGTTGATAAAACATTCTTCTCTGGTCAAAAAGACGCAATCATTGCTGCTTCTCAAAATCTTGGCATCTCTGAAATTGACATATGTTATACAGACGCTGGTCTTATTGATAAAATCTTTTCTTATCTTGCACAAAGTCTTAACGATAATGAACATGATCTCAAACAAGAACTTTATGATAATTTTTATTTAATCGTGACCCAAAGCCCCAAAATATTATTAAAAAATCATGATGAAGCTGAAAATATTTCGAAAGCCCTCGGCAATTTTGCTAGAAATCCACAAACATTAAAAATAAAAATAGCAGCAAAAGATAATAAAGGGCTTACAACATCTGATCTTGAAGCTGCTTTACAAAATAATCTATCAGCTGTTCTTAATAAAATGAGTCTCACTGTTAAAAATGAAGCATCTCATTAAAAACATAATTGGTTTTAAAATTGGAGAATTACCATCCCCTTTTTTCTTCATATAAATACTATAAGCGATACACAGAATACCTTATAAACAAAGCATATATGAATAAATTGATATTTGGAGTTTTTTATGCCTGATTTATCCTCAAATCGCTTACCAAATCGAGCTTCTCTTGTCGCAAATCGGGCACTTTCCGCAATTGAACGTTTTCTCCATATTGAAGCTGTAAGTGGTATTGTTCTTTTATTAGCAGCTGCAATTGCGCTCATACTTGCTAATTCTAAATATTCTTCTTCCTATGAAGCATTTTGGCATACACCTCTTGGCTTTAATTTTGGCTATTTTAACTTATCATGGGATCTACATTTTTGGATTAATGATGCTCTTATGACTGTGTTTTTCCTCGTAGCGGGAATGGAAATTCGGCGTGAAATTCACGAAGGTGCTCTTGCTAATTTTAAACAAGCAATTTTACCAATTGTAGCGGCAATAGGTGGAGTTTGTCTTCCTGCAATTATTTATCTGAGCATTAACTTAAATGGGGGGGATACTTATGGTTGGGCTGTGCCGACAGCTACTGATATTGCTTTTGCATTAGGTATTCTCGCACTTCTTGGGAAAGCAATTCCTTCTAATCTTCATATCATTCTTTTATCATTAGCAATTATTGATGATATTATCGCTGTTCTTATTATTGCTTTTTTCTACTCAACTAATTTAGATCCCAATGGTTTAGCTATCGCAGCAGCAGGTATTGTTTTAGTCTTATTTTTTCAATGGATTGGGTTTGCATCAGCGTGGCTTTATATTTTGCCTGGTGCAATCATTTGGTGGGGGTTAATGATAACAGGCGCTCATCCATCACTTGCCGGCGTAATTTTAGGCATGATGACCCCAGTCTTACCTACCCGTAATCTTGTAGCTCCGCTTACAATGCTAAGCAACGCAGTTGAAACACTTCAAGAAAAAAATACAGATCTTCATCATATCTCAACCACATTAAAAAAAGTGCGTAGAGGACAACGCGATATAATCGCACCTGTAACACGGGTTCAAAAAGCATTACATCCATGGGTAGCGTACGGCGTTATGCCAATTTTTGCTTTTGCAAATGCTGGCGTTAACTTTGCAAACTTTGACCTCTCTTCTGACAAATCATTTTTGATTGTTCTCGGCATTATCATGGGACTATGTATTGGTAAACCGCTTGGTATTATTGCAGCTAGCTATTTAGCAGTAAAATCAGGTCTATGCCGCCTTCCTCCTAATGTAGCATGGGCGGGTATATTATTAATTGGATTTTTAGCAGGTATTGGTTTTACAATGTCAATCTTTGTTTCAATGCTTGCTTTTAAAGATGTTGTTCAACTTGATTCTGCAAAAATTGGTGTACTTTGTGGTTCTGGCCTTTCTGCCCTTATTGGCCTTGGATATGGCCTCTTTTATATCAAAAATAATAAAAAGCGTGTCACAAATTGCAATTAACCAAGCCATAGAGCTTACTTTAAGCTAAAACTTTGAAAACATTTAAGGCTTTAATTACATTCAATGAATGACTGCACATGATTATTTTTTTTGATTTCAGTCATTCATCATAGGCAACAAAAAGTGCAATTTATACCTACAAGAATCTTTTAAAAGCGCGTATAATTTGCATTCATACCAATGTAACTTGATTAAGCATAAACAAACCACATAACACTCTAATAATAAACACCTCAATAATAGACTCTTTTATATTTTTAGAACAAAATAAAGAAAAATTTTATGCCCATAATAGCTGAAAAAGATAAGAAGCAATCTTAGTAAGGCTCTTAGCTACTTGTACATATAAAATCTAAATATGCCTAATTAATTGGAAAATATTTAAAATTAAAAATACTTATCCTATCTCAAGACCATAAACAGCATGCAAAGTTCTTACTGCAAGTTCAGTATAAGCACTATCAATTAAAACAGAAATCTTAATCTCTGAAGTGGTAATTGCTTGAATATTAATGCCTTTTTCAGCCAAAGCCTTAAATGCTGTAGCTGCAACCCCTGCATGACTGCGCATACCAACACCAATAACAGAAACTTTTGCAAGATCACTCTCAGACTGAATAACATCAAACCCAATCTCTGCACGATTTTTTTCAAGAAGTGCAACAGCCTTATCTACATCAGCTGATGGTACAGTAAAAGTCATATCAGTCTTTGAACCGTCTTCAGAAATATTCTGCACAATCATATCAACATTGATACGCTCTTCAGCCAAAGGGCCAAAAATTGCTGCAGAAATACCCGGACGATCTGCCAGTCTGCGTAGTGAAATTTGTGCTTCATCTTTAGCAAAAGCAATACCAGTAACATTTTGTTGTTCCACAATCTCATCCTCATCGCAAATAAGTGTTCCAGGGGGATTAACTGAACTGCACATGTCCACAGCATCGGGATCTTCAAAACTTGAGCGTACAAAAGTACGAACTTTATGGACCATAGCTAATTCAACAGACCTAACTTGCAAAACTTTTGCCCCAAGAGAAGCCATTTCAAGCATTTCTTCAAAAGCCACTTTCGGTAAACGACGTGCCTTAGGTTCAACTCGCGGGTCAGTTGTATAAACACCATCTACATCTGTATAAATATCACAACGATCAGCCTGCAAAACCGCCGCCACTGCAACAGCACTTGTATCTGACCCACCTCGTCCCAAGGTAGAAATTCTATTATTTGGAGCTAATCCTTGAAAACCAGCAATAACTGCTACCTGCCCCTCTTGAAAACGCTGTATTAAAAAAGATCCATCAATATCTACAATCCGTGCACCGCTATGTGCATTATCAGTATAAATAGGGATTTGCCACCCAAGCCATGAGCGAGCATTCACTCCCATTGCTTGGAGTGTAATAGCCAACAAACCTGCTGTTACTTGTTCCCCAGAAGAAACGATTACATCATATTCACGAGCATCATGCATTGGTGAAGCTTCACGCGTCCACTGAACGAGCTCATTTGTTTTACCGGCCATTGCAGATACCACTACTGCAATCTCATTACCCGCATCTACTTCTCTTTTGACATGTCGAGCAACATTATGAATACATTCAATGTTTGCTACAGATGTGCCACCAAATTTCATGACAATACGTGCCATTTATAATACTCTTATATTTCTTATTTCAAATGAGACAGTTAGAATAAGGTCCTGTCGCCGTATCAAATTTCTTTTCGACATAACCAATATCTATAATTTTCGCAAGCCCAGCGTGATTATGTTAATTTACTCTTGACTTTAGAAAAATCTACCTGACTTGATAATATAAAAATAAAAGGAGAGTGATATGATAAATAAAGCTCACACTACGATTGATCAGAGTGAAATTGATCATTTTTCACAAATTGCTTCTGAATGGTGGAATCCCCAAGGCAAATTTCGCCCCCTCCATCAATTCAATCCAACACGCATTTCTTATATTAAAGAAAAAATCTGTTTAGAATTTGATCGTGACCCTATGTCCCTTACGCCTTTTGAAGGTTTGAGGATTCTTGATATTGGTTGTGGGGGCGGCTTATTATGTGAACCAATGGCCCGCCTTGGAGCCACTATTATAGGAGCCGATGCTTCGCAAACCAATATCGAGGTAGCAAAAACCCATGCAATCCAAAGCGGTCTTTCAATTGATTATCGCGCCACCACTGCAGAAACACTTGCAGATGAAGAAGAACAATTTGATGTAATTCTCAACATGGAGATTGTTGAACATGTTGCCGATGTTAATCTCTTCATGTCGGCCACTGCCAAAATGCTCAAACCACAAGGACTTATGTTTGTTGCAACACTTAACCGTACATGGAAAGCTTGGGGGCTAGCAATTGTCGGTGCTGAATATATTCTACGTTGGCTCCCAAAAGGAACTCATGACTATAAAAAATTTCTAAAACCTCAAGAGCTAAAAAAGCTATTATCTCAAAATACTCTATCCGTTATTGATGAGATTGGCATTACTTATAATCCATTAAATGATAGCTGGAATCGCTCAAAAGATATGGACGTTAACTACATGCTTCTTGCAAAACGGTTTGAATAAGCCAACCATAACAGATAACTATTAGGCACTTTTGAGTAAACAGTCGAGTTTACCTTCAGCATCTAAAGCATAAAGATCATCACAACCTCCAACATGATAATCACCTATAAAAATCTGAGGAAATGTATTACGCCCATTCGCTCGTTGTACCATTTGTTGGCGAAGGGAAGTTGATGCATCAATATCTGTATATTTGACGCCCTTTTTATCAAATAAAGCACGCGCTTTTGTACAATAGGGACAACCGGGACGTGTATAAAGTGTTATTTCTTTCATAATATTTCTCCAATGTTTTTTGATATAATCAATCTTTAATCACTTCTCAAGAGTGAGATAAAACAGGAACATCTTTCAATACGCGCGAAAATGTCAGTACATCAACTTGTTGTGCACCTGCATGTTTTAATGTTGCAGCTGCTGCAGTAATTGTCATACCTGTTGTCAAAACATCATCAATCAGCAAAATAGAACGCCCTTTTAAATGCTTTTTAATTTTATGAGGTACCTTAAAAGTGCTTTGCACATTAAGTTTTCTTTCCTTAGCAGATAAACCAACCTGTGGACGAGTATGCCGAGAACGAACAAGCCAGCTAGGTTTAAAAGGTTTTTTCCGTGCTGCTGCAATATAACGGGCAAGTTCAGCAGATTGATTATAACGTCGCCAAAAAAAACGACGAAAATGCAATGGAACAGGTATAATAACATCGCAATCATCAAGAAGTTCACGCCCTGCAAGTACCATCCAATTAGACATAAAACGTGCTAATTCTAGACGATCACTATATTTCAATTGGATTGTCAAAAGTCGCGCTAACCCCTTATGAACAACCACTGAACGAACACGTGAAAAAGGAGGAGAAGCTTGAATTGCTTCACCACTAAGAAAACCTTCTCCCATATCGTAAGCAAAAGGAATCCCCATAACAGGACAATAAGGTTTCGTAATAAATTGAAAATCTTTCCAACAATCAGAACAAACCGTACTATAAGCAGAAACAATTTTCTTACATCCAGGGCAAGTCGGTAGATATAAAATTTTTATTAAGGACTCAATGAATTTACCCAACATATCCCCCTATTTTTAAAAATCTCAAAAGTATCACTTCATCAGTTTATTCTTTCATAGCTTTGTAGCATAAGACATTTTTTTTACGTTTCAAAACCTATAAAATTTGATTTTTTCAAAAATACTCAGTTTTATCAAGCTATTTCATCGTTCCTTTTTCATCATAAGCTTGATATAGCATTGCATCATAATAAACTTATTTAAAACTATATCCCCAAAACAGGAAATGGTAAGCGATATGCCTCATCCTCTTATTTTTGACCATATCCGCATTGAACAATTTCGCAAACGCGCTTTTAAAAAAGCAAAAGAGGGATATGATTTTTTATTATCCTATGTTGCTGAGGATCTTTACAAACGTCTAAAAACTGTTGAGCGTCAATTCACACTAGCTCTAGATTTACATAGCCATACGGGCCTTGCTGTACAAACTTTAAAAAAATCTGGCAAAATTAGCTCTATAGAACGTGTTGAAACTGACATTCTTTACCAAAGTCATGATCAAAAATTTCATTTACGTGACAGAGAATTTCTTGATTTTCCACCACACTATTGTGATCTTATTGTTTCGCTTCTCTCACTACAATTAACCAATGATACCCCTGGTGTTTTAAAACAAATAAAGGACATTCTTAAACCAGATGGCCTATTTCTTGCAGTTATGACTGGAGCTGGAACATTAAGAGAATTGCGAGAAAGTTTGCTTCAAGCTGAACTCGAAATTTATGGAGGAGTTAGCCCAAGAATTTATCCTTTTGCCGATATTCGTGATGTAGGAGCTATTTTACAACGTGTTGGTTTTGCTATGCCCGTAGTGGATGTCGAAAATATCACAATACGTTACAATACAATGTTTGATCTCATGCATGACCTTAAAGCCATGGGGATGCAAAATGCGTTAATTAACCGCTCACAACGCCCTATATCTAAGCGCTTTTTTCTTCGCGCTGCTGAAATCTACGCACAACAATTTAGTGATCCAGATGGTCGCATTCGCGCGCATTTTTCTTTCATATGGTTATCCGGCTGGGCACCTGATCAAAATCAACAAAAACCCTTACGTCCTGGTTCAGCGCAAATATCCCTTGTTGATGTTTTAGAAAAACAATCAAAATAACAATGAAAAAACCGCAAATTTTATAGAAAAATCATTTTTCAAAAATGCTCTTATCCGTTGTGCGTAATATTTGACTTGTCATAGCTCCAGCCAACATTGAACCATTAACGTTAAGAGCTGTACGCCCCATATCAATTAAAGGTTCAACAGAAATAAGTACGGCTACCAAAGCAATAGGGAGCCCCATAATTGGTAAAACAATTAATGCAGCAAAAACAGCACCACCACCAATACCAGCAACTCCAATAGAACTCAAAGTTACTACCCCAACAAGAGTAGTAATCCAGATAGGGTCGAAAGGATTAATACCAACAGATGGTGCTATCATGGTTGCAAGCATAGCTGGATAAAGACCTGCACAACCATTTTGGCCAATCGTTGCACCAAAAGAAGCTGCAAAACTTGCAATTGATTGTGGTACACCAATCCACTGGGTTTGCGCTTCAATATTTAGAGGAATAGTAGCAGTACTTGAACGGCTACTAAAAGCAAATGTCAAAACAGGTACAACTTTTTTGAAAAAACGAAATGGGTTAATGCCTGATACACCAAGCAACACACCATGAATTCCAAACATAAGAATAATACCAACATAAGAAGCAATAATAAAAACTAGTAATTTAAAAATATCAGCAACATTTGAGGTTGCACCAACCTTAGTCATAAGAGCAAAAATACCATAAGGTGTTAACGCAATTACAATACGTACTAACCACATAACCCAAGACTGTATAACTTGAATAAACGAAAGAGCTTTTTCCCCTTTATCTGGATCATCTTTCTTTAAAAGAAGAACAGCAGATCCTAAAAACGCTGAAAAAATAACAACCCTAATAATCGATGTACGTTCAGATCCCATTAAGTCAGCAAATGGATTTTGGGGAATAAATGATAAAATTAATTTTGGTATATTTATTTCTCCAACTTGAAAAGTATTCCCGCCAAGAACAGCAGATATATCCTCCCCCCCATGCACTAAACCATTCGCTGTTAACCCAAAAAAGTTAACTACTAAAATACCAACCAATGCTGAAATACATGTTGTAAAAAGTAATATTGAAATTGTTACTACACTAATTCTGCTAACAGCATAAGAAGAATGCAAATGTGCTACCGCTGAAACGATAGAGATAAACACTAATGGCATAACAATCATTTGCAACAATAATAGATAACCATCTCCAATAATGTTAAACCATTCAACAGATTTTAATAGTGTTGACTCGCCTTCCCCATAAATAAACTGCAAAGCACTTCCAAAAATCAGGCCAACAATAAGACCCAACATAACACGTAACGCAAAACCCCATTTGATTTTTTTACTTTGAGAAAGCAATAATAAAAAAATAATAAATAGAAATAAATTAATAAAAAAATTAAATGTCATTGCTTATGCCTACTATTTTTTGTGCTTTACATTAAAAAATAATATATAATTTAAAATTCACTCGTAATATTAAAAAAATATAGAGCTTACTATATTTTTACAAAATCATTATTTTTATTAGTTATAGGCCAGAAACGAATTTTCACCTATTCATATTCATAGTTATATAAAAATAGAAAATAAATAAGCTGATTTTTACATATCTACAAAATTCTATTTTAAAGAATATAATATTTCTTTCATAAATAATAAGCTCCATGCAATCACTATCGCATCTCAATGAAAAACAATATATAAAAGCCATAAACAGTAATGATGGAGCGATTGATCTTAAAGAGAAATAAGAAAATCCTTGAGGATAATCACAAAACACCTTTTCGGAGGTAGATCTATCTAAAGCCTCCTTTTATCAAAATATTTAATGAACAAAACGTCCATTTTTCAATATTTTCTCCACTCATAAACATATTACAGAAGAAAGTTTTTCAACACCTGTACTAATGGCTTATCAGCATCAGGCATAGAATATTTATCAAGATCGTTAATAAAAATCCATTTTAAATTTTGCCCTTCTCGCCCTTGAGGGATACCCCTATAATGGCGACATATATAAAATGGCATTAATAAATGAAATGTTTCATAACTATGGCTTGCAAATGTTAAAGGCAAAAAGTCATTTTTTTGAACATGAATATCAAGCTCCTCCTTTAATTCACGAATCAATGATTCCTCTGGTGTTTCCCCCTCTTCAACCTTTCCACCAGGAAATTCCCACAAACCACTCATTGATCTTCCTGAAGGTCTCTTTGCAAGTAAAACTCGATTATCTTTATCCAACAATGCACATGCAACGACAAGAAGAAGTGAGCGTTTTATCTGCATTACTTGTCTCCAACAGTAATATAATAACTCTAACCTCTTCTATTATCTCTCCTTAAAGAATTGAAAAAGTCTGAGTGTCTAATAATTAAAAGAGAATGTATATTTAATATCTGAATTTATATTATATCAATTAACTTCTATAGTCGCCATTAATTGCAACATATTCTTTTGTTAAATCGCAAGACCAAACTGTCGCTTTACCACTTCCAAGACCGATATCAACACGAATCGTAATGTATTGGTTTTTCATATAAGTGCTCATCATCTCTTCACTATAATCAGGATCACGCTCTCCATTGACAGCCACACGATGCTCGCCAAACCAGATTGTTAAGAGATCGCGATTTGCTTCAACACCAGCTTTTCCAACTGCCATAACCACCCTCCCCCAATTAGCATCTTCACCCGCAATAGCCGTTTTTACAAGTGGTGAATTTGCAATTGATAGAGCAATGCTTTTAGCGGCGCTATTTGTTGTGGCACCAGTTATGCTAACTTCAATTAAATGACGGGCCCCCTCACCATCACAAACAACCTGTAATGCAAGTTCATGCAAAAGCTCACTCAATTGCTTTGTAAATGCCTTATAACGCGGATCTGATTTACTCGTCAAACAAAGGGAATTGCCTGTTACTTTCCCTGTTGCAAATAACATCAATGTATCGGATGTTGAAGTATCACTATCAACAGTAATAGAATTGAAAGATCCCTGAACCGCCTCTGATAACATAGATTGAAGTATATCAGAAGCAATTGCTGCATCAGTTACTACAAAAGAAAGCATTGTTGCCATATCTGGAGCAATCATACCAGAACCTTTTGCAATTCCATTAATGGTCACAACTTCCCCACCAAAGTCAAATCTGCGTGTTGCAAGCTTTGGAAACGTATCAGTTGTCATAATAGCTTTTGCAGCTTCTAACCAATTTCCTTCTTCTGCTTCAGCAACCATATTGGGCAAAAGATTTAATAAACAAGAGGCATTCATTAATTCGCCAATAACACCAGTAGAGGCCAAAAAAATTTCATTTTCTCTAGCCTTTAAGATACTCGCTGCAGTGTGTACTATTGCATCTGTTGTTTGCTTACCTTTATGTCCTGTAAAAGCATTTGCATTCCCAGAATTAACGACAACACCCCTCGCAACTCCATGAGAAAGCGATGCACGACAATGATCTACAGAAGAAGACGGACATTTAGAACGTGTAAAAACACCTGCCACATTTGCTGGCTCATCAAATACAATCAAGAGAAGATCTGTACGATTTTTATATTTAATCCCAGCTTCCGCCGTTGCCATCCGTACACCGGATAATGGCGGAAGCTCTTGTATTGTTTTGGGAGATAAAGGCGATATCTGTACAGCCATTACGTATTTTCCCGTCAAAATCAATGAAATCCCATGTAATTAAATAATTGCTGAAATTTTTGAAAAAGAAAAAACATCAAATAACCTAGATTGAAAAGATATTATTCCTCTTCTTCATTGGATGTTTCACCTGGAAGGGTTGCATTATTTTCATTAAGTGATTGCATGAGTTTTGCAATATGAGAATCAGGATATTTCACATCTACCTTATTACGCAAATCAGTGATTAATGCATGATAACGATCTTTCATAATCTGTGTACGCAATACCTCTTTAACATCATCAAATGCAGGAGGTTGTTTGGGGCGACGATCTTCCACTTTGATAATATGCCAACCAAATGGGCTTTCAACAGGTTTTTTAGTGTATTCACCAACTTTCAAACTAAATGCGGCATCTTCAAAGGGCTTAACCATTTGACCATAACTAAAATAACCGAGATCACCGCCTACAGAAGCCGAACCATCTGTTGAATCTTTTTTTGCAATCTCTTCAAATTTTTCACCCTTTTTCAAGCGCTTAATAATAGCTTCTGCTGCTTCTTTCGTTTTAACCAAAATATGACGTGCTTTAACCTCATCCTCTTTAGGTAAAGCAGCAACTTCCTTATCATAAAGAGCTTGCAAATCAGCATCTTGAATTTTATCAACAACCATCTGTTTAAAATAAAGTTGCTGAAGAACATTATCACGCATAATTGCCATACGTTTATCGTAAACTTCTGTTTTATCGATACCTTTCTCAATTGCTGCTTTAGCAAGTGCTTGCATATCTAAATAGGCTTTTAAAACTGTTATACGACGCTGTTCATCAGAAAGACGTGCCAAATTAGGATTTATTTCAAGTGCTAGCTCATCCAATTCACCTGCTGTAATACTCTTCCCATTAATAATGGCCATAACATGAGAAGGTGCAATTGGTTTTACTGAGGCTTTCTCCAAAGTATTCAAATCATTTGGTGCAGATTTTACGTGATCTTGAGCCACTACACTCAAACTCGTGCTTACCAATAAAGTTGATGTCACAAAGAGCGTTGTTAATTTGAATTTCATAAATATACTCCCTTAAGAATGAATGTACTTGCAGGCTTCAATTTTTATCATAGCACTTTAATCTCTAACATGATAAATAAATCAGCAATTTTGTTAAAAAAACACAGAATTTATCCTTTTATCTTTTTTTACTCGGATAATATATATCATGACCATAGTGAAAAATACCATATTATACCCTAAATCACGCTATACTCTATAAACTAAATAATATTCCTAAAGTTGACACGATGAATTTAGCCTTTTATCTCTACTATAAAATTTAAATATAAAGAAGTTACCTACTAGAAATATGATAATACTGCCCACATTTTGATTGTATCAAGTGCCTTTAAGAGATACAAAATAGGGACAATATATTTGAATATTGAAGCGACCAAGCGCAATGGTAATAAATAAAAGAAAGGACCAGGAATGGTCAATTTAGGTGTTTTTGTGCGCAAACTTTTTGGTTCGGCTCATGAGCGTCGTATCAAAACTTTTCGCCAAAAAGTTGTACAAATTAATGCGTTGGAAGAACAATTCCAAAAATTAAGTGATACACAGCTTTACCAAAAAACTAGCGAATTTCGTCAAAGATTAACTGAAGGCGCAACTATTGATTCGCTCTTAGTGGAAGCCTTTGCAACTGTCCGTGAAGCAGCAAAACGCGTTTATAACATGCGTCCTTTTGATGTACAGCTCATTGGTGGAATGGTTCTTCATGATCGAGGTATCGCTGAAATGCGTACCGGTGAAGGTAAAACATTAATGGCAACTTTGCCAGTTTACCTCAACGCATTAGAAGGAAAAGGTGTTCATGTTGTTACTGTGAACGATTATCTTGCTAGCCGTGATGCTGAAGCAATGAGCAAAATTTACGGATTTTTGGGTTTAAGCACAGGTGTTATTCTACATGATCTCAATAGCGATGCTCGCCGAGCAGCTTATGCGTGTGACATTACCTATGCGACAAATAATGAATTGGGTTTTGATTATTTACGTGATAATATGACCTTTAGCCCTAACCAAATGGTTCAACGTGGACATCATTATGCAATTATCGATGAAGTTGATTCAATTCTCATAGATGAAGCACGTACTCCTCTTATTATTTCCGGTCCTCTAGAAGATCGCACCGACTTCTATAACCTTATTGACACATTTATTTCTTCTCTAACTCCAGAAGACTACGAAATAGATGAAAAACAAAAAACAACAATTTTTACCGAAATTGGTACTGAAAAAATTGAAAAAATGCTTGAACAAGCCGGGCTTCTTAAAAGTGGAAGTCTCTATGACATAGAAAATGTTGCTACTGTTCACCATATCAACAATGCCTTGAAAGCCCATAAACTATTTATTCAGGATAAAGATTATATTGTTCGTAATGGCGAAATCGTCATTATTGATGAATTTACAGGCCGTATGATGCCAGGGCGGCGTTATTCTGAAGGTTTGCATCAAGCACTAGAAGCCAAAGAACATGTAGCCATTCAACCAGAAAATCAGACATTAGCATCTATTACTTTTCAAAATTATTTCCGTATGTATAAAAAATTGTCCGGTATGACGGGGACTGCTGTAACAGAAGCTGAAGAATTCAATAATATCTATGGCCTTGAAGTTGTTGAAATCCCTACAAATCTTCCGGTGCAACGTCTTGATGAAGATGATGAAATCTATCGAACAGCAGAAGAGAAATATCGTGCCATTGTGCGAGACATTCGTCAAGCACACGAAAAAGGACAACCTATCCTTGTGGGTACTACTTCTATTGAAAAATCAGAACAACTAGCAGAACGCTTACGCAAAGAAGGTATTACCAATTTTAAAGTTTTAAATGCTCGCTATCATGAACAAGAAGCATATATTATCGCGCAAGCTGGTGTTCCTGGAGCATTAACCATCGCAACAAATATGGCAGGCCGTGGTACTGACATACAGCTTGGTGGTAATGTTGAGATGCGAATTCGACAAGAGCTACAGGATATCCCTGAAGGGGCAGAACGAACCGCTAAAATTGAAGAAATTATAAAAGACGTCAAGCAACTTAAAGAAAAAGCATTATCTGCCGGTGGTCTTTATGTTCTTGCTACCGAGCGCCATGAAAGTCGTCGTATTGACAATCAGCTTCGTGGTCGTTCTGGACGTCAGGGTGATCCGGGTCGTTCAAAATTCTTTCTTTCGCTTCAAGACGATCTTATGCGTATCTTTGGTTCCGACCGTATGGATAGCGTGCTGCAAAAACTTGGGTTGAGAGAAGATGAAGCCATTATCCATCCATGGATTAATAAAGCGCTTGAAAAAGCTCAAAAAAAAGTTGAAGCACGAAACTTCGAAATCCGTAAAAATCTGTTAAAATATGACGATGTGATGAATGATCAACGCAAAGTTATTTTTGAGCAGCGCATGGAAATTATGAATGCAGAAAATTTGACGGAAACAATTAGTGAAATGCGACATGAGGTGGTTGATAATTTGGTAGAAGCCTACATCCCATCTGGAACATATTCTGAAAAATGGGATACGAAAGCTCTGCAAAAAGAGCTGCATCAGCTTTTTAATCTTGAACTACCAGTGGAAGAATGGGCAAAAGAAGATGGAGTTGCTGAAAAACAAATTTTTGAACGCGTATTAGAAGCCGTTACCAAACTTGAAAATGAGCGCACTGAGCAATATCGTCCAGAAATTATGGCCTATTTTCATAAAGCTATATTACTTGAAACAATTGACACATTATGGCGTGAACATTTGGTTAATTTAGATCATTTACGTTCTATTATTGGTTTTCGTGGATATGCCCAACGAGATCCTCTCAATGAATATAAAACAGAAGCATTTGAACTCTTTCAAACCATGCTCAGAAATCTACGTAGAAATGCTATTTCTAAACTCATGCGTTTTGAAGTTATTCAACAACCTACAGAACCAACAGCACCTGTGCAAACCTGTATTGACCAGTCTGCTCCTGATAATCAAAATGAAAAAAATGATACTTTCTTGTGGGCTCGAACACAAGAAAATAGGTTTGTTGATCCAACTGAACGTAACCCCAATGATCCAACCACATGGGGAAAAATTGGACGCAATGAGCTTTGTCCTTGCGGTTCAGAAAAAAAATATAAACATTGTCATGGCTCCTTCACATAGAAGTAGACAGTTAAGATGGACAAAAAACAAAACTATGAACAAGTATTGCGAGCTGCAGGTTTAAGGATAACACGCCAAAGGCGTATTATTCTCGATATTTTAACCGATACAGATGACCACCCTAATGCATTTGAAATTTTTCAGCGTGCAAACAAAATAGATTCTAGTATTTCACTATCGACTGTTTATCGCACAATGAAAACATTAGAAGAAAATGGAACAATTCATCGCCACGCTTTCAGTGGTGGACCATCTCGTTTTGAACAAGCAAATGGCCAACACCATGACCATCTTATTGATGTGGAAACAGGACACATTATCGAATTTCAGTCTGATATTATTGAAAAATTGCAAGAAGAGATTGCCCATTCTCTTGGCTACAATATAATTCACCATCGTCTTGAGCTTTATGGGAAAAAACGTAATTCTTAAATTGGTGATTTTATGTGCCTTATTTAGAAATTGCCCACGCAAAATAAGTTTTACACAAATTCGCTTTAGAATTTTACAGTTTTCATAGTTAAAAACGTTTTTTTGCTTGATCAAGCCTTTACCATATGATGATTATACGAACTATTAATATTATAACAAATTAGGCTAATATTGCCCATGGTTTCTTTGCCACAAAACCGTATAAAGCAAATTGAAAAGCGCTTTGAAATAATTGAAAGCCAAATGGCCGGAAGCCCAAATGCTGAAACTTATATAAAATTAGCTTCTGAATATGCAGAATTACAGTTAATCGTTACTCCTATACGCACATTAAATGCTCTCTACAAAGAAATAGAAGAGCTCAAAAACATCATTAGTGATAAGCAAACAGATGTGGAAATGCGTAATCTTGCTCAAGAAGAACTGTCATTATTATGTCAAAAAATTGAGCAACTTGAGCGGGAACTCCAAATTCTTCTTCTACCCAAAGATATTGCTGATGAAAAAAGCGCCATTATTGAAATTCGAGCAGGAACAGGTGGATCAGAAGCAGCGCTTTTTGCTGGTGACCTTTTTCGCATGTATGAACGTTATGCCAATACTCATAACTGGAAAGTTGAAATCATTTCATTAAGTGATGGAGATGTTGGTGGGTATAAAGAAATTGTTGCTACTGTTTCTGGCAAAGGTGTATTTTCTAAACTTAAGTTTGAATCAGGTGTTCACCGTGTACAACGAATCCCTGAAACAGAAGCTGGTGGACGTATTCATACATCAGCTGCCACCGTTGCAGTACTCCCAGAAGCAGAAGAAATTGACATTGCAATTCATCCAGAAGATATTCGTATTGATACAATGCGTGCTTCTGGTGCAGGTGGGCAGCATGTAAATACAACGGATTCAGCTGTACGTATCACCCATATTCCAACAGGAATTATGGTTGTACAAGCAGAAAAATCACAACACCAAAATCGAACACGTGCACTCCAAATTTTACGCGCGCGTTTATTTGATATTGAACGACAAAAAGCAGAAAATGAGCGTTCAGAATCTCGTAAAACTCAAATTGGCTCTGGTGATCGATCGGAACGTATTCGTACCTACAATTTCCCACAAGGACGTGTGACTGACCATCGTATTAATCTTACTTTGTATAAGCTTGATCGTGTCATGGAGGGAGATCTTGATGAACTTATTCATGCACTTATTTCCAATCATCAGACAGGACTCCTTACTGAAATGGATGATAACAAGTGAGTGATCATTCTCTCAACAGTACCATCCGGAGAACCCAAGAAAAGTTACAATATCAAGGAATTCCTGAAGCCAATCTTGATGCAAAGCTACTTGTTGAGTGGGTAACAGGCACAACCCCTACTGATCGAATTCTGCAACCAAATATGCGTCTGTCTTCTAAACAGATCGCACAATTAGAAAAAATCATACAGCGCCGTATTGCTGGAGAGCCCACCCATCGTATTATTGGAAAACGAGATTTTTATGGTATATCACTTACTTTATCTCAAGATACATTAGAACCACGCCCCGATACAGAAACACTTGTTGATCTCGTTTTGCCAATTCTTAAAAAACAGGTAGAAAAAACAGGGAAAGCAACTTTTCTTGATATGGGCACAGGAAGTGGTGCCATTGCTATTGCTATTCTCAAACAAATTACTCAAACTTATGCAATAGCTGTTGACATTTCTGAAGATGCCTTAAAAACAGCTACAAAAAATGCAAAGCATGCAGACATTGCGCAACGTTTTACACCTTTGCTTAGTGATTGGTTTACTTCTGTCACAGGCCAATTTGATCTTATTGTTTCCAATCCACCCTATATTCTAGAAAAAGATGTTCAAAACCTTGTAAAAGAAGTGCGTCTGCATGATCCGCTACGTGCTTTAGTTGGTGGAAAAGATGGCCTTGATTTTTATCGAAAACTCGCACATGAATCAGCAAACTACCTAAAAGAAAAAGCTTATGTTGCTGTTGAAATCGGATATTCTCAGCAAAAAGAAGTCTGCGATTTGTTTAAAAAAAACGGTTTCGAATATTTAAAAATGCGCAAAGATTTAAATGGCATACCTCGCGCACTTCTTTTTTCACTTAATGCTTAAAATTCCCAGTCGTCATCTGTGGTTGCAACTGCTTTACCAATAACATAAGAAGAACCTGAGCCTGAAAAGAAATCATGATTTTCATCGGAATTTGGCGATAAAGCTGCCAAAATAGCAGGGTTAACTCGACAAACTTCAGGTGGGAAAAGAGGCTCAAAACCCAAATTCATTAATGCCTTATTCGCATTATAATGAATAAAAACTTTAACATCTTCTGTTAATCCGATAGCGTCATAAAGATCTTCAGTGTATTTACATTCAATACTGTAAAGATCAAACAGCATATTAAAAGCAAAGTCTTTTATTTCTTGCTTTTTAGCTTCATCAAGTTTAGCAAACCCTAATTGAAATTTATAACCAACATAATAACCATGAACCGCCTCATCACGGATAATAAGCCGGATTAAATCAGCTGTATTAGTCAGCTTAGCACGACTTGACCAATACATAGGTAAATAAAAACCAGAATAAAATAAAAAGCTTTCAAGCAAAGTCGAGGCAATTTTTTTCTTTAATGGATCACTTGCTTCATAACGTTCAAGCACTAATGTTGCTTTTTTCTGTAAATTAGCATTTTCTTCTGACCATCTGAAAGCATCATCGACTTCTGCTGTTGAACATAAGGTTGAAAAAATAGAAGAATAAGAACGTGCATGAACCGCTTCCATAAATGCAATATTTGTCAAAACAGCTTCCTCATGTTCTGTTATTGCATCAGCCATAAGTGAAATGGCTCCTACAGTATTTTGAACTGTATCAAGCAAAGTCAGACCCGTGAAAACACGAATTGTCAGCTTGCGCTCTTCCTCTGTTAAACTTGCCCATGAAGGAATGTCATTGGAAAGTGGTACTTTTTCAGGCAACCAAAAATTTCCAGTTAAACGATTCCAAACTTCAAGATCTTTTTCATCATGCAACTTATTCCAATTTACAGCGCAAATAACAGGATTTTTAGTTGAAATTCGTGTCATATAATTTTCCTTCTACAAGCTGCACGAAACACAGCCATCAACTTCTGTTCCACTCAATGCCTTTTGCCGCAGACGGATATAATAAACACTTTTTATACCTTTTTTCCAAGCATAAATTTGTGCACAGTTAACATCACGCGTAGTAGCTGTATCAGGAAAAAATAAAGTTAACGAAAGACCTTGATCTACATGCTGCGTCGCAGCAGCGTAAGTATCAATAATTTTTTCAGGCCCAATCTCATAAGCATCCTGATAGAAATCTAAATTTGTATTATCCATATAAGGAGCAGGATAATAAACGCGTCCAATCTTGCCTTCCTTACGAATTTCAATCTTTGAAGCAATTGGATGAATCGAAGAAGTCGCATGATTAATATAGGAAATAGACCCTGTAGGCGGAATAGCTTGAAGATTGCGATTATAAAGCCCATGTTCAATAACTAATTTCTTGAGCTCCTTCCAGTCTTCTTGATTTGGTATAATTATATTATTACGCTCAAAAAGCTCTTGTACAAGTGGAAATTGTGGTTTCCATTCTGTTTCAATATATTTTGTAAAAAAACTGCCATCTGCGTAAGCTGACTTTTCAAATCCCACAAATACTTTCTGACGCTCGCGTGCAATCAAATTGGAAGCACGCAATACGTGATATGCCACTGTATAAAAATAGATATTAGTGAAATCAATAGCTTCCGGCGATCCATAATAAATCCGCTCACGTGCTAAAAAACCATGCAAATTCATTTGTCCCAAACCAATTGCATGGCTTTCGGAATTGCCCTTTGCAATAGAAGGTACACACGCAATATTACTCATATCAGAAACAGCAGTAAGAGCACGAACAGCTGTTTCCACTGTCCAACCAAAATCACTGCTTTCCATCGCTTTTGCAATATTCATTGAACCAAGATTACACGATATATCATTCCCAACTGTACGATAAGTTAAATCTGTTTCCAGCTCACTTGCTTCATTTACCTGCAAAATTTCTGAGCACAAATTACTCATATTAATACGGCCCGCTATCGGGTTGGTTCTATTAGCTGTATCTTCAAATAAAAGATATGGATAACCTGATTCAAACTGTATTTCCGCTAATGTCTGGAAAAAAACACGTGCACTTATTTTCTTCTTACGGATTTTTGAATTATCAACAAAAGATCGATAATGCTCTGTCAAAGAAATGTCGCTAAAAGGCTTTCCCACAACCCGTTCAATGTCATAAGGCGAAAACAGATACATATCCTCATTATTACGTGCAAGTTCAAAAGTAATATCAGGGATAACAACACCAAGCGAAAGAGTCTTGATTCTAACCTTTTCGTCAGCATTTTCGCGCTTTGTGTCTAAAAATGTCATAATATCTAAATGATGCGCATGCAAATAGACAGCACCAGCGCCTTGTCGTGCACCAAGTTGATTAGCATAAGAAAATGCATCTTCTAATAATTTCATCACAGGCAAAACACCAGATGACTGATTTTCTATCTGTTTGATCGGTGCCCCTACTTCTCGCAAATTAGTCAAACAAAGCGCAACACCTCCACCACGTTTTGAAAGTTGCAAAGCTGAATTAATTGAGCGACCAATCGACTCCATATTATCTTCAACCCGCAATAGAAAACACGATACCAACTCACCTCGTTGCTTTTTCCCTGCATTTAAAAACGTTGGTGTTGCAGGTTGAAACCGCCCTGTAATAATCTCATCAACCAAACACTCAGCAAGAGTTTTGTTGCCTTGTGCTAAATATAAAGCAACAAGGCAAACACGATCTTCATAACGCTCAAGATAGCGCTTTCCATCAAAGGTTTTCAGCGTATAACTGGTATAATATTTGAATGCCCCCAAAAAGGTAGGAAAACGAAACTTAAATGCATAAGCACGTTTAAACAGCTTTTTGACAAAAGAAAAATCATAAAGCTCAAATAATGCTTTCTCGTAATAACCTTCTTCTATCAGATAATCTATTTTTTCCTTCAAATCATGAAAAAAAACCGTATTTTGATTAACATGCTGGAGAAAATATTGCCGTGCAGCAAGGCGATCCATATCAAATTGAATATGACCATTTTCATCATAAAGGTTAAGCATTGCATTGAGTGCATGATAATCTGTAATTTGATCCGGCTTCTGAAGCCCTTCCATATTTATTTTTTCCAAAACTTTTCTAATCCCTTTTTAACAAAAATAACGTCTTCATCTGTTCCACGCAACTCAAAACGATAAAGGCAAGGCACAAAACATTTTTCAGAAATAATCTTGCTTGCTAAACTATAATTACAACCGAAATTACGATTTCCACCTCCAATTACTCCACGAATTAATTTACGGTTTTCTATTTCATTAAGGAAGTGAATAACGGGCTTTGGTACCGCCATCCTACCTTCTCCATCTGCATAGGTAGGTACGACCAATATATAAGGCTCCCTAACTAACACAGATGGTTTTTTTTTATCAATTTTGAAAAGCTGTTGACCTAGCTGAGAAACGAAATACTCAGTATTACCCGTTACACTCGAATAATAGACAATAAGCCCCATTAGCCACAAAGACCATTAATCATATCTGGTCTAAAGCCCGACCAATGATTTTCACCACATACAACTACAGGAACCTGACGATACCCTAGAGATTGAATAAAATTATAGGCTTGTTCATCACGTGAAATATCAACGACACGATAATTAATACCTTTAGCATCGAAAGCACGATAAGTAGCATTACATTGGACACAAGACGGCTTACTATAAATAGTTATAGACATTCTCTTCAACTTTCATATTTCAAAAAAACAACCTAAAAAAGTCTACTCTGACAATTTATACAAATACTTACAAAATAATAAAAACAGCAAGCAACTTTCATGTAAAATCATTGCAGCTATATTTTAGTTACAAATAAATACAAACTTAAATATTAAGTTATGATACTTGATTACTAAATAATAAAAACTTGATGCTAACAAATGGTCATTTCACAACAACATTTACACAACAACATTTTTAACATCTTACTTTACTCATTTTCCATTCCCCTCTCTTACTGTTTTTATAAAAATAGTAAGAGGATGTTTCTTATATCCCTCTAGACTTCTTACATTGCAAAAAGGTTTTCGATTTACAAACAATACAAAAAGACCCTCCCTCGCTAAACAAACACTTTAGCGGAACTACTACCCAATTATTCATAATATAATTTTTGCTATACTGTAGAAGCAATCAGAGCTTCAAAAATGCGTGATATTCCCATTTGCGCTCATTTAAAACAATCAATCATTTCTATACTATATATAGTATACACGTACGTTATTTCGTCAAGAAAAATTCAACCATTATTGTGAATTTTCCACGATCTTCCCATCAAAGGATATAACCTTCAAAAACATATGCAATGATATAACATTTCATTGACAAATGTAACTATATAACATAACTTATAGAGAAAGAATAAAAATGGTATGGATATGTGCTTATATTTCAACAATGTAACACTAGGTTATGCAAATAGGACGATAATAAAGGATTTTTCAGCAAAATTAACAGTGAACTCATTAATCGCAATAATTGGTGATAACGGTTCTGGAAAATCTACATTGCTTAAAGCCATTGCAGGATTGATTAAGCCTATTAGTGGAAAAATTGTAAAACCAATGAAAAGCCGTATCGCTTATCTTGCCCAACAGTGTGAAATTGATCGAACGTTTCCAATCAATGTAGAAACGCTTATAAAGACAGGGCTGTGGTCTTTTTGTGGGTTGTTGAAAAACCAGCGCTCTTATCAAGATAAAATTAAAAATGCACTCGAAATAGTTGGGCTTACAGAGCTCGCTAATCGCTCGCTTGATACACTATCAAATGGTCAATTACAACGTGCTCTTTTTGCACGTATCATTGTACAGGATTCTGATATCATATTGCTTGATGAACCTTTCAACGGTGTAGATCTTAATACCCAAAAAGATCTTCTTGCACTAATTACCCATTGGCAAAAACAAGGACGAACTGTTCTTATGGCACTGCATGATCCTCTTATTGTTCAAGAGCATTTTCCCAAAACGATTCAAATCAATAAACAATGTGCCTTTTATAGAGAAACGACACCACTCCTCACCCCTAGTGACCATCATAGCATGCCATTTTTTATACCCAGTTTTTCTCCTAACAATTCATCAAAACAATATTTCCCTATCAATGATTCTAAGTAGATTGGATCACAATACGTGTACGAATTTTTCCTTGCACCTTTCATTGATTTCAAATTCATGCAAAATGCCTTAATCGGTTCGACTCTATTAGCCATTAGCGCCTGTCCTATTGGCGTGTTTTTAACACTACGTGGAATGAGCTTAATAGGCGATGCCATGTCTCATGCTATTCTTCCTGGTGTCGCAATTTCCTTTCTATTTTATGGGTTTGTCCTCATTCCTATGGCTATTGGTGGAATCATAGCGGGCATTATTGTCGCGTTAGCAACTGCCTTAATTTCACGCAATGGCTTTCAAAAAGAAGATGCATCAATGGCAGTCTTTTACCTTATTGCGTTGGCAGGAGGAGTTATTATTATTTCACTCAAAGGATCAACTGTTGATCTTCTTCATTTTTTATTTGGTTCAGTTCTTTCTATTGACACAGAAGCCCTTTGGTTAATTACCACCTTAATGTTGATAACAATGAGCAGTCTGTGTATTTTCTGGCGTGCTCTTATAATGGAAAGCCTTGATCCATTGTTTTTTAAATCACTTTCTCCCTTAGGAAAATATATCCATATATTATTACTTGGACTGACGGTATTTAATTTGGTTGGTGGTTTCCACTCACTAGGAGCTTTAATGTCAGTCGGCATTATGATGATTCCAGCCATCACAGCTCGTTTTTGGCTTTCGCGGCTAGGATTTATTTGTGTGCTATCTATCATTTTAGGAATAATCTCTAGCGCATTTGGTCTATTACTTTCTTTTCACATGTCACTTCCCTCTGGCCCTACTATTATTTTAGTTGCAGGATTTATCTATATTCTCTCTTGCTTCATAAGCCCACGCGGCCTTATTGCAGTACGGTTCCCTCGTCTTTTTTATACCTCTTCTTCATCATAGGAAAATAATATGCACACACGTGTTAAACAGCTTGCTTTGCTCTGCTTTATTTTATTCTTCCCCTTTTTTTCATCTTCTGCCACTGCAAATAATAAGATCAAAGTTGTCGCAAGCTTTTCCATTCTCGCAGACTTGGTAGAAAATGTAGGAGGTGATCATATTTCTGTGACAACTCTAGTTGGCCCTAATGCAAGCATTCACACGTATGAACCCACTCCACGTGATGTAAAAGTTCTTAAAGACGCTCATATTATTTTTGTAAATGGACTTCATCTAGAAGATTCTATTAACCGACTCATCGCAGCAAGCGATACAAAAGCATTTCTTATTGAAGCTAGTGCCAACATTCCCGCACTTACACTTAAAGATCAAGAACACGGTACAAAACATCACCATCATCACAACAGTATTGATCCACACGCTTGGCAAGCTATCTCTAATGTAAAAATTTATGTCAAAAATATTGCTGTTGCTTTTTGTACAATCGATCACCAATCATGTGAAAGCTATAACAAAAACGCTGATGCTTATCTCCAAAAACTCGATACACTGCAAACAGCTATCACAACACAAATTGCGACCATCCCAAAAGATAAACGTACCATTATTACATCTCATGATGCTTTTAGTTATTTTGCTCATGAATATGATTTTACTATACTTGCACCTCAAAGTATTTCAACACAGACAGAAGCCACCGCAGCAGATGTTGCCAACCTTATTAAGCAAATTAAAGCCAATAAAGCATCTGCATTGTTCGTTGAAAATATCTCCAACCCCCGCCTTATAGAACAGATTGCAAAAGAAACAAATTTGAAAATTGGGGGCACTCTTTATTCTGATGCATTATCGGAAAAAAACGGCCCTGCAGCAACTTATCTGAGTATGATGCAATACAACGTTAACACTATCATCAACGCAATGCAGACCACTCAAATTGTCAATAACTAAGACGTGAAAAACAACTTTTAAATAACATTCAAAACTATCAACAAACATTACAAAAATTCAACGGCATCTTACTGAAAGATAATAAATATTGTATATTCTTATCTAAACAAACCGCCTGATTTCATCTTTGATCAGGCCTCTATTCTTTTTTGAATTATTGCAGTCAATTACTTATACTTATTGGCATAATATTTCTAAAAACGGTAAAACTAGTAAGTTTATACAAATTCGTTTGACCTTTTTATGGTTCATGTTTAAATAAATTAACGTATTTCTGAAATGAACCATCATGGTATTATTTATACATCATAGTATATAATCTTGAAAGAACTGTGTTCCATTAACTTAAAAAAGGTGAATCATGAACCGTTTTTATCTTTCCGCAGCAGCATTTGCAATTGTTATGACTGCAGCAACAACGGGTTTCACGCAAACAAAAATCAGTTTTTGGCATTCTATGAGCGGTGAGCTAGGAAAACAAACAGAAAATTTAATTAATGATTTTAATGCAAGCCAATCTGATTACAAAATTATTCCTTCATTTCGTGGAGAATATGAAGAAAGCATGGTCTCACTTATTGCAGCATTTCGCGGAAAACAGCAGCCCGTTCTTGCCCAAATTTATGAAATTGGTACAAGTACCATGATGGCTGCAAAAGGTGCAATTTATCCACTTTATCAACTCATGAATGACACAAAGCAAGAATTTAACTCTGCAGACTATTTGTCTACCATCAGTAGTTATTACTCTGATGAGAAAGGACGGATGCTTTCCATGCCATTCAATGCTTCAACACCAATTCTTTTTTATAATAAAGACATTTTTAAAAAAGCAGGACTTGACCCAGAACAACCACCCAAAACATGGCAAGATATCGAAAATTTTTCCCAAAAAATTCTCGACAGTAAAGCAGCAAGCTGTGGTTTTACAATGGCTTATGCAGCCCAATGGATTGGTTTGGAAAATTTTTCAGCATTGCATAATATCCCCTTTGGAACAAAAGAAAACGGTTTTAATGGGCTTGATTCAGAACTAACCGTGAATGGACCTTTGCAAATACGTATGTGGACTGATCTTAAAAAATGGTCAGATCAAGGTATTTTTCGCTACGGTGGCCCAGCTGGTGCATTAGATTCAGCCCCAATGTTTATGGCACAACATTGTGCAATCTTTATACAGTCTTCAGGATCGCTTAGCAGCATCATTTCAGCAGCTCAGTTTAATGTTGGAGTTGGTATGCTGCCCTATTATGCTGATGTGCAAAATACACCACAAAACTCAATTATCGGGGGGGCTTCTATTTGGATTTTAAAAGGTCATACACCTGAAGAATATGCAGGAGCAGCAGCCTTTCTTAAATTCCTCTCGCGGACAGATAATCAAGCAAAATGGCACCAAACAACAGGCTATCTTCCCATCACAAAAGCTGCTTATGAGCTAAACAAAGAACAACATTTCTATGAAAAAAACCCAGGTGCAGATATCGCTATTCAACAAATTGATCTCAATCCACCAACAGAGAACTCAAAAGGAATAAGATTTGGTAACTTGCCACAAATTCGTTCTATCCTTGATCAAGAATTGGAAGCTATTCTTAACGGCTCTAAAACACCTAAAGCTGGATTGGATAAAGCGGTTGAACGTGGCAATAAGCTTTTACGTGAATTTGAAAAAGCTAATCATTAAGATTTCACAATTATTGTTAAAAGCTAAAAATTCGACTTTAAAAGCCGATTTTTCCAACTTTCTTTTAATTTCTTTTCCAACGCCTCTTACTAAAGAGCACCGCAAATGCAAGAAAAACATGCATATTTTAAAAATAGACTACTCCCTTATTGTCTACTCTTTCCTCAGCTTGCTATAACTTTCTTGTTTTTCTTTTGGCCTACTGCCCAAGCAATAAAATCATCCTTTGAGCGTGAAGATCCATTTGGTTTAACCACAACTTTTATTGGGTTTGAAAATTACCTAACAGTTCTCTCTGATCCAATTTATATAAAATCATTTCTTACAACCATAATATTTTCTGTCTCTGTTACTATTGTTTCAATGATGATATCGCTTCTTTTAGCGGTTTCAGCTGATCGCGTTATTCATGCAAAAAAGGCTTATACAATACTCTTGCTCTGGCCTTATGCGGTTGCCCCCGTATTAGCTGGTATATTATGGTTGTTTATCTTCCACCCAACTATTGGAATTGTTCCTTTTCTTCTTGAGAAAATAAATATTATTTGGAATCACCGCATTAATGGTACTCAAGCAATGATCCTTATTGTGATTGCTGCTAGCTGGCAACAAATTTCCTACAATTTTCTCTTTTTCCTAGCTGGACTTCAATCTATACAACAATCTCAAATAGAAGCAGCTGCTATTGATGGTGCTGGTCCTTTTAAACGATTTTGGACTATAGTCTTCCCACAACTTTCACCAACAACCTTTTTTCTTCTTGTTATCAACATCAATTATGTCATGTTTGATACATTCGGCATTATTGATAATATAACTTTTGGAGGACCTGCGCATGCAACAACCACGCTTGTCTATAAAATATATGACGACGGTTTTAGAAACCAAATAATCGGTGCATCAGCAGCGCAATCAATAATCTTAATGTTTATGGTTACTGGCTTAATACTTATCCAGTTTCGCTGGATTGATCGCCGTGTACAATATTAAGGAAAGAAATTATGGTTGAAAATCGCCCTTTTTTGACATTTCTGACCCATCTTATCCTCATTGTTGGCATTATCATTATTTGTTTTCCAGTTTACGTTGCTATTATTGCTTCAACTCATAACTCAGCTGCATTTAGCTCGGGAACAATCCCTCTCTTACCAGGGCAATACACTTTAGAAAATTATAAAATAATTTTTGGTGATGGTCTTGCGCAACATGGTCTTCCAAACCTCTTACCACTTTTAATAAACTCACTCATAATGGCAATTGGTATTAGCGTTGGAAAAATTATTATTTCGCTCCTCTCTGCTTACGCAATTGTCTATATGCGCTTCCCTTTTCGTAAAACGGCTTTTGTTTTGATCTTTGTCACATTAATGTTACCTATAGAAGTTCGTATTATTCCGACATATGCAGTCGTTGCACAGTTAAACATGATAAATACTTACAGTGGAATGATTATTCCATTGATTGCTTCGGCAACTGCTACATTTTTATTTCGTCAATTCTTTTTGACTATTCCCGATGAACTTTTAGAAGCTGCTCGCGTTGATGGTGCAGGACCATTTAAATTTTTTAAGGATATTCTTTTACCCCTTAGTAAAAATAATATAGCTGCTTTATTTATTATTATGTTCGTTTATGGATGGGTACAGTATCTCTGGCCTTTACTTGTTATGACAGATCAAGACCACCAAACCATTCTTATTATCCTGAAACAACTTATTGTAGAATCACTTCAACATGATCCTCAATGGAATATCCTTATGGCAGTATCAGTTGTCGCTATGGTACCACCTGTTTTAGTTGTCATCTGCATGCACCGGCTTTTTGTTAAAGGCCTCATTGAAACGGAGAAATAGCCGTGGCTATCATTCAGTTATCAAATATAAAAAAACAATATGACAATGACACTGTGGTCATTAATGATTTAAACTTAACCGTTGCTGATAGCGAACTTCTTGTTATTGTTGGTCCCTCAGGATGTGGAAAATCAACTTTATTACGCATTATTGCTGGGCTCGAACAAGTCACTTCAGGTGAGCTCTATATTGATAATGAACATATCAACGATTATGAACCGGCTGATCGTGACATTGCTATGGTTTTCCAAAATTACGCACTCTATCCACATATGACAGTACGTGGAAACTTGGAATACGGCCTTAAAAATAGAAAAACACCCAAAGAAGAAATTAAGAGGCGTGTGACACATGCTGCAAAACTTTTGGAAATAGAGCCATTTCTTGATCGCAAACCACAACAATTATCAGGAGGGCAACGCCAACGTGTTGCAATGGGGCGTGTTATTGTTCGTCAACCACGTGTCTTTCTTTTTGATGAGCCACTTTCAAACCTTGATTCAAAATTACGTACACAAATGTGTATCGAAATAAAAAAACTACAACGCTCACTAAAAACAACTAGCCTTTATGTCACCCACGATCAACTAGAAGCTATGACACTGGCTGATAGAATAGTCGTCATGAATCAAGGAGCTATCGAACAAATTGGAACACCAATGGAAATTTACGATTATCCAGAAACAATATTTGTTGCAAATTTTATTGGCTCTCCCCCTATGAATTTTCTTGATTGTCAAGCTCTAGAACAACATTTAAACAGTTCATTTTCTTGTAGTGAACAAACTGATATTTTAGCATTTAGACCGGAAGCAATTTTGTTGGGTGAGCATCCAGACAAAGGCCCCGTTTTTCATACGTATATTGAACTTATCAAACCTGTAGGAACAGGGTGTCATGTCTTAACACGTTGGAATAATACCGTTTTCACAGTTGATATAAAAGAGCGCCTTACAAGTAATTATGGGCAACAATTAAATTTCACTGTTCCTAATCAAAGTTTTCATACTTTTAACAAGATTACAGGAAAACGCACATAATTAATAAAGCTTAATTTAAACCTCATAAGCTTTTTTAGAAAGCTCTTTACTTAATTAATTTTCGTCTTTGTCATGATGTATAAGACTATTTTTCATTTTTGTGAACGTAATTGTAAAGCAAGATCAGGTTGATCTGTTGTAATGTAATGCACAGGCATATCAAGCCAATGTGATAAACGAGCCTTCCCGTTTATTGTCCAAACACCGACAGTAAAGCCAGCATCAAGTGCAGATTCAATAAATTTTCGCGATACAATTGAACCATCTAAACTCAGATCAGAGTACCCTAATTTTTTCCATTTAAAAAACTGGTAAGACATATCACCTTCAAAATTATCTATACATGGACCAGATGGTATTCCTGCTTCAATAAAAGGGCGCAAACAAGTAGAATCAAAACTGATTGCTGAAACTCTTTTTGCCAAATTGCGGCTATTAATCAATCCAAGGGCTTTTTGAGATAAAATATATTCGCGCTCAATTGCACCACATGTTTTGATTTCAAGATGCAGTGCAACGTTTGTTGGCACTAAAAGATCTAATAATTCTTCTAGTAAAGGAGGAGACTCAGTACTGCCTTTTACGCAAAGTTGCTTGCGTGTTTCATTATCAATATCATGAATATACCCTTTTTGCCCTACCAATTGCTCAAGGCAAAAATCATGAAATACAACCACCTCACCACTTTTAAGGAGATGAACATCACATTCAATTTCATCAACTCCCAACGCAATTGCATGACGAAACGCTGAAAGTGTATTTTCAGAATAGAGATTAGCTCCACCACGATGAGCAACAATTTTTGGTTTAAACATAGATTATTTTTTACTTCCAAACTCAATTAAAGAGAATAAAAATAAGGATTAAAGGCAATATCAACCCCAGAATACTCCTTCTAAGAAATTATTCTTTTCTTTCAATTACCTAAAATGCCACTCCCCAACAGCTTTTGATTCTTCAAACACTTGCATCTGATTCTAATTATTCCCATTCAATAGTACCAGGAGGTTTTGAAGTTACATCATAAACAACACGATTAATACCTCGAACTTCATTAATAATACGCGTTGCTACCTTGCCCAAAAAATTCATATCATACGGATAAAAATCAGCAGTCATACCGTCCACAGATGTTACAGCACGAAGAGCACAAACAAATTCATAAGTGCGTCCATCACCCATAACACCAACAGTTTGAACAGGAAGAAGAACAGCAAAAGCTTGCCAAATTTCATCATAAAGGCCTGCTTTACGAATTTCATCAAGGTAAATAGCATCCGCTTCACGCAAAATTTCTAGTTTTTCAGGCGTTACTCCACCTGGACATCGAATCGCAAGACCGGGACCTGGAAAAGGATGGCGGCCAATAAATTGCTCAGGCAAACCTAATTCTCTCCCCAAAGAGCGGACATCATCTTTAAACAATTCACGCAATGGCTCTACAAGTTGCATATTCATTCGCTCTGGTAATCCACCCACATTATGGTGACTTTTAATTGTTATCCCATCACCAACAGCTGAAATACTTTCAATAACATCTGGGTAAAGTGTTCCTTGAGCTAAAAACTGCGCACCACCTACCTTTTTTGCTTCTTCTTCAAAAACTTCAATAAAAAGGCGACCTATAGTTTTGCGCTTTTTCTCTGGATCTGTTTCACCCTTCAAAGCATTGATAAACCTATGAGCAGCATTAACATAAACAAGCTTTATATTATAATTATCGCGAAACAATGTAAGAACTTCTTCAGCTTCATTCTTACGCATCAACCCATGATCTACAAAAATACATGTCAGTTGCTCTCCTATCGCTTCATGAAGTAATACAGCTGTAACCGATGAATCCACCCCACCTGAAAGACCACAGATCACCCGACCTTTTCCGACTTTTTTGCGAATCGCAGCTATAGCCTGATCACGATAAGCAGCCATGGACCAATCACTTTTAAGACCACAGATTTTATAAACAAAATTTTGCAAAAGTTTTATACCATCTGGTGTATGAACAACTTCAGGGTGAAACTGCACTGCGTAAAAATGCCGTTTCTCATCAGCAATGGCAGCATAAGGAGCACCTTGCGATGTTCCGATTACACGAAAACCTTCTGGCAAAGCTGTTACACGATCACCATGGCTCATCCATACTTGTTGAGATGACCCTTTTTCCCAAACACCATCAAAAAGCGCACTTTCTTCTTTTACTTCCAAAGAAGCACGTCCAAATTCACGCTCATGTCCAGCTTCAACTTTTCCACCAAGTTGAACACACATGATTTGTTCACCATAACAAATACCAAGAACTGGGATGCCGGCTTCAAAAATTTCTATCGGAGCACGCGGTGAGCCATCATCAACTGTCGAATAAGGACTACCTGATAAAATAACAGCTTTAGGTTTAATACTTTTGAACTTCTCTAAAGCCAATTGAAAAGGAACAATTTCGGAATAAACGCCTATTGCCCGCACTCGCCGTGCAATCAGCTGTGTAACTTGTGAACCAAAATCAATAATAAGAATAGTATTTGAATGCGATGTACTCATAGAAAACCAATCAATAATTGCAAAGAATAGCAAATGAGATTTATGATTTAATCTTTCTCTTTTCACAAGCCTTTTGGCATTAGAAAAATATCATTGTTATACAATTTGAAATAAAAAACGTGGAAATATATCTTCAATGCTTCTTTTGTAAAACAGCTAAAAAGAAACCATCTGTCTGAGTTGATGCTGGCGATAAAGTCAATCCATAACTCGAAAATATTGGTTGTATAGTTGAAGAACTAAAATGTCGCTGCCAAAGTGCACGCAAATCTATAGGAAAAAAATTGGAATGTTGTTGAAGAAAACGGGAAATTTGCTCTTCATTCTCATCTATAAAAAGAGAACATGTAATATAAACTAAACGTCCATTTGATTTAAGATAAACCAATGCCTCATTCAAAATAGCAAATTGCTCTTCTTGGCGTTGTTTTATTTGTTCTGGTGTCAAACGCCATTTTGCATCTGGGCGACGGCGCCATGTTCCTGTTCCACTACATGGAGCATCTAATAAAACTATATCCATCTGACCTACTAATGGCTTTAATTCTTCTACATGCACCCGTGATTGTACATTATGGATACCAGCTCGGCGAAGACGACTAAAAATAGGAGCCAAGCGGACTTTATTTGAATCATAAGCATAAATTTGCCCCCGATTATTCATATTGGCAGCCAAAGCTAATGTTTTTCCACCAGCTCCTGCACAATAATCTAATAATTGTATACCTGCTTTTGTTTCTGTAAGATGAGCAACAATTTGAGATCCCAAATCTTGTACTTCAAAGTGCCCTTTTTGGAAGGCAGGTTCAGCTTGCACATTAGGATGACGTCCAAATTTTTCAATTGGTGCAATTCTTAAAGCTTGCCGAAACCATGAAAAAGATTGAACTTTTATTTTTGCTAATTCTTTAAGCACTTTCTCTGGTGTTGCTTTTAAACTGTTCACTCGTAAATCTAACGGAGGACGTGTTGCTAAAGCAGCAGCTTCAGTTACCCAATTGTCGGCAAATAAGGGTTGAAGATAAGCTTGACACCATTGGGGAATATCACCACGAATATAGTCTGGTGCATCAACAAGCTGACGTTTTTGCCATGAATAACGCTGTTTAAGCGCTAATAATTGTGGTGCAAACCGATCTCCTTCTAAAGTGCTATCAATCTGTTCAATGGTCATTGCTCCGGTATCTAACAAAGCTCCAAAAGCTATGTTTCGAATATCATCACTATCCATACGCCATTGTAATGAATAACGTCGTCTTAAAACATCATAAACAATTGTACCAACTGCTGCACGATCACTTACTCCAGCAAAACGATGAGAAAGCCCCCAATCTTTCAGAGCTTCACTTGCAGGACGATGCCGCATCTCTATCTCTTTTAGAACATCTATTGCTGCTTGCAAACGTCCACCTAATCGCAATTCATTCTCCTATTCAAATGCTATCAATAAATAATTAAATTAAAAACTTTAAATGATCTTCTTCATTTTCAGCTATAATCTAAAATAACCCCCAAATTTATCACTGAAAACCGAATACTTCTCACTGTAGGCTAGAATTTTATTCTGAAGAAAAATAGAATTATTACTTCTATAACTTGTAGATATTAACGAAGATTATAAGTCTCTTCTATAAGCAATAACATTGGGACATAATATCATAACAAAACCGATACTCGCTCTTATTGATTCTTCAATTTATGCAAAACATGTATGTGACCTAGCATTATGGGCTGCTAAATTTATGCAAACAACAATTCGGTTGTTGCACGTCTTGGACAAATCGGAAAAAGAAATTAGTTTACCAAACACACAACAAACCGACAATAACACACTAAATTCATCTGACTTAAAACAACAAGATACTACTCTTTCTAAAGCACTCTTTGCGCAAAAAGTTGAACAAATAGCATCTGATAAAAAACGATTAGGGCTCAATTTTGAAAACGTTGTACGCTCTTCTGAACTTCCAATTTTCGTTGCTTCACGTCATTTTCGTTCAATTCAAAGAATTCTCATAGCTTTTAACGGTGGTCCTCTAATCATGAAAGCTATTGATTTTATTTGTACACGAAAATTTTTTAATAACCTAACCTTTGTATTAGGTATGGCAGAATTGCAAACACAAGCTGTGTAAGACAGCTTCAACGAAACATTAAAGCGATTACAATCTGCTCAAATTAAAGTTGAACCACTCAAAACAGAAGACAGTCTTGAACAAATGATTCTTCAGAACATTCAGACACTTCATCTTGATATGCTCGTTATGGGAGCTTTTCACCACTCTAAAATGTATAATTTTTTATTTGGCTCTAAAACTCAGACTATTATCCATAAAGCGCCTATTCTAGTTATGGTTGCACGAGAATTATAAAGTTCTCTTCACCTTGGAAAATAAAAACAAACACTAAATGACTTAACTAATAGTTTTGAAGACTAAACGGTTAACATTATAAAAAGGCTGTTTGCTTAGGAAAGCTCTTGCCACCATTATATTTATCTCATTTCAAACAAAGCATAGATGAACTTTTTCAAAAATTCTCGGAACTACTATTTGATATCACCCTTCCTCTATACTGGCATATGGCCAGATAGTTAAAAAGGAGAAAATGAATGAATACTCATAATAATGGGAAAATGGCTTCATCTAAAAGAAACCAGAATACAATATCCTCACACAATAGAAAGAAATCCATCCAAAATAATCAGGCTAGCGATCGCCACTGTGAATTAAAAGCAGAACGGAAAAATATAAAAAGCTAATCTTCTCATTTTAAGATAACTGCTAGAAGGAATTGGAATAGTAACACCCAATTCCTTCTTTTGGTAAGTTTGGAATCGCAATATACAAGACTGCGCACAAATGATAAATATCATATCATTTTTTTAAAAGAACTTGTGGTATTGATATAAAAATAATGCCAAATTTAGTTATCAAACAGGACCACGATAATTTGGGCTTTCCCGCGTAATAGAAACATCATGTGTATGACTTTCATAAAGGCCAGCATTCGTAATACGAACAAATGTTGCTTTTTTACGAAATTCAACTAAATCTTGTGCTCCAACATAGCCCATTGAAGCACGTAATCCACCAGCCAGCTGGTGTAGAACTGATGCTATAGGACCTTTATAAGCAACTTGCCCCTCAACACCTTCAGGTACCAGTTTAAGTTCATCCTGAACCTCAGCTTGAAAATAACGATCTGCCGATCCTCTCGCCATAGCAGCAACAGACCCCATACCCCGATAAGCTTTAAAAGAACGACCCTGATAAAGATAAACTTCTCCAGGACTTTCATCTGTACCAGCTAAAAGAGAGCCAATCATAGCGGCACAAGCTCCGCCTGCCAAAGCTTTAGCAAAATCACCTGAAGTTTTGATACCACCATCAGCAATAATGGGAATCCCTGCTTTATCAGCAACTTCTACAGCATCCATAATAGCTGAAAGCTGAGGTACACCAACGCCCGAAACAATCCGCGTTGTACAAATAGAGCCAGGCCCAATACCAACTTTTACCGCATCTGCACCACTATCAATTAAAGCTTGTGTTGCTTGCGCAGTCGCTACATTACCAGCCATAATAGTTGTAGAAAGTGCCATTTTTTTAATACGTTCAATCGTTTCTAACACACGCTGAGAATGTCCATGAGCTGTATCAATCACCAATACATCAACGCCTGCATCAACTAATCGTTCAGCTCGTTCAATTCCATTATCCCCTACACCACTGGCAGCTGCAACACGTAGACGACCTTGAGAATCTTTAGTAGCATTCGGATGTAACCGCGCTTTTTCAATATCTTTGACTGTCACTAAACCAACACAGCGATTTTGCTCGTCTACAACCAATAATTTTTCAATACGGTGATAATGTAAAAGACACTTTGCTTCATCCAGTTGAACATTTTCACGTACTGTGATTAAATTTTCATGCGTCATTAATTCACGGATTTTTTGTTTTGGATCTGATGCAAAGCGCACATCCCTATTGGTTAAAATACCAACAAGCTTACCAGAAATCCCGCCCTTAGCTCCATTTTCAACAACAGGAATACCTGAAATACCATGAGAGCGCATTAAATTCTTTGCCTCTTCCAGTGTCGCATCTGGCCCAATTGTTACCGGATTAACAACCATACCGGATTCAAATTTTTTCACTTGACGGACTTCTTCAGCTTGCTCTGTAGGGGACATGTTGCGATGAATAACACCAAGACCCCCAGCTTGAGCCATAGCAATTGCTAAACGCGATTCTGTCACCGTATCCATTGCGGCAGAAAGTAAGGGTAAATTCAATTCAATATCAGCTGCAATACGTGTTTTAAGATCCACTTGGCTAGGCATAACAAGCGAATGGCCAGGTTGCAGAAGTACATCATCAAAGGTAAGCGCCAATACACCTGTTTTGGTTTCAACAATTTTTGTCATAGCCAAATTCCTTTAATAATAAAACACTGGCAAATAAATATAAAATGCAGCTGTAATTTTTATGCGCTGTGAATTTGACAATGAATTATGCCATGTTACAAACAAAATGAAAAGAAAAATAAATATTTTTTCTAATATATTCTTGTATAAGCTATAATTGCGATTCAATTGGCAACCAACTCATTATCTTTGCAAATGCGCGACGCCTAAAACTGCTTTCTGGTTCATAATCAATACTATATCGTTTTTCATTTTCAATAAAATCCCAATAAATACGATCATTATCCCCAAGACGTAAACAATAACTCATTTCACCTGTTGTTTCTTCTAAAAAAAGCAAATCCAACATCGCTGTAATTGGTGCACACTCAAAAAGAATACCCATTTCTGTATTTAATGAAGCTGATCGAGGATCAAAATTTAAAGATCCAATAAAAGCAGTTTTGTGGTCAATTAAAAAAGCTTTTGTATGTAAACTTGCTTTACTTGATCTAAACAACCACAACCGGTGGGGACCTCCATCCGGTTTTAATTCATAAAGTTTAACACCACTTTTCAATAACGCTTTACGATAAGGTGCATAACCACTATGCACCACCACCACATCAGTCGCCACTAAAGAATTAGTAAGAATTCTAACATCAATACCTTTTGACACCAAACTGCTCAAATGCTGTGCGCCTGCTTTACCAGGAACAAAATAAGGCGATGTAATTTGGACTGTTTTTTTTGCACCTTCAATAACCTGTGAGAGCACCTCCATCAGCCAATTGCCTACTTTTTTGCCTAATGCTTTTTCTGGAGGATCAGAAAGAACTTCAACTTTATCTGCTAGAAATAATCGCTTTCCCGTTTGGATAAAACATTCAAAACTGATATATTTGTTGACATAATCTAAATAAACTTTTGCGACCTTGGAATGACGAAATTTTTGCAATTTATCTTTCCAATCATCAAGGTTATTTGTACTTTTTGGAACGACTAAAGCATGAATTGGCAAAACTACAGGACTATTCCAAAAATCATCAAAGACAGTTTCTACTTTTTTTACCGATGGACCAATTAACATCAGGTCTAGATCTCGGAAACTTGCCTCCTTACCTGCATCAAAATAAGAATCTGCAATATTGCGTCCTCCTACAAAAGCTACCCGTCCATCTACAATAAAAGCTTTATTATGCATTCTGCGTGTTACAACAAGTGCCCGCAATATAATCTCTAAACCGCGACGTAAACCACCACTGCGTGCTCGTCCTGGATTAAACATTCTAACTTCAATATAAGGATGTTTATTAAGCGCAATATAAGCTGGATCACGTCCCTGAGCATTAATATCATCCAAAAGAAGACGCACGCGCACACCACGATCAGCCGCTTCCACCACTTCACTAAGTAACAAACGCCCTGTTAAATCATCGTCCCAAATATAATACATCAGATCAAGACTGCGCTCAGCCTGTGCTGCTGCCATTGTACGAACACAAAACGCATCTAAATTGCTAGTAATGAGTGAAAGAGCATCTTTGTCTCCCCCTAATCCATTTGTCTCTTTTGCTAATCGACTCACTATACGATCAAGCTTGGTCGCATCTTTCTCAACATCAAACGCATAAGAATACTCCTTTATCGCACTTTTGGTAAAACAGCCATAAGCGTAAATTGCCAACATAAATGCTGTAGTAAAAAAGATAATAGATCCGATAATAATATTTAACAGAATCAAAGTGATACACTTTCTACTTTAAAAGCTATTGCACACTCATAAATACGTACTCTAACACTAAAATCAACGTTCTTATCATTCAATTAATACAATAAAGTAGAATTTTATTATTTACTTGAAAAAATATAACCTACCACATCAGTGATTCTAAAATTCTGCATCTGACGCGAGAAAGTATGAAATGTCTGTTTATTATCTGTAAATGCAGTCTTAACCTCCATACCACAAGCTTTAAAAAATAAAGCTAATGAGAATACCCTCAAATAAAATTTCATATTTATTAAATCGATTGAAAAATTATTTCAAATTTAGTCAGTTATATCGTAAACAGTACTTTAGAAAAAACAGAAATCTTCATATTATTACTATGAAAAGCAGTAATTCTTATGAATGGAAATCTATTATAGATTTTCCTTCTATTTTTGACTGTTTGTCACCCTCGTATTCTTCTATTTTACGATAAAGTGTAGAACGCCCTATACAAAGACGGCGAGAAACCTCACTCATACGTCTCTTATAATGTTTAACTGCCTTTTCAATAATATCGCGCTCCATCTCCGCAAAGGTACGGACATGTCCTTCAGAATTTAAAAATTGTATAGACTTTTTTTCAGAATGTTCTTGAACATGATTACACATAATACTCGGAACACCAAGTAATGAACTTCCCATTAATTGTGGAAAATCACGAACAGTTAATAAAGGCCCTTCACTGAGTAAAACTGCGCGAAATAATAAATTTTCAAGTTCACTACGGTTACCAGGCCAATCATATTGCATAAGTAATGAAATAGCTGATCCCGACAAACCATGTATATGTGATCGTCCTGTTTCAGTAATGATATGATCAATCAAGCGCTGAGAAATTTCTGGAAGATCATCCCTCAATTCTCGCAAAGTGGGAACATTGATACATAATTGGGAAAACTGTTCAAATAAACCATGAAAAAAAACATCATCTTTAACTAGATCCTCAAGTTGTGACGTTGATATGGCAATAATACGAAAAGGAGGCTGTTCATTCTTTATAGCCTCTTCTCTCTCTTTAAGATAATGTGCAAAACGTTTTTGCTGTATGGGCTCGAGCCGATCAATATCACAAAGGCAAAGAGTTCCCTTTTCAATAGAAGAAACCAGTGGTAAAAATTCTTTAAACCATATGTGTTTTTCTTGCTCTGGATCAACAACAGGTAAACACTGGAAACAGACAAAAGGCCCTTTTGAAAATAAGCTTTCACAGTGAATAATGCGCGCTAACGTTTCACGACCAGTTCCTATTTCACCTTTTATCAAAAGATTCTGTTGGGAAATAGCTGCACTTTTCGATTGTTCTAAAACCGCTTGCATGATACTACTTTTTGTATAGAGATCAGAAAATCGTAAATAATTTTTATTTCGTCGTTGGATATAATAAACTTCACGTTCTAACGCAGAAGTACGTGAAAGATTATTCAATGTAATTCTCAATCGTAGTGGTGTAACCGGATAAATCCAATAATCAATAGCTCCAACTCTTAAGGCTTTTTGAAGTGATTCTTGATTATCTTGTTTTGCTATAACAACAATAGGAACAGAGACTCCAGCAGCTCTAATTGTCGTAATCAAATCACTTATACTTAAATCACTCATAACAACATCAAGCAATGCAAGCATGACATTTTTACGTCTATGTAAAAGATCGATCGTACGTAAGCTATTTTCCGCTTCAATGACACGATAACCAAGATCTCGGAGCATAGTAGAAAACTCTATACGCTTGCCGTGGTCTTCACTCGCAACAAGAATAGGGCCAACCATAATTTAATAATCTCCTTTGAGACTACTAAACAATATTAATATGAGACTTATTGTGAATCATAAAAAATATTTTACCTTTTGTATCGCACGTGTTAAATTTATTATTTTAATAATTAACAAAATTAAGATATTTTTTCTAATTCTTTGCTTTTTCATTAATTTTCAGCAAAAGCTTTAATATTAATTAATAAAGTAACTTAATAATAACAATCTTAAGTTTATTATAAATAATTGAAAAGCAATAGTAAAATAAATAGAGTGAAACAAATGCAACATATCTGCCGCATTTTATGTCTTACAACTACTATTTTGGCGATAGGAGCCTGCAGCCTTCCGCACCATTATGGACAACACCCAACTGTAGAAAATATACCAACTGGAATTGACGGTGAATGGGTTGATAAAAATGGTATTATTTCCTCTTTCCATAATGGCAATTTTGAAACACGCGCAGCAGACACAAAAGAAAAATTATCAGAAGGCACTTACAATTACATCAATGCACAACATGTAGAAATTGAAATCCGCTCAATTCTCCGTGGAACTATATCCAGAGCTTATTGTAGGTTATCAAATGATACAATGCAACTTTTCTGCACATCAAGTGCTGGATTACAATTCTTTCTCAATCGTCAAATTTAAGTGAAAATTAAAATTTTATTTAAATACATAGAATAACTAATAGGAAGATATAATTTTCTTCTTAACAGAGTTTTTAAAACCAATGTAAATTAACATACTACCTTTCTGATAAACCTTCTATACAATTCTAAAATACGCGAAAAAGTAATCTTTTCACAATAATATCTTTAACAGAGCAATTTTATATTTACAATTGCTCTTCTATTATTGAATCCGCCCTGACTTATTATTAAAAATTTTATCTGATATCGACACCTATTAACTCAAACAGCACCAATACGCAAAAGATCATGAAAATGAACAATCCCTACGGGTTTTTTATCTTCAATGACAAAAAAGGCACCAATCTGATGAGCATTAATAAAAGCTGTCGCAGCACCAACGAGTGTATCTGGGTTTACAATTTTAGGATCCTTTGTCATTACCTCATCAACATTGAATTTTGATAAATCACAGTGAATATTACGCGCAAGGTCACCATCTGTTACAATTCCAATTAACTCACCTTTTTGGTTTATAACACCAACACAACCAAAATGTTTTTCAACCAAAATATTTACAGCTTCAGTCATAGGTGCACCCTGTATAATCAAAGGAAGACTATCACCTTGATGCATAATATCGCGCACATATTTAAAGTTTACACCAAGCGAACCACCAGGATGATAAATTTTAAAATCTGTTGCGCTAAAGTCATGCCTTTCTAAAAGAGCAACAGCCAAAGCATCGCCCATTGCCAATTGCATAACTGTGGAAGTTGTTGGAGCAAGCCCATGAGGACAAGCCTCTTCTACCTTTGGTAATAATAATACAATATCAGCTTTTCGCCCTAATACAGAGTGCTCGCCAGATGTCATTGCAATAAGTGGGATACGAAAACGCGCAGCATGGTTTATAATGCCGCTTAATTCCATAGTTTCACCTGACCATGACAAAGCAAGAATAACATCATCAGAACTAATCATACCAAGGTCACCATGATTAGCTTCTGCAGCATGCACAAAAAAGGCAGGCGTCCCCGTTGAGGCTAAAGTCGCAGCAATTTTTGTTCCTATATGACCACTCTTACCAAGACCAGTAATTACCACATGACCCTGAGCATTACTAATGATTTGAACAGCTTTTTTAAAAGAATCTGAAAGATAGCTTGAAAGAGCTTTCTCAAGAGCTTCAAGCCCTTGTTTTTCGCGAGAAATAGTTTTAAGTGCCGATGTAATTGCACCTTGTAAAGCCAACATATTAGAAGACCCTATCATCATAACTAAGTTTGATAAATGAAATCAAAACAGAGATCTATATAATTTTTAAGCTTTTATCGTTTCAAGTAAGTTTTTCAATGAAACAGAAACATGCTGATGCATATCAGCACGCGCTAAAGCAAACGCAACATTGGCTTCAATAAAACCAGTTGTAGAGCCACAATCAAAAGTATATCCATCTAATTGGAAACCAAAAAAAGCTTGCTCATTTGAAAGCCGCACCATAGCATCTGTCAACTGAATTTCATTTTCTGCCCCTCGTTCTTGATTGGAAAGAATATCAAAAATTTCTGGTTGTAAAATATAACGTCCATTAATGTATAAATTAGATGGAGCCGTTTCTTTTTCTGGTTTCTCTACCATTTTTGTGATTTCAAAACCATTTGCAATTTGCTTACCCTTGCCAACAATACCATATTTGTGAACGTCTTCAAGATTACATTCTTGAACAGAAATAATATTTCCTCCACCCGTTTTTTCATAAAGGTAGATCATTTCAGAAAGGCAATTCTTTTTAGCCTGTATCAACATATCTGGTAATAATAAAGCAAAAGGTTCCTTGCCAACTAACTCACGTGCACACCAGAGAGCATGCCCAAGACCCAAAGATTGCTGTTGTCGGGTAAAAGAAGTCATGCCAGGTTGCGGCTGCAAATCTTGTAAATGCTTAAGTTCTTCTTTTTTGCCACGTTCAGTAAGTACTGTATATAATTCAACTTGCGCATCAAAATAATCTTCAATCACTGCTTTATTGCGTCCAGTAATAAAAATAAGATGCTCAATGCCCGCTTCACGTGCTTCATCTACAACATATTGAATAATAGGTTTATCAACAACAGTCAGCATTTCCTTAGGAACTGTTTTTGTTGCTGGAAGAAAACGAGTACCAAGGCCCGCTACGGGAAATACTGCCTTCCGAATTTTACGCACACTTACTCTCCTGATTATGAATATAGCGTTTGCTATATAGCTTTCTGATTTAATGTATCACCGTGTTGTAACTAAAATGCTAAAAAGATGCTTTACTGTTTTGGTTGGATTATCATAAAAATTAGTTATAATAAAAGACACGAATAGTTAAATAATCAGAATACTTTTTCAAAGTGTTTCGATTTAGCTGGGTAGTATACTTTACAAACCAAATACAAAAAACGAAATTACTTCACACTAAAGTATTCTAAAATCGGCAGTAATAAAAAGATGAAACCAATAACACTGAGTCTATTTTCTTCTTCAAAGAAATTAATAAATCGCAGAGCCTTTATCATTGGTGTAATCTCCACTCTTTTGGCTCTTTCAACGCCTTTTTTTTCATTTGCACACACTGAGCGTGATTTTAAAAGCTGGATTAACGAATTTAAAAAAATAGCTTTAGCCAACAATATCTCATCAACTACATTTGATATGGCTTTTAAAACTGTTGAAGCAATTGACCCGGCAGTTTTACAAAAAGCGGCATATCAACCAGAATTTATTGATTCCCCATGGAACTATTTTGACAATCGTGTTCATAATATCGCTATTGTGGAAGGACAGCGTCATGCTCAAACATGGGAACCATGGCTCTCCAAAATTGAAAAACGTTTCGGTGTTAACCGCAATATTCTCCTTGCTATTTGGTCTATAGAAAGTAGCTATGGAAAAGTTTTGCAAAACAAAAATGTGATGCATGACGTCATCCGTTCACTTGCAACTTTAGCTTACGCAGACCAAAAACGTAAAAAATATGCGCACACACAACTTATTGCTGCAATGAAAATTTTACAAAACAGTGGCATTCATCGTTCTCAACTCATTGGATCTTGGGCCGGTGCATTAGGACACACCCAATTTATTCCAACGAGTTATCTTGCCTATGGTATTGACATGGACGGAGATGGACGCTGTAATATTTGGACATCAATTCCAGATGCACTTGCTACCGCTGCTAATCTTCTTCACATGAATGGGTGGCAATCTGACCTCCCTTGGGGTGTTGAAGTTAAACTGCCACATCGAAAAAAACTCCCTGAAGATTGGCTTTCTTTTGAACAATGGGCAAAGCTAGGTGTTCGCCATGCACACGGGCAACCTTTTCCTTCTTCTTCTCAACTTGCAATATTGAAATTTCCCGATGGACCAGAGGGACCTATATTTTTGGTAACAAAAAATTTCTTTGTTATTAAGCGTTACAATAATGCAGATCGTTATGCTTTTGCCGTTGCTCTCCTTGCTAATCGTATCGCTGGACACCCTGGATTAGTGCAAGATTGGAACCGACCATTCAAACCTATTACTTTCCAAGAACGTTTAGAGCTGCAATCTCGCTTAGCTGCACTTGGAGATTATAAAGGAGAAATTGATGGTAAAATTGGTACAGCTTCCAAACAAGCCATTAAAGCTTTTCAACTACGCCATGGTTTAGAAGCTAATGGATACCCAAGTCATCAAGTTCTGTCTCTTCTCAGAAAACAATGATCTAGAATAGATACTCATACCATTTTTACCAAATATATTTGATTTACCTTCTTTTTATTTTTTCTTTTATAACAACAAAGCTAATCTCAACTAAAGCGCAAAACTTTTTTGAATTGTGTACGCATGTAAAAAACAAATACAGTCACCATAAAATTGTAATACCTACTTCCAGCTTCATTTCGATTGATTATTATTCTTGGAAAAAATCATATTTTCATTCATTGAAAAAATAAGCCAGGCACATTTTATGGTGATAAGTGTGAAGTAAAAACAACCACAATATCCAATAACATTCTTAGCAATTATTTAGCCAAAATGAATAGATTTCTATGAGCAAAGAGCTATCAAATTGATAAAAACTTTCATAATTCTGGAAAATTATGAACATGGATAGAGACTAACCTGCCCTTGAACGACGAAAAATAAATTTTTACGTATTCTATATGAAAATCCTAGAAATATAAGGAGAATATTTTGTCTATATTTGAAACAATTTTATTGACAAACAAAGCCTTTTATTCAAGCTATAAGAAAAAGCTAAGTTTACAATCTTGAGTGCAAATTACCAACAACTTCTTTATGAGGTGGTACAAAATAGCTATTTACTCAACAAAATAAATTAGAACCTCATAAAATACAAATCACGTAAATAGCTACTAAGTAAGTCAAACTGACAATTTTCCCTATAAACTCGTTAAAAATATCAACTCTAATTTTTTATTACACTATCATAATAAATTTAAAATTTGCACATAACCTAAAACACCTAAAATATAAAAATCGGTATGGACTTACCCTGTATTATGTATGATTTAAAGCCCCCGTTTTTTGATCATCGCTTCTGGTGAAGGTAACCTTCCCCGAAAAGCTTTATAAAGCTCTTCTGGATCACAACTACCTCCAGAAGAATAAATAAAACGCTTCAATTGGCTAGCAAGTTCTGGGTTAAAAACATCACCAGTTTCCTCAAAAGCTTGAAATGCATCAGCATCAAGCACTTCTGACCACATATAAGAATAATAACCAGCAGCATAACTATCACCTGAAAACACATGTGTAAAATGTGGAGGACGATGGCGCATAATAATTGTGTCAAGCATTTCTAACTTTTCTAATTCCTTATACTCAAACAATATTGGATCAGAAACTATTACTCCTTTATGAAAAGCGATATCTATTAAAGCCGATGAAATATATTCAACAGCACAAAAACCAGCATTAAATGTCTGTGCTGACATAATCTTATCCAGCAAAGTTTGTGGCATGGGAATATCTGTTTTTGCATGCGTAGCATAAGATTTTAGCACCTCTGACACAGTCAACCAATGCTCATAAAGTTGAGAAGGAAGTTCAACAAAATCACGCGAAACAGATGTTCCTGCCACGGATGGCCATGTTACATCAGAAAGCAAACCGTGTAACGCGTGCCCAAATTCATGGAAAAGTGTACGCGCATCATCTAGCGACAAAAGAGCAGCATCCCCTTTAGGAGGCTTTGCAAAATTGCAAATATTATAAATGATCGGTTTTTGTCCACCATTCAATTTATGCTGCGACTGCAGCTGACTCATCCATGCGCCAGATCGTTTTGAAGAACGTGCGAAATAATCGCCAATAAAATACCCAAGTAAACTACCATCAGAATGTTTAACCTCCCATAAACGCACATCAGGATGCCAAAGTATAACAGCTGTTTTTTCTTCAAATGAAATTCCAAAGAGCTTCTTTGCCACTGCAAAAGATGCTTCAATCATACGATCTAGCTGAAAATATTGTTTAACCTCAGATTCATTAAAAGAAAATTTTTCAGCACGTAATTTTTCAGCATAATAACGCCAATCCCAAGCTGCTAAAGGCTCATTGCTCCCTAGATTTTTTGCTAAATTTTGTAATTCAGTCTGTTCAGTAACAGCTCTAACTTTTGCTCGTTCCCATATAGGCATGAGCAAATTCATAACTGAATTAACACTCTTGGCCATGGTATTATCAAGTTTTAAATCTGCAAAAGATTCATATCCCAGCAATTTGGCTTTTTCATTCCGAAGCGTGATCATTTCTACAATAATCGCTCGATTATCATTATCATCATTATTTTCGCCACGTTTAGACCAAGCCTGAAATGCTATCTCACGCAAATCACGGCGATTAGATAATTTTAAAAAAGGTTCAACAATCGAACGTGCTAATGTTAATGCATAAAATCCTTCACGACCTTTTTCGCAAGCAACTTCTTTCATTGAAGCAATAAGATCATCAGGTAAGCCAGATAAATCCGTTTGTTCTAAAAACAAAATCCATTCAGCTTCATCTTTTAATACATGTTGACCAAAAGTAGTGCCTAAAAGAGCCAGTTTTTCATTGATCTCGACAAGACGTTTCTTACCTTGTGCATCAAGTTTTGCACCGTTACGAATAAACTTCTTCCACCATAATTCAATTACGCGCTTCGTTTCACTGCCATACATACCCTGCTGCGACTGTATATACAGTGTATCCATCTTTACAAATATCCTCTCATCCATCATAACTTTCGAAAAATAACGAGATAGTTGTACAGTAAATTCTTGTTCTAACTTCTGAATCAACACATTACTATGTGCGCCTGAACGTAAGAAAAATATTGAACATATACGATCAAGTGCCTTGCCAGAAAGCTCAAAAGGCTGCAAAAAATTCTCAAGTGTTGGAGGCTCTTCCACAGATGCAATTGCCTCTATTTCTTTTTCGGCTTCTTTAAGAGCTTGTTCAAAAGCGGGTTTAAAATCATCGTCATTTATTGAGGCAAAATCGGGAAGTCCTGAAAATCCGTTCCAATCTAAAACTGCTGTTTTTGTCATAATATCTACGCCTCCATTATACGCTTTAAAACAAAATGATTACTTTCAGCATACAAACATCTTGGAAAAATTATCGAGTATGCTCTGAAACAAATTTTTAAATCCAATATTTTGATAGAAGAAATAAAAAAGCAAAAAACTATTTTATTATAGGATACATAAAAACAAACAAGCTCCATTTATCTGAAAAATGAAATTGTTTATAGACTGTGATCTATCCTTGACTTTATTTAAAATATTCACAATCTCAAAAACAATTCAGAGAGATGTTTCTAAGTTTTCTATCACTTTGATTGATCCTATCCATATACCTGAATCTTATAATTTTGGAAGGCGCTTTACTATGACTGAAATAAAAACAACCTTCAACTTTAAAAATCTTTCTCCTGAAACTCTCGCTGAAGAATTAAAAAACCGTCATTTTGCTGATTCAATTGATATCATCAATGATCTAGATATTATGGAACGCGTGACTGTTTTTAGTCTTTTACCTCTTGATTATGCTATTGAGCTCTTTGATAAACCAGAACTCGAACAACCAGCAGCTATTCTTGAACTTCTACCTACTAATCGTTCTGTTGAAATTCTTGAGGGTATGTCCGCAGATGCTGCTGCAGACGTCTTTCAAGAAATGGATAGAAAGACCCGTACACGGCTTTACGCCTTGTTAAAACCCTTAACTCGAACAGAACTTAAAAAACTCACCAGTTATCCCAACCATACAGCTGGTGCATTAATGACAACCGAGTTTATTGCCATCCCAGCAGATTGGACTGTCAAAAAAACTCTAGATCACATTCGTGACGTTGAACGAACACGTGAAACAGTTTACACAAGCTATGTCATTGATCCCAAAACAGGTGTGCTTCTCAAAGCTGTTTCATTACGAAATCTCATTCTTGCCTCACCTGATGATCAAATTCTCAATGTCTCTACACATGATACACCTATCACAATATCACCCTTTACAGATCATGAAGATATTGCTCGTCTTTTCCAACGCCATGATCTTCTTTCTGTACCAGTTATTGATGACAGTAACCATGTTATTGGTATTGTAACAGTCGATGATGTGCTTGATACTATGGTTGATGAAATGAGTGAAGATGCTTATAAATTTGGGGGTATGGAAGCTCTAGATAAACCTTATATGCAGATAAATTTTCTTGGAATGATGAAAAAACGTGGTGGCTGGCTTGCCCTGCTTTTTCTTGGTGAAATGTTAACAGCCAGCGCCATGCAATATTTCGAAGCAGAGATTGAAAAAGTTATCACCCTTACACTATTCATTCCCCTTATTATGAGTTCAGGAGGAAACTCTGGCTCACAAGCAACATCACTTATTCTTCGTGCATTAGCTTTACGTGAACTTACACTTAAAGACTGGTGGAGAGTCATCCTTCGCGAGATCCCAACAGGAATGTCTCTTGGTCTTTTACTTGGAATCGTTGGAATAATGCGCATTGTTATCTGGCAACAACTGGGCATCTATAATTATGGTGAACATTGGATTTTCATTGCTATAACAGTGGGTGCAACTTTGGTTGGAATCGTTACATTCGGTTCCTTGTCTGGTTCCATGCTGCCTTTTATTCTTAAACGTTTAAAATTTGATCCAGCAAGTGCTTCGGCTCCCTTAGTAGCAACCTTAGTAGATGTTACAGGTATTGTAATCTATTTTTCTGTTGCCTCTCTTATTTTATCTGGAATTTTACTTTAAAATAAGAAGAAAAAACATATTCAAAACAACCTAAAAGCTCTTTAAAGCTCTTTTATGACGCAATTAAATTTGCGTTATTTATTCTTTGTACATGCTTTAAAATGCCCATTTTATAAAAAGGTGTTTTTGAGCATTTTCGCTTAAAATTGTAGAAATCTTCTCAACTACTTCTCTATAAAAACAGTTCTCCTCTTCCAAAAGTATAAAAAAAACTGTAAAAGGCTTCAAACTGCAAAGTTAAAAATACAAAAACTTTGCCTGAAATGGAATTTCATTAAACGAAAAGAAGAAAATTTATGCAATTGCGTAATATTGCCATTATAGCCCATGTCGACCATGGTAAAACAACACTTGTGGACGAACTTCTCAAACAATCAGGAAATTTCCGCGATAATCAGCGCACCAGTGAGCGTATGATGGATTCAAATGATATTGAAAAAGAACGCGGTATTACAATACTAGCAAAAGCTACATCAGTTGTTTGGAAAGATACCCGAATTAATATTGTTGATACCCCTGGTCATGCTGATTTTGGTGGAGAAGTTGAGCGTATTCTCAATATGGTAGATGGAGCAATTTTGCTTGTTGATGCAGCTGAAGGTCCTATGCCGCAAACTAAATTTGTCGTTGGGAAAGCATTAAAAGTAGGATTACGCCCTATTGTTGTTATCAATAAAATTGATCGATCTGATGCACGCGCTGATGAAGTCATTAATGAAGTTTTCGACCTTTTTGTAGCTCTTAATGCAACTGATGAACAGCTTGATTTTCCTATTCTTTATGGATCAGGCCGTGATGGATGGATGGCTGAAACTTCTGAAGGACCAAAAGATCAAGGACTGAGTTCCTTATTTGATCTTGTGATCCGCCATGTGCCTGAACCTACTGTAGCGGAAGGACCGTTTCGTATGATTGGCACTATTCTGGAAGCAGATCCATTTTTAGGCCGAATCATCACAGGTCGAATTCATTCTGGTTCTATTAAACCCAATCAAAGCGTTAAGGTTCTTGGACAAAATGGAACGCTTTTAGAAACTGGACGTATTTCAAAAATTTTGGCATTTCGTGGACTGGAACGACAACCAATTGAAGAAAGCGTTGCTGGTGATATTGTAGCAATTGCTGGTCTACAAAAAGGCACTGTTGCTGATACTTTTTGTGACCCCACCATCAATGAACCACTCACTGCTCAACCCATTGATCCTCCCACTGTGACTATGAGTTTTTTGGTGAACGATAGCCCCCTTGCTGGTACTGAAGGAGATAAAGTGACAAGCCGCATTATCCGTGATCGTTTGTTGAAAGAAGCGGAAGGTAATGTAGCCCTTAAAATTGAGGAATCAACCGATAAAGATTCTTTCTATGTTTCAGGACGAGGAGAACTACAACTTGCAGTGCTCATCGAAAACATGCGCAGAGAAGGATTCGAGCTCAGTGTTTCACGCCCACGTGTAGTTATGCAGAAGGATGAAAATGGAATAACTCTTGAACCAATCGAAGAAGTTGTGATCGATGTTGATGAAGAATATTCCGGAACTGTTGTTCAAAAAATGTCAGAGCGCAAAGGAGACATGATTGAACTGCGTCCATCTGGTGGTAATCGTGTACGCCTTGTCTTTCATGCACCGACTCGTGGACTTATTGGTTACCAATCCGAACTTTTAACCGATACACGTGGTACAGCAATTATGAATCGCCTCTTCCATTCTTATGAACCTTATAAAGGAGATATCAGCGGCCGTACTAATGGCGTGATGATTTCAAATGATAATGGTGAAGCTGTTGCTTATGCACTTTTTAACCTCGAAGATCGAGGACCTATGGTGATCGATGCTGGTGCTAAAGTCTATCAAGGTATGATTATTGGCATCCATTCACGCGATAACGACTTAGAAGTGAATGTTCTAAAAGGAAAAAAACTAACCAATATGCGTGCTTCTGGTAAAGATGAAGCTGTAAAATTGACCCCTCCAATTAAAATGACATTAGAACGTGCATTATCGTGGATACAAGATGATGAACTTGTTGAAGTAACCCCTAAAAATATTCGTCTACGTAAACTTTATTTAGACCCGAACGAACGTAAGCGTTTTGAAAAAACACGTTCACCAATTTCAACCTGATCAATACTCTTTTAACCAAATATTCTAGTGCATTTGGTTTGATTTCACTCCGGAAAGGATATTTACAATGAATATTAAAGAGATCCCTATTGGCAATAATCCACCAGAAGATATTAATGTTATCATCGAAGTATCTGTTGGTAGCCAACCAATAAAATATGAAATGGATAAAAAATCTGGATTATTATTTGTTGATCGCTTTCTCTATACACCTATGGTCTATCCTGGCAATTATGGGTTCATCCCACATACACTTTCAGAAGATGGTGATCCACTTGACGTTCTTATTTGTAACACCCGTCCACTCATGCCTGGTTGTGTCATCAATGTTTGCCCAATTGGGGCCCTAATTATGGAAGATGATGGTGGTAAAGATGAAAAAATCATTGCTGTCCCCACCCCAAAATTAACGCAGCGATATGTTGATGTTCATGATTATACGGATCTTCCCAAAATCACATTAAAGCAGATTGAACATTTCTTTAAGCATTATAAGGACCTCGAACCTGAAAAATGGGTTAAAATTGAAGGTTGGCGTGATAAAAACTTTGCACGTGAATTGATTAAGGAAGCTATCGCAAACGCAACAAAGGAATAAAATAGATTAATTCTAATAAATCAAAGCCTGTTGTTCAAACAGGCTTGTACAGTTTTCATTCATATTTTTGTGAATGTACTATTGCTCATAAGTTGCAGTTTCTGTTCAAGTTCTTCTACATATCCTGAAAAACGAAGCTGTTTATAACGTGATGTCATACCACTTTTAAGAGAAATATAAGAAGGCGGTATTTTCCATTGCCTTCCTAAAAATTTAATTAATGCTTTGTTTGCCTTGCCATCTTCAGGAACAGTACGAAGACGTATAACTAAATGCTGTGTTTCACCATCTCTACTCTCAACCCCTACTATGCTATCCATTGAAGCTTTTGGAATTAAACGCACGAATAAAACTAAGCCACTGGAATCAATACGGTACAGCATCTTTATCTATCTGGTGTAATATTCTCATATTTATAAGAATAAACCTACATAAGCTCGCCACATAAAAATACGAATAAAATAAATAATCAGAAATACTATAAGAGGCGAAATATCAACTGCTCCAAGATTTGGCAAAAAATACCGGATACGCCCTAAAATTGGCTCTGTAGCACAATAAAGAAAATTCCCTATCATTGTAACAAAGGGATTACGCATGTTTACGATATTAAATGCACAAAGCCAAGAAAAGACAACATTAGCTATCAAAATAGCAACATAAATACTGAGAATGAGATCAATCACTTGAAGCAATGCATAGATCATTCTTTATTCCTTTACCAACCAATAGAATAAAAGATCATATATAGTGCATTCATGCCAACAAACCTATCAAAATGGCTCTACAATTAAGCCCTTTTTTCACAAAAAAAGAATGATTAAACAGCTTAATCGTTAATACATACCATATAATAAAACTAAACAACAAATATTAGATAAGATAATAGCCAGTTTTAAATAGGAGCAAAATCAAATGGAAAAGAGTCTTAAAAACTACCCGATTGCCTTCTACTTAACTAATCAAGTAACTTCAGTTCTTTTTTCTATAAAAAACTGTTTTTAAATTAGAAACGGCCTATAAAAAGGCCGTTTTCTCTTTGATAAGAAAATTATTTTTGCAAGACGATTAAACGATTAAGTGCATCACCAAAACCATTCAGTTGAACGAATAAATCATTTAAAGGTGGTTCACCTGGAGCAGCAACCGTCATAGATAATTTCAGCTGCTTTCCACTGCGTAAAGCTGCCACAAAACTTTTATCAAAAATTATTGGAACAACACAACCTGCTGGCACACAAGTCCGAACACTGGTTTCAATAACAGTTTTTGAATCATCTACATGTAAACGAATAGGCTTAGAAACTAAAATACCAAAAGGAACCGTCAAATTTCCAGACACAACATCATCAGCATCGAGCACAATATTCATAGCCACTACAACACGATTCTGATCATTAACTTCCTGACGGAGCATGAAACAAACTTTCTTTCCCTCCTGTATACCACAGTTAACGCTCCACAAATCATACGTCTCTGTTAACGAAGAAGCACCATTTGGCAACGTAGTTACAGAAGGCTTAGCAATCGGCTTTGAATTCTGGGCAAATGCTACAGGAGAAATACTTAATAACGCAGAAATTACAAAGAAATTTAGTAATTTTTTCATCTTATACTCAGTTCCTCACATAAATAGAATCATTTCAACTACTTCTAATAGCAGTGTATGATACTAAAGTATTTCAACGAAACAATAGCTTTTTGTAATCATACATTTATAAATATCTAAAACTATTTCGAAACTCATTAACAACTTGCATATAGACATGTTTCTTAAAAGAAATAACAAGTGATGGAAGTTCTTCTAAATTAACCCATTTCCACTGGTTAAATTCCGCTTTATTACCATCAGGTGGAGGATTAATTTTAATTTCAGAATTTTCTCCTATAAACTGAAAAGCAAACCATTTTTGTGTTTGTCCACGATATTTACTACCCAATACGTGCCCAGCAAGTTCTTGTGGAAAATCGTAATAGAACCAACTTTGTGCTTCTTTAATTAACTCTATCGATCGGATACCTGTTTCTTCATAAAGTTCACGTCGTGCAGCATCTAGTGGATTTTCGCCTTCATCAATCCCCCCTTGAGGTAACTGCCAAAGTTTAGATACATCAGTGTTTGCATAAGCAAAGGTCATCAAACGGCGCCCTATCCAAACCTTACCTTCACGATTAAATACAAGCATTCCAACGCCTTTCCGATAAGGAAGAGCTTTGAAATCTACAATTGTATCCATTGAATAACCTCTTAAAAGAGCATAGCCCATATAAAAGTGTAAATTATAAATATTTATTGTTACTTTAAAATACCTTTATTAGGATCTGGTGGAAATGCTGCATTCACTATTTCACCCCGTAAAAGTTTATAAGCTTGATTCAATTGAACATCATCCTTAGGATCTTTTGGAACAAAAGCAGCTGAACCAGACCCTTTATCACTTTCCCTTTTCCCTTTAATATGCCCTTTTAACTGAGATTCACCAAGCTTTACATTATACCCCTTATATTTCTCAGGCAATGGCTGCTCTACAATAATATCTGGAGTGATTCCGGTTCCTTGAATTGATGTACCAGATGGCGTGTAATACAGTGCTGTCGTTAAGCGTAAAGCACCATTTTCACCCAAAGGAATAATAGTTTGAACAGACCCTTTACCAAAAGATTGTGTTCCTAAAATTGTAGCGCGACGATGATCTTGTAAAGCACCTGCAACAATTTCAGAAGCACTAGCTGAACCACCATTAATGAGAACAATAAGAGGTTTCCCATTAATTATATCACCTTGCTTAGCATCAAACCTCATTACGTCACTTTTTTTACGACCACGTGTTGATACAATCTCACCTTTATTGAGAAAAGCATCTGAAACATTTACAGCCTGATCTAATAAACCACCAGGATTAAGCCGTAAATCAAGAACATATCCTTTTAAATTATCTTGAGGAATTTTAGACTGGATATCTTTAATTGCAGCTTTAAGATTAACAAAAGTTTGTTCACTAAACTGAATGAGTCTTAAATAACCAATATCATTTTCAATACGATATTTCACTGCTTTCACCTTTATGACATCACGAACAATCTTAATCTCTAACGGTTCATCAACACCAGAGCGAATAATTGTCAGCGTAATTGGTGTTCCAACGGCACCCCGCATTTTATTGACAGCTTCACTTAATGTTTGACCGTTCGTTTCTTTGCCATCAATTTTTGAAATAATATCTCCTGCTAAAATACCTGCTTTTGAAGCAGGTGTATCATCTATCGGAGACACAACTTTTATTAAGTTTTTCTCCATAGTCACCTCAATACCAAGGCCACCAAATTCCCCCTTAGTAGAATCCCTCATGTCCTTAGCTTTCTCAGCATCCATATAAGACGAATGTGGATCAAGCGATGAGAGCATACCATTGATAGCATTTTCAACAAGCTTTTTATCATCTGGAACTGTCACATATTGGGCGCGCACTCGTTCAAAAATATCACCAAATATAGCTAGTTGTTTATAAGTATTATTTTCATTATTTGCAGAAACAGATTGTACCACAATCATCGAGCTGGCGCTGAGTAACACCCCAACAACTAAAAAAACAACTTTACGAATCATTTTGGTCCCTTTTCAATTCTTCAGTCCGCCACCAAGGAGTTGGATTCACAGGTTTTCCATCTTTTCTAAATTCAATGTAAAGCATTAGAGCATTTTTACCTATATCTAATGTAACTGTGCTTGCAATAAATTGTGTACTCATCACTCCAAGAGGCTCACCTGCAAAAACAAATTGTCCTTGAGTTACATTTATTTTTTCCATCCCAGCAAGAATGATATAATAACCACTTCCAACATTGAGAATAATTACCTGCCCATAAGAACGGAATGTTCCAGCAAAAGCAACAAGAGCATTTGTAGGGGTTGTTACTAAAGCCGCTGGTTCTGTTTCAATTATTTCACCAAAGCGTGTAGCATGAGAACCGCTATTAAACCGCTGAATTTTTTTTCCAGATACAGGTAAAAGCAAAGAGCCTTTTTGACGTTCAAAATTAAGCTTTTCTAACAATCGAATATTCTTCTGCGTTTGTGTTGATGAATCCGCGCTAAGCTGTGATTCATATTCAAGCTGTGAAATTAATTCTTCCAAAGACTGAGCCTTCTTAGAAAGAACACTATTTTTCTGTCGTTGTTCTACAAGTTCTTTTTCCGATTTTTTTTGTAATTTTGCTTTTTCACTTAATAAAAGCTCTAAATGTTTTCGCTGTTCAGCTTGATTTTGCATCTCATCTCTTAAAGCCGTACATTCTGCAGTAATGGAATAGCTCAAATCGGTTAATTTCTTGAGATTAGCGGATAAAACCAGCGTTTTTTCCTGCATCTTAGGAATGACAGATCCCAATAGCACAGAACTACGTATAGAAGCCAATATATCCTCAGGCTGCACTATAATAGCAGGAGGTGGATTTAGCCCTATTCGTTCCAAAATAGCTAACACTTCTGCAAATTCAGTATGGCTGTTTTTTAAATTTTTGTGTACTTGTGCCTGCTGCTTTATAAGTTCCTCAAGCTTTTCTTTTTTTTCAGTAATATTACGCTCTATATCATATTCCGCTTTAGCTACTTTTACTAATTCATCAGTTAAAGTCCGTTGATCTTTCTTTAAACGAGTAACTCGGCGCTCAAGAAAAGCAATACGCTCACGTGATACAGAAATATTTTGGAGAATTTCTATCAACATTTTATGCGCTGCTTCACGACTATCATTATCTTCAGCATATGATACAGGTGAGTAAGACCCTATACTCAACATCAGTAGTATAAATATTATGTATGGCTTATATAAAATATCGCATTTTTTCATGAAGAATCTGCTTCATTTGCCTAACTGTTAAGCACAATCATATCAAATAAAACGCTTTAAACGGTGTCAACTAAAACAATATTAATAAATTGGAATAATAGATACCAAAAATCACACAAAAAGCTAGAAACGATGATATGGATGATGACTCATAATTGTCACAGCCCTATAAAGCTGTTCTGTAAGTAATATACGTGCAATTTGATGTGGCCATGTCATCAAACCAAAAGATAAAAGAAAGTCAGCGCGATTTCTAACATGCTCACTATGTCCATCAGGCCCTCCTAAAGCGATTATTAAATCACGAATACCTTCGTCGCGATAAAACGCCAACTTTTCAGCAAAAGCAAGTGATGAAATTAATTTTCCACGTTCATCCAATACAATTAATCGGCTCTTTTCGGGCAAAGCCTCAAAAAGTTTTGCACCTTCTTCTTCCATGCGCTGGCACGCTGTTTGAGCACGACTCTCCGATATTTCTTGCATTTTTTTAAAATGAAATCCAACAACTCCAGAACTTTTCGAAAAACGATCCAAATAACGATGAGTTAATGTCTGTTCAGCTCCTTTTTTTACGCGTCCAACAGCAAAAATAGAAATTTGCATATCAATTGTCTCCAAAGACAATCGTCTTTATATCGTCCAAATTTGGAGCAAGCCATATTTTTTCTAAATTATAAAAAGCACGAACTTCTGGACGAAAAAGATGAACTATAATATCTCCCGTATCAATTAATACCCAATCACCCGTAGAAAGCCCTTCTACTTTTGCCTTGCCGTATCCACTATCTTTCCAAGTCGATAACAAATAATCAGCAATAGCTGACACATGACGTTGCGAGCGCGCCGAAGCAATAATTATATAATCAGCTAAAGATGATTTGCCCTGAATATCAATAGAAACAATATCTTCTGCTTTTGCATTTTCTAAACTATTGAGAATAATTTTAAGACCATCAGATACAAAAAAGAGTTTTTCTTTTCCCGGTACTTCCGCGAGATGATGGCGTTTTTGTGAGTTTTTTTCCAGGTTAATACCCTTTCTTATCATTCGAAATATAAAAAAAAGAGGAACTTTCCTACAGAGATTTGCAGAATCTTATAAAATGTTCAAGAAAAATTATTTTCTTTTAAACGAAGTTGTGTTGAACTCTGAAAAGACAAAGGTCCATGCAAATAAGTCCAAGCTGGTGGCGACATAAAAGGTAAAAGTGCACTTTTTCTTTCATCCAAACGAAAATAACGGTAAGTTCGTGCCACAGGAGAAGAAAGCGCTGGCGTACGTACCGAAGGGCGATCAACAATCGCAATAGGAAGCATAGATATAATATCACGCCACCGATGCCAATGATGAAACGTTGCTAAAGTATCTGCACCTATAACCCATACAAAACGTATCCCTCTATAGTGTGCAAGAATATGAGTAATCGTTTCCACCGATATCGTGCTGCCTATCTCCTTCTCAAAACCAGTGACACGAATCTTTGGATGATCAATAAGCTCAAAACTTAGTCGCATTCTTTCGTGTACAGATGGTAATTGTGTACAATCTTTTAAAGGATTTCCTGGAGTTACCATCCACCATAATTGATCAAGACGTAAACGCCGAATTGCAGTTTTCGCAACAAGAATATGCCCAGCATGCGGTGGGTTGAATGAACCACCAAACAGGCCAACAACACTCGACCTTTCGATATATGGCATACAATTTTCCCATCGGAATTGATTCAAGGTCTAACCTGTCCATTTCCTGTAATTTGATATTGAAATGACGTCAATTGTTCAACACCAATTGGTCCACGTGCATGTATTTTTCCTGTTGCGATTCCAATTTCTGCTCCAAAACCGAATTCACCTCCATCTGCAAATTGTGTCGACGCATTATGAAGCAAAATAGCTGAATCTAAATGCTTAAAAAATATTTCCACCGCTTTCATATCCTCAGCAATAATTGATTCAGTATGTCCTGATGAATAATGTTTAATATGTGCAATGGCTTCTTTTACGCTATCAACTGTTTTGACAGAAAGAATTGCATCAAGGTATTCATAAGACCAATCTTCCTCATCCGCTAATTTAGCTTCTGGCATCATTGAAACAATATCTTCTGTCGCACGAATTTCACACCCTTTTTCTTGTAAAGCAGTAAGAACAGGAAGAAATTTGTCTAATGCCTGGTGGTCAATTAAAACTGTTTCAACAGCTCCACATATACCTGTACGTCGCAATTTTGCATTTAATACAATATCACGTGCCATGTCTAAATTTGCTGATTTATCAATATAAATATGACAAAGACCCTCTAAATGTGCAAAAACAGGAATACGCGCATCAGATTGAATACGTGCGATAAGATTTTTTCCACCACGAGGTATAATCACATCAATTGCACCATCTAATCCCTTGAGCATTTCTCCAACAGCAGCACGATCTGTGGTTTCAACCATTTGAATAACGTCTTTAGGTAAACCAGCTTTCTCTAACCCTTTTACCAACGCTAAATAAAGAGCATATGCAGAATGAAAACTATCTGAACCACCACGCAAAATTGCAGCATTTCCAGATTTTAAGCACAGAGCACTTGCATCAATTGTTACATTTGGTCGACTTTCATAAATAATACCAATCACACCAAGTGGTGTTCGTACACGGCGTATATGTAACCCATTGGGGCGTGTCCATTCGCTTGTCACTTGCCCGATAGGATCAGGAAAATGTGCAATTTGTCTGACACTGTCTATTATTGTGCGCAAACGTAATTCATCTAACTTTAGCCGATCAATCATTGCTGGCTTTAGATTATTTTGAACTGCATTTGCTAAATCTTGACTATTAGCACGTAAAATCTCACTTGACTGAGCTTCCAAACTCAAAGCTATCATTTCTAATGCATTTTTCTTTTGTTCAGCAGAAAGAATTGCAAGCTTTGAAGCAGCATTACGCGCTTTTTGCCCTATGGCTTTCATCTCTTCTTTTAAAGTCATGCAATTATCCATTTATCAAAAGCAATTAATACATTAAAATTAGCTTTTAAGAAAAACTAACTAAATTACGTACAATCATATCATTGCGATGCACCATAGCAGAGCGCGACTCATACCCGAGAATGTGTTCTATTTCTTCATTTTTACGCCCTATAATGCTTGCTGCTTCATCTTTGTCATAACTTACAAGACCGCGAGCAATCTCAACTCCACTTTCATCAACAATTGCGACTGTATCTCCACGGGAAAACACTCCCTTAACGGCTATAACCCCCGCAGCCAATAATGACTTTCCAGATTTAAGAGCCTTCACAGCTCCTTGATCAATAATTAAAATACCAGATGGATCTAAATTTCCGGAAATCCACGTTTTCCACGCATTGACTGGCTTTTTACTTGGAGCAAAAAAACTGTTACGTTCTCCCTGGTCAAGCGTAGAAAGAGGATTCATACGCTTTCCCGAAGTAATGACCATAGCCGTTCCTGAAGAATTAGCTATTTTTCCAGCATCAAGTTTTGTTTTCATTCCACCCCGAGAAAGAAGTGAATCAGAACCACCTGCCATTTTCTCAATATCACTTGTAATGGATGCGATAAAAGGAATAAATTCAGCGTTTGGATTGAGATGAGGTGATTGTGTATAAAGGCCGTCAATATCTGATAAAAGTATTAAAAGATCACAACCCATCATAGTTGCGACACGTGCTGCTAAACGATCATTATCACCATAACGAATTTCGCTTGTTGCTATGGTATCGTTCTCATTAATAACAGGTATTGCTTTAAAGCGTAAAAGCGTATTAATCGTAGCACGTGCATTGAGATAACGTCGACGTTCTTCTGTATCGAATAATGTCAGCAAAATTTGGCCTGTTCTCAACCCATGTTGAGCAAGAATATCAGTATAAGCCTTGGCAAGTTCAATTTGCCCCAAAGCAGCACACGCCTGACTTTCTTCTAATTTTAAAGCACTGTTAGGAAGATGTAATAATGTTCGCCCTAAAGCAACAGCACCAGAAGATACCAATAAAATTTCAACTCCCTTTTGGTGTAATACAACAATATCATTTATCAAACTTTGAAGCCATTCAACGCGTAAACCTATTTGGGGGTCAACTAAAAGTGCAGAACCAACTTTAATTACAATGCGTTTATATTGCTCAAGTTTTTGCAATCCAACCGCCATCTTTTTTAACCCTGCTCATCTTTACTAATATTGCCTTTACGCTCCATTTCAATCATATGAGTGACACCGCGTAACACATTGTTTAAACCTTCATGACTAACAGCAGAAAACATCATAACAGATTTACCAATCGCCTTTTGCAACATCTCCTGTTTAGCCTTACACTCCTCAATAGAAAGAGTATCTATCTGGCTTAAAGCGACAATTTCATTTTTTTCGCTTAAACTATTTCCATACGCCTCAAGTTCAGTACGAATAATTTGGTACGCCTTGACCACATCTTCTTCTTGAACAGAAATTAAATGAATTAAAACGCGGCACCGTTCTACATGCCCTAAAAAACGATCACCAATTCCCACACCTTCATGCGCCCCTTCAATTAAGCCAGGAATATCAGCCAAAACAAACTCACTACCATCAATTCGCACAACACCCAGGTGAGGATACAGCGTGGTAAAAGGATAGCTTGCAATTTTTGGTTTTGCAGCCGTTACTGACGATAAAAAGGTCGATTTTCCAGCATTTGGCAAACCAATCAATCCTCCATCAGCAATCAGTTTCAAACGCAGCCACAATGTATGCTCTTCTCCACTTAAACCAGGATTTGCATGGCGGGGCGCCCTATTTGTAGATGTAGCAAAATGAAGATTACCAAAACCGCCATTGCCCCCTTTTGCAAGACAATATCGTTGGCCAACTTCTTTTAAATCACAAATCAGCGTCTCATTATCTTCTGCAAAAATTTGTGTTCCAACCGGTACTTTAAGGACAACATCTTCACCTTTTTCGCCCGTCATATTACGCCCTTTACCATGCCCACCCGTTTTTGCTCTAAAATGTTGCTGGTAGCGATAATCAATCAATGTGTTGAGCCCATCAACAACAATAACCCAAACGTCACCCCCACGCCCCCCATTGCCCCCATCAGGACCTCCAAATTCTATATATTTTTCACGACGAAACGATACCGCTCCTGCTCCGCCATTACCAGAACGAACATAAACTTTAGCCTGATCAAGAAATTTCATGGCAGTGCTCACACAGAGGAATTAATTATATTTATTTCTATAGAAAATGGATTAATTTTACCAGTTTTCCATTCAAAAAAGAAAACCACACATAATATTATTCAAAATTATTTGGAAATGTTTTTATATTCAAATCAGTAAAATAATTTCCAACTTTTTCAAAAAAAAAGAATTATTATTGTGTTTTGGTTTTCTCCTTCAATTTAAGAGCTATAAGATATAGCTCAACTGATTCAGCCCTACTTGCAGGTGGTTTAACATGATGGATTGTTTTAAAATTCTGTTTCAATTTCGTAAGAAGAGCGTTTTCTGCTCCTCCTTGAAAAGTTTTTGCTACAAAATGCCCGCCAGGTTTGAGAACTGAAATAGCAAAATCAGCAGCAGATTCACATAAATAAACTGTTCTCAAATGATCTGTCTGACGATGACCTGTTGTTGGTGCTGCCATATCAGAAAGGACTACATCTGGTTTTGCCCCTAAAGCACTTATCAATTGTTGTGGTGCATTTTCATGAAAAAAATCCATTTCTAACATTACAACTCCAGGTAGTGGATCTACGTGTAAATAATCAATTCCAACTACGCTAGGGCGTTGATCATTTGACCCCACTATACGCGCTGCCACCTGGCACCACCCCCCAGGCGCTGCTCCTAAATCAATAATTTTTTGACCTTTTTTGAGTATCTTATAGCGTTCATTAATTTCGATTAATTTATAAGCAGCACGTGAACGATAACCATCCACTTTCGACTGATGAACATAAGGATCATTCAAATGCCTTTCTAACCACCGCCGTGACGAGGCTTTAATGGTCCCTGCTTTTTTTTTGACTCGCTGATATAACTCATGTGATCCCGCACCACCACGTCCACCTGTCGATGTTTTTATAGTTTTTTTCATGGTCGTTTATTATCTCTATATTTTGATAATTACTAGCGCTTACAATCTCTTTTCTTATAACTACACCCTACACCACAGTGCACCAATAATGCTGCCAAAGTACCTTCTTTTACCCAACAGTTAGAAACTTTCAACCATTAGCAAGATTAAACTTTTCAAATAAAGTTTTAAATTACACAGAAATCTAAAATTAAACTACTCTTTCCAGACCATTGCAAAGATCAATTTCTTGTTTCCTGGTCTCTCATGACAATAAGCGTTTTATTAAAAGTAATAATACCTACATTATTCATCAAATACCTAAAACTAATCTCTTATAGTTATACCTATGCTAATATTATGTATTTCGATTGTAAGTGCTAAATTAAGCCATATCCCTTAAAGCAATAAGTGCTCCAAAAGTTCCAAAATATAAAACCTCAGATTATGGACTAAATCTCTTCATTTTAACGATTTTTAAAATTACTTAAATTTACATCCCTATTTTCAAACGCCTAGAAAATACAAATAACACCGATAAAAAATGTTCAAATTGTAATCCGCTTAGTCAAATGCAAAGAGCACTTTTGAGAAATATCAAGGAGTACAATTCTTAACAATCTGCTTTCAACATCAAAAAACACAATCGTGTGAGTATTTAACTTAATTAATATGCCAAATCTTAAAAAGAACAACACACTTCTGTTACCTGATTCACAATCTCTAATTTAAGGTTATAACCTCACACACAATTCATTGAGTAAATTAGCTATGTTCAGTCAAAATAGTAAGCTTTTATCGTACAATAATTGCTTAAAATGTTTTGCACTAATTAAAAATATAAAAACTCAATTACTGATAATTTTGTATAAAATGAAATTCAATAATTGATAACATTATGATTCCGCCAATAAATCATATTTTTTGATTTTATTATTGCAAAGAGAAAAGCGCCTCACCTAGGCCCTTAAATGGGGCTAGAAAGGAAAGCGTTTTTCCCTCTTTAAGCTGATAAGAAATGCGCACATTGCTACTCTTA
>NZ_CADDZX010000003.1:0-186119 GCF_902813205.1 Bartonella capreoli
AGCACGAGACATTTTAAAGCATAACCAGAACGGAAAACGTTCTTGTGGATGGAAACCTATTAACAAGAAATCAGGATGATCTTAATGCAGTTTGGAAAGACAAATTGCAAAATCCTATTCCCTAACCCTTATTATTTTATCCCTAACCTTAAATAAATAGAAATAAAATCAATGGGTTATAAAGACAAAAAAAGCTGGTGGCGGAGGGGGTGGGATTCGAACCCACGGTACAGTCTCCTGCACGCCGGTTTTCAAGACCGGTGCCTTAAACCGCTCGACCACCCCTCCAAAAAACACACTTTTTTATAAGGTACTTTTTACAAGCTTCTTCGAAAAGGTCAATCACTTAAATACGATTTTAAGTATTTTAATTAATGCTTTAAGCTTAATTAATCTTAATTTCTAAGCCATATACTTTTCTATAAGGCATTTCAATTAAAACTAACAATTCCACTGCCTTTATTTAATGGTTTGGTATTATAATGAAAAATTAAAATTGCAAGTTATTCATAAAACTAAAAACCAGCACCTATTATTAACCCTATCATTGCACCAATTAGGATACCAATAGAAAGTGCTATACCTAACCCATTACGATGATTGGACCAAACCCTGGTAAGGCAATATAACCATAAACTGCAAGAATTGTTGCAATTTCCCCTGAAATACTACCATTTAAGCTTCCAATAAGTGCAGATTTTTTAAGCTTTAAAGAAATTCTCCATGGTTATTTGGGTTAATTTCGTTATAAATTTTAAAACCAATCATATTTTTTCTTTCACTTTGGACGCTAACTACCCCAGAATAATCGATCGATATGAGAAAATTACAATTTTTAAATTCTACTAAAGCGCGAATTATACGAGCGCCAATTTTAAATAATTTGTATTTTTGTCTATTTCTTCAAATTATAATTTTATAACATTTATATTAGCAAGTGATCGATAAAAGAAAAGATAGTGTATAAAACAAGTTACCATGCACTATTTTATTTTAACATGGTTTATAACGCAATAAGATTTCTTTTAATTGTGGTTCATTAACACGTTTTACCGCTTCTGATACTGTAACCCACTCATACATACGCTGACTTTGTTCTGGCCATTTTTTTTCTTGACAAGAATAAAGTACAGCAAAAACATAGACACAGAACTTACTGTTTTTTTCTACTGGTAAATCTAATTTTTCATATTCATATGTGCCTATAGGAAATGTCCCCACGGCACCTCGCACTCCAGCTTCTTCAAAAGCTTCTTGCAATACAGCCTGTGAAAAAGACTTCTTTGGAATTGGCCATCCTTTTGGTATAATCCACCGACCAGATCCTCGGCTGGTAATCAGGAGAAATTCAAGATTTCCATTCTTTATGCGATAAACTAATGCACCAACTTGTAAAAAACGTGCATCATCTACTAAAATATATTTACTATGAGCTATATCAGCACCGTTCATTTCTTCTTATTATACCAGTGTAGTTATTTGAGAATTAATTGTAAAAATTTATATTATTGCTTTTAATCCATCACCAGGATGCATTCCTTCTCGCATCAATAAATTACGTAACGGTGAGAAATTACGTAATAATTCGAGCCCAACGCTTCGTACAATATGAACAGGAAACATATTGGAAAGTAAAGTATGATTAAGTGTATGAACAAATCCGCTACGAATAAATACATCAGGTTTACGGCACCGGTTATATTGTGCAATAATTGTTTTAAAATTAGAATTGGATATCTGGTTAGGTAAAATATCAACCAAAGTTTGAACATCACGAAACCCTAAATTAAATCCCTGTGCCCCAATAGGGGGAAAAACATGAGCTGCTTCACCCACTAAAATTGTTCTGTTTGCAGCAAAACAATGAGGGATAAGCCCCCAAAGAGAGCACGTTTGAATTGCCGTTTTTACTGTTACTTCACCAAGCATTGATTGCATCTGACCTTCAATCACTTTTGCTATTGTCTTTGGTTGCATATCCAATAGCTCTTTGGCGCGTGAGGGATTAGTAACCCACACAAGACTAGATGTATTTCCTGGTAACGGAACCTGTGTAAAAGGACCATCTTCTGTGTGAAATTCAGTTGATATATTTTGATGAGGTAACTTATGTGCAAAATTTAAAATAAGTGCTGTCTGCGGATAATTCCATTGTTTAACTCCAATTCCAGCAGCCGCTCGCGTTGGAGAATGACAACCGTCAGCTGCAACAACAAACGATGCTTGAATAACTCTGCCATCCGAAAGAGTAATATTTACATGATCTTGTTCATAATGAAAGGATTTTGCTAAAGAAAAAAATCTTATAATGTCTGATGTGCGCTCAATAGCATTCATTAAAGCATTGTTTAGTTTTAAATTGGGAATATTATAACCAAAAGCCTTTTTACCAATTTCAGAAGAACAAAAATTTACAGTAGGAGCACGTACAACCCTAGACGTTGCATCAACGATTCTCATTAAAGATAAAGCTGCAGCATGAGATTTGACAGTTTCCCAAATATTTAATCTTTGAAGCGCATGAATCGCCGGCATCATAAGAGCAGTTGTTCGTAATTCATCTACACGAGTAGGGGAGCCAATGAGAAAAACAGTGTAACCTTTATGCACAAGACTAAGTGCTGCTAACATACCAACAGGACCTGCACCAATAACAGCTACATCTCTATGTTCATTTTTTTCAAATATCACAACAGCTTAAATCCTCTAATTTACTAATTACTTTAATGATTTTAAATAAAGAATTTCTTTTCTTATTACATAATGTAATAAATTTTGCGATACAAAAAAGTGGTAATCTTGTACTCTTTTTACAGATTAGTCATACAATATAAAGAGAAAAATGATACAAAGCTTAAAAAGTGAGGATAGAAAAACATTGAAACGTAAATTAACAAGAAAAATCAAAACTAACACTGATCAATTGCGCTCCAAAACAGTAACAATGCCACAAGCAAGGGCTTTTTCTGTTCATTTGCTAACAGCTTCAGGTTCATTTTTAGCATTCCTTTCTTTAATAGCTGCATCTAAAAAAGAATGGATCGCTATGTTTTGTTGGCTTGGGCTTGCACTTCTCGTTGATGGTATTGATGGGCCAATAGCACGTAAACTTAATGTAAAATCTATACTTCCAACATGGTCTGGTGAACTGCTAGATAACATTATTGACTACGTGACTTATGTTTTAATTCCAGCCTTTGCGCTTTATCAAAGCGGTTTTATGGGGGAAGGGTTATCATTCTTATTAAGTGCTATTATCGTCATTTCATCAGCTATTTATTATGCAGATACTGGAATGAAAACTAAAGAAAATTTCTTTAAAGGATTTCCTGTTGTTTGGAACATGATGATTTTCACACTTTTTGTGGTGCGACCTGAAGAATGGGTTGCCTTCGTTATTATTTTCTTATCAGCAATTTTATCTTTTTTACCAATTTATTTTATTCACCCAATAAGAGTTATTCGCTTACGTATGCTTAATCTTTCAGTTTTTCTTGCGTGGTGTTCATTTGGTATTGCTGCATTTTTTTATCAACTTAACGCTCCACATTGGATTAAAATAGGAATCTCGATCACCGGTATTTATATTTATTGTATTGGTGCCATCATGCAATTATTTCCTACATTAGGTGCACAAAAGAGTGATCCAAAATAATAAATTGTGATTAAAATTTTATTTAATGAAATGAATAAGAAAAAGTTTGAGAAAGGGATGCAACCAGAATATCTTAAAATCGCATAATATATATTATGGAACTTTTTAGATTAACAGCAACAAAAAGAAATTAATAAAAGTCAAAGTCTTCACATGCTTGCTCACGTTATTCATTGACCTCAACACGTGTAATCATCTTGATGGCTTCATCATTTTCCCCGGTAACCTGGCAAAGGTAAGATCTTTCCCAACAAAGCTAAATAAGCAGCACTCTACACAAAAACAGCTGATAGAAAGTGACTCGCCCATAGAAGCAATTAAAAAGCTCCAAAAAGGTGCGGGATAGTGAAACAAAACAACTTAATAAAATCAATGAAATCAAAAATCCCTAACTTCTATATAACCTATTGATTTTATTGATATTTGGTGATCCCGACAGGATTCGAACCTGTGACCCACGGCTTAGAAGGCCGTTGCTCTATCCAGCTGAGCTACGGGACCAATTGATGATCACTTTTTAAAAAACATTTTTTGTTAGTGCGTCCAAGATTGTTGCCGATCACTACGAAAATTATCAGAATAAGAGACAGCACGCCGAAAAGAAGGCTTACATGAATTTTCTACACGATAAGGAATAGAATTTTTGAGAGCAAAAGCAATGGCTTCTTCTTTCATTTTAAACCGGATTTTTATCTGACTATTCATATCTGATGTTGCTGTATATCCCATAAGAGGTTCAAGCATTTTTGCTTGCTCCGGCTCATACTGCAGAACCCAAAAACCACTATTAGCCTTGCCCGACTGCATTGATGTTTTCGCCGGACTATAAATACGTGCAACCATATTCTTTCCCTTTAGACGACACAACGCTTAAATAACAACACTGTATGCTATTCAATAAATCCATTTTACATCAAAATAAAACATATGGTCGGAGCGATAGGATTCGAACCTACGACCCCCTGATCCCAAATCAGGTGCGCTACCAGACTGCGCTACGCTCCGCGTTTTATATTTGATGTCCCTTCCCTAAAATTTTCACAACAGAAGTGCAAGTGTAAAACACATTTTTTTAAAATTTTGTTCTCTTTTTTTATGGATAATAGCTTTTTTCAAACATTTCTTATCGCCAATGACATATTATAAGCAGAAAAAATGATATTTTTAAAAAAAAGCTTAGACTGCACAAGTTAAAAAATTCCATACGTAATTTTCTTTAACGAGTCTTATTATTTTATCCATAGAATGACGATTGATATAATTTAAAATATAAATAATTTGAACACAATAAAAACTATCCCCCTATTTCCATTTATAAACAATCCCACTCAATAAAGTTTACAGCTTACTGATAACAGACCAATATACAATTAAATAAATGTTTTGCAGTATTCAAACTACAAAAATTTCCTTACAAAAGGAAAACAAATCGCCTCCTCATCCCCTTTTTATATGAAATAGTTAGATTCTTGACTTTTCAAAATTAACCAATGATGCATTACTGCCTACACAAACATTATCAGTTAAATAAAAACAGAAAATTTAGCGATTTCCCTCCTGTTTACGTACTTCAAGACCAATAAAAACCATATATTTTTATTAAACAACTAAAGACAACACTTAAAATATATTTATTGCATTTGTGTGTTAATGACTTCACAAATGACAGCACGTGTTATTTTGCTTTTTCTTTGCAATGCTAATTTATCAACAGAATCAATAACACATCTTAATGCAAATAAAGAACGTTCACAACGACTTACAAGATAGTGGATAACATCTGAATGAACAGTAATTTGGCGATCTGAAAAAAGTTTAAATGCAATAGCCGTTAACAATGCATCATCAGGTTGATCAATCTCAACCAACATAACTGAATTAAGACGACTTTTTAGATCATTTAGCTTTAAGTCCCATGTAGATGGTAGTGTGCGAGCAGTCATCAATAAAGTAGCTTGACCTTGGCGCACATTGAGATTTGCCTGTTTAATACTATTAATCAAATGAAAAAGCCCAGTTTCATTGATTTTCCCCGTATCAATATCCTCAATTAAAAGTGATCTACCTGAAGAAGCTGCAGTAATTACTTGGTCAATTTCATCACGATGAACAATTAAAGCATTAGCTTTTTGTACCCACACGCTAGAAAAATGCGTTTTTCCAGATCCTTCTTTTCCAACCAAAACAGCAATAGGTAATACCCAATTTGGCCAATGATCAACCAACTGAAAAGCCATACGATTACTATCTGTAACCACCAAATCATCTCGCCGAAAAATCGACTCACAGGAAAAGTCTAAAGGTAATTGTGTTTCATGTTCATTCATTCTACTGCCCCCGAATTCCCACTTTGTGAATACATTTGAGAATTAAGATAAGTATGAAGAGCAAAACGAACCAAAACACCAATGGCTGCAGAAGCAGGAACAGCAACCAACATGCCCGTGAAACCAAATAACGAACCAAAAGCAAAAAGTGCAAACATCAACCATACCGGATGAAGCCCCACTGATGAGCCCACAAGCTTTGGTTGAAGAATATAACCTTCAATAAATTGGCCAATAAAAAAAACAGCCATAACAAGAACAATCCGGCTCCAATTATCGGGATAAAACTGGACCCATGCAACACCACCAGATAAAATAAAACCACTCATTGTGCCAATATAAGGGATAAAACTGATGAGACCAACAAACATACCAATTAAAAGACCAAAATTAAGCTCCGTAATAGTTAGGCCAATAGCATAATACCCTCCCAATATTAAACAAACCGTTCCTTGCCCACGAACAAAGCCTGCAATGGCTCTATCCATTTCGTAAAAAATACTGCGGACAGTTTCAAGATGATCTCGCGGTATCCAAGAATCAACGGCTTCAACCATACGCTGCCAATCCAGTAACATATAAAATGCTACAACAGGCGCTACCACAAGCAGACTGACAATATTAACAATAGATTTTCCTGATCTTAAAAGTGAATTTAAAAGAGACGTAATAAAATCAGAGCTTTGCCCCAAAAGAACTTTAATATCGGTTTGTAATTCATTTGAATCACTACCAAAATAACGCCCTACCCAATCAAAATTAGATTCAGTCAACAAATTTTGAATGCGACTAACATAAATTGGTAAACCACTACTCACAAATTGTTGTATTTGCCAACTGACAATAGGAATTAAAATTATTAAAGCAGCAACAAAAACGATAACAATAAACAAGGTAATTAAAATTGTACCAAAAACACGACGAATACCAACTTTTTCAAGCAATTGTACAATCGGATTAAGAAAATAAGCTAATACAAGCCCTGCTACAAAAGGAAGTAAAACTGATCCAAAAACAAACATAAAGATAACAAAAAAAATCAATGTCCCAAGCCAGAAAAAAACTTGTTTTTTCATACTGTTTGGTAAAGGTACTTGTTCATAAGCTGGAACATAAGAAGTATAACGGCCTTGAAAGCTACTTTTTTTGATTTTCTCTTTCATTGACTGTAAATTAGGGTTATTATGACTATCTGATATTTTATTCATCGATATCCTCAAAAAATCCTTTACAAAAGATTATGCAACTTCTTTCGTTTAGGTTCAAGGTAAACAATCATTTATTTCTAGATGTTAAATATTAAATTTCTTGCAGAGATAGCGCTATCATGCCATTGCGTAAACAACATAAATTGATTTTTCATAAAGAAGGCTCCAATGAGCAACAAAAACCCAACAAATAATAAACCCAATAATCTTACTTATGCAGCAGCTGGTGTTGATATTGATATGGGTAACACCATGATAGAAAACATCAAACCCTATATACGCTTAACAAAACGAGTAGGTGCAGATGCAGAAATCGGCGGTTTTGGTGGCTTATTTGACTTAAAAGCAGCAGGATTCACAGACCCCATTCTTGTGGCAGCTAATGATGGTGTGGGTACAAAATTAAAAATTGCTATTGAAATAGGTATTCATAATACTGTTGGTATTGATCTTGTGGCCATGTGCGTTAATGATTTAATTGTTCAAGGTGCTGAACCTCTTTTTTTCTTAGATTATTTTGCAACTGGAAAGCTTGATGCTACACAAGGTGCTGAAATCATTTCAGGCATTGCAATAGGATGTCAGCAAGCAAACGCCGCTCTTATTGGAGGAGAAACTGCAGAAATGCCTGGAATGTACGCAAACGGAGACTATGACTTAGCAGGTTTTGCTGTAGGAGCTGTTGAACGCAATTCATTGTTGCCTTCAAAAGATCTTACAGAAGGTGATGTTATTTTAGGCCTTAGTTCATCTGGTGTTCATTCTAATGGTTTTTCTCTCGTCAGGCAGATCGTTAAACAAAGTGGTTTGAAATGGAATGACCCTGCCCCCTTTACCCCTAAAATAAACCTTGGGGAAGCACTTCTTACGCCAACTCGCATTTACGTCAAATCACTATTGCCAATTATACAAAATTATAAAGGGATTAAAGCTCTTGCTCATATAACAGGTGGTGGCTTTCCAGAAAACATTCCACGCATTCTCTCCCCTTCCCTTTGTGCTGAAATTAATCTTTCTGCTATTAATGTGCCGCCAGTATTTTCATGGATTGCCAAACAAGGTGAAATACAGGAAACAGAAATGCTACGAACATTCAATTGTGGTATTGGCATGGTTATTATTGTGGCACAAAACTCAGTTAAAGCTATTACACAAGCACTCAAATCACAGGGAGAAACAGTTACTTCACTTGGTATTTTAACAAAATACCAAAATAAAAGAATTGCTTATAAAGGTGCTCTTCACTTATGAAAAAAAAAGTAATTATTTTTATTTCCGGCAATGGTTCTAATATGGTTTCCCTTGCTAAAGCAAGCAAACAAGCTAATTATCCTGCTGAAATCATTGCAGTTATTTGTGACAAACCCCATGCTACTGGTATTGAAAAGGCACGTGCCAATGGCTTGCCTACTCATATTGTAGATCGTAAAAATTATCCAACTAAACAAGCCCATGAAGAATTTATTCTTACTATTTTAGCCCAATATCAACCAGATATCATTTGCTTAGCTGGCTATATGCGGCTTATTTCACCGCATTTCATAAAACCCTATGAAGGACGGATCCTTAACATTCACCCTTCCCTTTTGCCTTCATTTAAAGGTTTAAATACCCATGAAAGAGTTCTGCAAGCAGGTGTTAAAATTACTGGTTGTACAGTCCATCTTGTTACAGAAGCAATGGATGAAGGAAAGATTCTTGCTCAAGCTGCTGTTCCAGTGTGCCCTAATGACACTCCTGAAATGTTAGCGCAAAGAGTTCTTCAAGTTGAGCATAAACTCTATCCGCAAGCTTTAAAAGCATTCATTGAAGGTAATGATAACGATAAAATTATAGATTATCAACAGCAGCTTTTATCATTTTAAAACAATCTCTTATGTTAAATATTTCTTCTAAATTTACTGATCTATTTTCTAGATTAATGAGTACAAATTTTGATATAAACACTTATTATCTTCATTAATATTTTTACTGTGCTAACGTTTCTTTAACGGCTAAAGCTAGCTGTTTGAGTGTAAACGGCTTAGATAAAAATCCGAAAACAGCATCTTTTGAAAGATTCTTAGTAAAAGCATCTTTTGTATACCCTGAAACAAAAATAAATTTGATCTCAGGATATTTTTTTCGCACTTCCTTGAGTAAAGTCGGCCCATCCATTTCTGGCATAACTACATCGGAAACAATAATATCAACAGCACCTTTATTTTCTTCAAGTATAGCAAGCGCTTCCACCCCACTCGCAGCTTCTAAAACAGTATATCCTCTCATTTGAAGAGCTTTTACTCCGCCCATTCTAACAGCGTCTTCATCTTCAACCAATAAAACAGTCGCAAAGCCTGTTAAGTCCGTATTTTTTTCCTGCTCTTCTACTTTTTCAATTTGTGGAGAAATCTCATTGCTGACATCAGAAATATAACGAGGTAGAAAAATATGAAATGTCGTTCCTTCTCCTTCCTGGCTATCACAGTAAATATAACCACCTGTTTGTTTGACAATGCCATAAACCATTGATAACCCAAGGCCTGTTCCTTTACCAACTTCTTTTGTTGTAAAAAACGGCTCAAACATTTTTTCTTGTACAAAAGCAGATATACCTTCCCCTGTATCTGAAATGGTCAATTGTACATATTCACCACTCACAAAACCAACATAATTAAATTCAGCACTTTGTTGTTTTGTAATATTGTTTGTTTTAATTGTTATCAGGCCTCCATTCGGCATAGCATCACGCGCATTAATTACTAAATTCATAATAACACGCTGAAAAGAAGCTTGATCAACTTTAACATTCCACAGATCTCTTCCGTGAATAATTTTCAACTGGATATTATTTCCTAAAAGAGACAAAATAAGATTGCGAATATCGGATAAAAGTTCTGTAAAACCAACTTTCTCAGGTTTAAGTGTTTGCTTTCTAGAAAAAGCTAATAATTGCTGCACAAGTGCAGCAGCACGATTAGCATTATTTTTAATGTTGATAAGGTCAGCATGCGCTGGATCAGAACTGCGGTGCGTGTTTAAAAGAAGATCGCATGACATTAAAATTGCTGTTAAAACATTATTAAAATCATGAGCAATACCACCAGCTAACTGCCCAACAGCTTGCATCTTTTGATTTTGTACCATTTTATCTTCAAGTGTTTTTTGTTCTGTTGTTTCTATGACAGACACAATCACCAAATCTTCTAATGCATCATTATGATATTGCATCATAGGCATAAGATGAAGATGAAAATGGCGTTCTTTTTTATTTTCTAATACTATGTCTATTGAAATTGGATCATTCTTATTCTTTGTAATCTTCTCAAATGCATGCTCTAGCTGAGCACGACCTTGATGAGGTATAATATCATAAAAATTGATAGTTTTGCCAGAACACTCCATCAATAATAAAAAAGAGTTATTGATATGAATAAATTGCCCTTTCTGGTCAACTACAGCTATTGCAAAAGGACTTGCATCAAAATACCCTATCAATGTATTCGGCAATTTTAATTGATAATCGCTCTCCTTCTTTTGCATTGATTGCGGCGTCATAACAATGCGATAGACAGTATCATCTTCTAGGAGAGAAGAGATACACATAAAACAATTCAATATTTTCTTATCACCAGTTTGTGAAGTTAAAAACAAAGAAAACGTATAAGGTGTAGCACAATTTAAATTGTAGTGTTCGTGACTTTGTAAACAAATATCACTCCATACACTATTAACTCCAGAAGCATTAAAGAACTGATCAAAACTATATTGACCAACAGTAAAATTTGCCAAATCAATCGAAAACCATTCGGCAGAAACTGCATTTGCATAGATAATAACTCCTTGTGCATTAACAGATAAAAATCCAACAGGAGCTTGATCTAAATGATTGATAGCTTCTTGAAGATTCAAACAAAAAGTTTCACGGCATTCTTCTAAATGTGAAATATCAGCGATACGCCAAAATAAAAACTTTTTTCTCCATTGTAGTATTGGTTGAACAGAAATATTATACCATACAATGTTTTTCTGAATAGAATGAATAAAAATTGACCGATCTATCTTTAATGTTTCTTGAGCTGAAAGATTGTTAAATGCCGCAACTTTCAAGCGATATAAAAGTGCGCTAGCACCTGGAAGATCAGCAATAACTGCATAACAAGAAGCCTCAGGTTTATAAGTAAAAATTTTCTGATAATTCTGATTAGAGTAATAAACAAAACCTGATAAATCAGATATTACAATTGCATCATCTATCTCATCAAAGACACTAAAATCTAAGCTCTTATGCAATGACCCAATATCATATCTCAAAACACCTATTCCTATCAGAAAAAGCGCAGCAATGCCTATAATCGCTAAAACTAAAAAAAATATCAAAGAAGCCTGATGAAAATAGCCTTGCGGATAAAAAATGCCCAAAAATCCTACAATGAGCAAAAAAATTACAACAAAAAAAAGCCCCCAAACCATAGCTCCCCACCGCATGGAAGGAGGTAATAATTTGTCCATGCCATTAAAACCTTTGTTCATCTCTATCTGTCTCGATTGTAGATGCTTCATGAAGCTTAAAATATCTTCAATAATCACTATTATGAAGGATATGCTTAATCTTTCTATTATACATAATATAAGTATATTTGCTCAATGGAAATCACTCAACACTTCACATTTTATTGAACTTCTTAAAATGATTTATAAACTTACATAATAAAAAATAATGATTTCATTATGAAATGAGGAAAAAATAGTATGAATATTTGGTTATCAAACTATATAGGAACATCTGCAGCAAATATAATTACAAGCCTCGTGTTTCTTATAATAATAATTGCAGCAATTGTTGTAGTTATAATGCTTTTGCGCTATTTGAATAAAGGAGGATTTAATTTCAACAGAAAAAAGAATCCACTACGATTAATCATATCTGACACAATCGCTATTGATCGTACACGCCGCCTTGTTCTAATACGTCGCGATGATGTAGAGCATTTAATTCTTATCGGTGGAACGACAGATACTGTTATAGAATCTAATATTGTCAAAACACAAACTGCATACGAAAATTATAACAGAGCACAAAGAGATACACAGCCAACATCAAAAATGGCAGAAACTAATTTCAATGCTACCTTTACTGAACAAACCTCTTTATCCAGCAGTACAATAAAACCTACACAAGATAATATCTCCTCCCCCTCCTCTGAAAATAAACAGTTAAAAGATTCGGCACTCACAGCTGAAATTGAAGAACGGCAAGAACCATCTTTCTTTATTCCTACTCCCAAATAAAGTACTTTATTTTCTGATATTGATTGAGTATTTTGTTTTTGGATTGTAAATCGATTTTAATCATCACGATAGACCTTTTCTCGTCGTTCGTGGCGTTCTTGTGCTTCTAATGATAAAACTGCAATTGGTCGTGCCTCAAGACGTTTTATACTAATAGGTTCTCCAGTTTCTTCACAAAACCCGTAAGTACCATTATCAATACGCTCCAAAGCTGCATCTATTTTTGCAATGAGCTTTCTCTGGCGAGCACGAGCACGCAATTCGATTGCACGATCAGTTTCATAAGATGCACGATCAGTCAAATCAGATTGATTAGCATTTTCTTTTTGCAAACTCTCTAAAGTTTCACGGGTCTCCTTTAATATATCGCATTTCCAAGAAATTAATTTAGCACGAAAATATGCCTTTTGCCGCTCATTCATAAAAGGCTCATCTTCACTAGGACGATACTGACCACTAACAACTTTATTCATGCCATAAAACCTCCACATATGGTATGTGTGGTCTATATATTGTATACCCAAAATCAACACAAGTGTAAAACATATTTCTATAAAAATAAGAATATCTTGAATTCATTATTCAAATTTTTCAGCTCATTTTTGTGTAATATGTTGAAATTTCATAATATTTTTATTTAAAGAAGCTTTGTAAATTCTTTTATATCAGCATAAACTATAAAATCTGCCATATTAATTCTAGAAAATAATTTTCTTAATTGAATGTAAAAAAATCTGCAGAAATAAAAGGATAGTTTTTTGGTTTTTCATTATCTTCAAAAATGAAACTTCAACCGTTTTTAAACCATTAAAGATTGAGCACAAAATTTTGTAATCTCTGCTCTGGCAGTTAAGTCTCATTCCCTTTTCAAAAGCAAATAAAACAATTTTTACAAACAACGCACATAAGAACGTGAATTGCAGTAATGGGTATATTATAACCCGCCTTTCCTTTAGCAAGATTAAGGCTAAATGACCTTACAAGATTTGATACACTTTATTTATTCATACAAAAATCAAACACTAATATAATACAAAAACTTGAACACCATATAAAGCATTAATTGTTTTTATATGAAACTTCTATAACAAGGAGCTAGTGTAGAAAATATTGAACACCCTATATTATTTGACATAAAATGATAGCAACATGAAATTAGCATCTATCCTATGTATAATTCATATTTTTATTTACTAGTTTTGATAAAAATTATGAAACAAAATTCTTCATTCGGCCCCCAGTATCTGATAAGATCCGACAAAAGCGCACCTGAAATATAAAAGTGCTTTGCTTATTTTTTTTAAAAATACCCCAAAAAACCTAATACCTGATTAAACGATAATTGTTATATTAATATTTTTCAATTCACAAAAACAAAATATTTTTAAAGAAGAATCAAGTCGCACAAATACATATAAATCATAGCGTAAAAATCAAGTAATAGCAGTATTTCTAATTTAAATTAACCAAAACTATATCGCTATCGTGATTAAAAAAATAAAATTCCTTAAGTTTTATATCAACATTTTTAAATAGAAAATTGATAAATATAATTATTTTTCTTTACAACTGATAAAAAACCTAAGGCTAATTATTAAAAATTTAAGCATGAAAAACATGCATAACCAAAACTTACCCAATAACAAAGCAGAAATTATAAAGACAAAACATGATAGTCACGATTAAAATACATTAAAGCGTCTTTTTCTTGATTACGGTTTATCGCAACAACTTCACCAATCAAAATATAATGAGTCGCATGTTGGTGCCAACAAATCAAACGGCAGTCAAATGAAGCCAAGGCACCTGATAAGCTAGGTGCACCAGTCTGTAAAACATTCCATTGAGCTGTATTAAAGCGTTCAGTTTGTGTAAAACCACAGCGTCCAGAAAAAACTTCTGATAATGAACGATGTTTTCCTGCTAAGCTATTGACACAAAAATTTCCATTTTCCATAAACAGCTTATTTTCAGGATTATGCCGCATTAAGCAAACAAGAAGCATCGGAGGATCATCTGATAAAGAACAACAAGCTGAAACTGTTACCCCACGCTTTCCTTTAGCACCATTTGTCGTTACAATATGTACTGCCCCTGCCAGACAACTCATAGTATCCCGATATTCTTGTGAAGAAACCGTAGCAACTTGTTGAAATTTAGGCATTAAATCTTTTGTATGATTTTGCATATTTTTCACTTAGATAGCTTTCAAAATTTCAATGGATATTTCAATAAATTGATTTATTACATATTCTTATTCTTTTATATCATATATGAGCAACAAAAATGTATATTTTATCACACAATATTATACGCTAAAAAGGGCTCACTCAGGAGATCTTAATGCCCCGTCCCCATTTCATTTCACCCTCACTCTTGGCTGCTGATTTTTCTAAGCTCGGTCAGGAAATATCAGATGTTGTTGATGCTGGCGCAGACTGGCTTCACCTTGATATTATGGATGGCCACTTTGTTCCTAATATCACCTTTGGCCCTGATGTCGTCAAAGCATTACGCCCACTAACTAAAGCAATATTTGATGTTCACCTCATGATAGCACCTGTAGATCCTTATCTTGAAGCCTTTGCGCAAGCTGGCGCAGATATTATAACCATTCACGCTGAAGCAGGTCCTCATATTCATCGTTCACTGCAAACAATTAAAGCGATGGGAAAAAAGGCTGGGGTTTCAATCAACCCAAGCACGCCAGAACATGTGCTGGAGTATTTGCTTGATCAATTAGATCTCATTCTTATTATGACTGTCAATCCAGGTTTTGGTGGACAAAGCTTCATCCCAGAAATGAAAAATAAAATCGAACGAGTAAAAAATATGATGGCCAATCGACCTATTGATCTTGAAGTTGATGGTGGCATTACAGTTGATACAATTGGAATAGCTGCAAAAGCTGGTGCAAATGCATTTGTTGCAGGATCTGCAATTTATAAAAATGGTAACAAAGATCTTTATAAAACACGCATTAACGCACTGCGCCAAGCAGCAAAACTCTCACAATAAGGAAAAAATCATGATCGAGCGTTATTCTCGCCCTGAAATGGTAGCAATTTGGTCACCAGAAACTAAATACCGTATTTGGTTTGAAATTGAAGCACATGCTTGTGACGCGTTAGCTCAACTTGGTGTTATTCCAGAAAAATCAGCTAAAATCATTTGGGAAAAAGGTGCAGCAGCTGAATTTGATATTAATCGTATTAATGAAATTGAAGCGACTACAAAGCATGATGTTATAGCATTTTTAACCCACTTAGCTGAATTTATTGGGCCAGAATCTCGTTTTATTCATCAAGGTATGACATCATCAGATGTTTTAGATACAGCATTCAATGTTCAATTAATGCGTGCCAGCGATATTTTGTTGAGAGATATAAATCAACTTCTTGAAGTGCTAAAAAAACGTGCCTTTGAACATAAAGAGACAATTACTATTGGACGTAGTCATGGCATTCACGCCGAGCCTACAACATTTGGAGCTAAACTTGCCCTTGCATATGCTGAATTTCTCCGTTGTCACAAACGTTTGCTTGCTGCAAGGGAAGAAATTGCCACTTGTGCTATTTCAGGAGCTGTTGGCACTTTTGCAAATATTGACCCCCGCGTTGAAGAACATGTAGCACAAGCATTAGGTATACGTGTCGAACCTGTTTCTACCCAAGTAATACCACGTGATCGTCACGCTATGTTCTTTGCAACACTTGGAGTCATTGCTTCATCTATCGAAAGGTTAGCCATAGAAATACGTCATCTGCATAGAACAGAAGTTCTTGAAGTAGAAGAATATTTCTCACCTGGGCAAAAAGGTTCATCTGCTATGCCTCATAAACGTAATCCAGTTTTAACAGAAAATTTAACTGGACTGGCACGTATGGTGCGCGCATTTGCAGTACCTGCTATGGAAAATGTTGCGCTTTGGCATGAACGTGACATTTCACATTCATCTGTTGAACGTTATATTGGCCCTGATGCTACCATTACGCTTGATTTTGCTCTTTCTCGATTAACATCTGTGATTGAAAATTTAATCGTTTATCCAGAAAATATGCAAAAAAATCTCAATAAATTCCGTGGTCTTATTCATTCACAACGTGTGCTTCTAGCGCTTACACAAGCTGGTATAAGTCGTGAAAATGCTTATCACATTGTTCAGCGAAATGCGATGAAAGTTTGGGAACAAGGAAAAGATTTTTTAGAAGAATTGTTAAAAGATGAAGATGTCACAAAAGCTTTAAATGAAGCAGATCTTCGCGAAAAATTTGACCTTGCTTACCATACTAAACATGTTGATACAATTTTTAGACGTGTGTTTGGATAATAGTAACAACTGTAAAAAAATAAAAATCTTTTGTTTTTGCTAGTTCAAAGTACGTTTTCATAAAGAAAGACATTCATGAAAGCAAATCAACTCGATATTCTTATTGTTCCCGGCTATAAAGGATCTGGTCCGGATCATTGGCAAACACGTTGGGAACAAAAATTATCTACTGCTCGGCGTGTTCAACAAGCCCATTGGTCAAAACCTGTGTGTGAAGAATGGATTCATGAAGTAAAAAATGCCATCACACAAGCCAATAAACCTGTTGTTATTATTGCTCACTCATTGGGAGTGCCAACAGTTATTCACGCAATTGCTCAAAATGCACAAAAAATTTGTGGTGCTTTCTTTGTTGCCCCACCAGATGTAGAAAATAAAGAAATACGCCCCAAACATCTAATGACATTTGGTCCATATCATCGCAAGAAACTCCCCTTCCCTTCAGTGGTTATTGCCAGTCGCAATGATAAATTTTGCCAATTCTCAGTAGCAGAAAATCTTGCAAAAGACTGGAATGCGCTTTTTGTTGATGCTGGACAGTCTGGACATATTAACGTGGAATCTGGCCATGGTCCTTGGCCTGAAGGACTTATAATTTTCTCCCATTTTCTTGCAAAACTTTAAAGGTAATATGAATTATTCTCAGAATAATACATTTTATATTACTTTACCCAATATTACTTAACACATACTCTATAAGAAGCTTAAATATTTTTGCCTGCACTGATTTATGCTGAAAAACATAAAAATATTCACTTTGCCTGATTGCATTAATGTTTTTGCCAGACTATAAAAGTTTAAATCTCATTTAATATGCCTTAAATAATAAAAATTGTAGTAAACATTATAGCAATTCATTGAGAATTGTTGCTAATTAAGATACTATTTTATCAACAATATTAAGATTTTTCAACGAATAGAGAATTATGATGAATCGTCGTCACCGCATTTATGAAGGTAAGGCTAAAATCCTATATGAAGGGCCTGAACCGGGTACCTATATTCAATTTTTTAAAGATGACGCAACTGCATTTAATGCAAAAAAACATGAAATCATTGATGGTAAAGGAGTCTTAAATAATCGTATTTCAGAGTATATTTTTACCCAACTTGGCCGTTTAGGTATCCCAACACACTTTATCAAACGGATCAATATGCGTGAACAGCTTATCAAAGCAGTCGAAATTATTCCGCTAGAAGTTGTTGTACGTAATGTCGCTGCAGGTTCCCTTTCTAAGCGCTTAGGGCTAGAAGAAGGAACAGTTCTTCCACAATCTATTATCGAATTTTACTATAAAAACGATTCTCTTGATGACCCAATGGTAACGGAAGAACATATTACTGCTTTTGGGTGGTCTGCTCCGCAAGAAATAGAAGAAATTATGCAACTTTCAATTCGCATTAACGATTTTCTCTCTGGGCTTTTTGCAGGCGTTGGTATTCAATTGATTGATTTCAAAATAGAATTTGGTCGTTTATGGGAAGGTGAAACGATGCGTATCGTTCTTGCTGATGAAATTTCACCTGATTCTGCTCGTTTATGGGATGTGCAAACACGAGAAAAAATGGATAAAGATCGTTTTCGTCGTGACATGGGTGGGCTTATTAATGCTTATCAAGATGTTGCAAAGCGTCTTGGTATTATGAATAAAAATGACCCTCAACGGCCAAGCGGTCCAGTTTTAGTTAAATGAGAAACAAAGTAATGCAATATAGCCTTGCTTTATAAAAAAGAGCTATTCTTTTAAAAAATGCTTTAAATAACAGGAAATAAAAATGAAAGCACGCATTATAGTTACCTTAAAAAGCAGCGTTCTTGACCCTCAAGGAGAAGCGATCACTAGTGCTTTAAATAGTTTAGCTTTTACCGGTATTCAATCTATTCGCCAAGGAAAAGTGTTCGATATCATTCTCGATAATATACCCGCTGAAACAGCAAAACAAAAACTTAAACAAATGTGTGAACAATTGCTTGTAAATACTGTCATTGAAAACTACACTATAGAACTTCTTTGATCGGGTCACTTGATGAAAACTGCTATTATTCAATTACCTGGATTAAATCGCGATCAAGATATGATTGCGGCATTACATCACATAACAGGCATTCAACCTCTCAAGATTTGGCAAACAGAAACAACAATTCCAGAGGTTGATATGATTGTTATTCCTGGTGGTTTTTCCTATGGTGACTATTTAAGATGTGGCGCTATTGGTGCGCGAATGCCAGTTATGCAAGCTGTGCGTAAAAAAGCACAAAAAGGCGTCATGATTATGGGGGTATGTAATGGTTTTCAAATTTTGCTAGAATCCGGATTGCTACCAGGCGCTTTAATGCGCAATGCTTCGTTGAAATTTGTTTGTCGTGAAATAAAACTTGAAGTCGCTAATGCTGATACAAAATTTTCTCGATGCTATTCTAAAGGACAAATTATTCGCTGCCCTGTTGCCCATCACGATGGAAATTACTTCGTTGATAATGATACATTGAAGCAAATGGAAGACAATAAGCAAATTGTTTTCCGTTATGCAGAAAATACAAATCCCAATGGTTCAATTAATGATATTGCCGGTATCGTCAATAAAACTGGCAATGTTCTTGGTATAATGCCTCATCCTGAAAATTTCATTGAAACTGCGCATGGTGGTGGTGATGGCCGCTTATTGTTTCAAAGTGTTTTAGAATCGAAAAATTAATGTATGAAGTGAACCTTACTAAGCAAATTTCTACACTTACAATAATGAAATATATTATTCCAAATACACATCAGGTGTGGTTTGAAAGCTCAAAGTTTCACTATAAATTTGGTCCTTCTTTTAAATTTTATGCTTATTATTCAAGCTCAAATGACTTTCGTGTTTCAATCGTGCTTTATAATTTTTTAAAAAATTTGACCCCTGAGTTTGTTAAAGCAGAACTAATTAAAGCCTTAACTTATAGTCCTTTAATAGCTTCATTATCAAATAATGAAATTACCAATACACCAAACAACTTAGATTAAAAGTGATAATACATATTAAATCTGATCAATATAACGGAAATACTAATGAACTTTCGCAATAACATTGCCATTACACCAGAATTAATCGCACAACATGGCTTAAAACCCGATGAATACCAACATATTTTAGAGTTAATCGGGAGAGAACCAACACTAACTGAGCTTGGAATTTTTTCTGCAATGTGGAACGAGCATTGTTCATATAAATCTTCTAAAAAATGGCTCAAAACTTTACCGACAAAAGGAAAGTGTGTCATTCAAGGTCCTGGAGAAAATGCTGGCGTTGTTGATATAGGCAATAATCAATGTGTGGTTTTCAAAATGGAAAGTCATAACCATCCCTCTTACATTGAACCTTATCAAGGTGCAGCAACAGGTATTGGCGGCATTTTACGTGATGTTTTTACAATGGGTGCTCGCCCTGTTGCAAGTATGAATGCATTACGATTTGGATCTCCTGATCATCCCCGAACGCGTTATCTGGTTTCAGGTGTTGTTTCTGGAATTGGTGGTTATGGCAACGCTTTTGGTGTCCCTACTGTTGGTGGAGAAGTCAATTTTGACAAGCGTTATAATGGCAATATTCTTGTTAACGCTTTCGCGGCTGGTATAGCAAAAACAGATTCTATTTTTTATTCCAAAGCGCAAGGTGTAGGACTTCCTATTGTTTATCTTGGTGCCAAGACAGGACGTGACGGTGTTGGTGGAGCTACAATGGCTTCTGCTGAATTTGACGATACAATCAATGAAAAACGCCCGACTGTTCAAGTGGGTGATCCTTTCACTGAAAAATGCCTGCTTGAAGCTTGTTTAGAATTGATGGCATTAGGAGCCGTTATTGGTATTCAAGATATGGGTGCAGCAGGGTTAACATGCTCTGCAGTTGAAATGGGTGCAAAAGGAGATTTAGGAATAGAGCTAAATCTTGATAACGTACCTGTTCGTGAAGAAAATATGACAGCCTATGAAATGATGCTTTCTGAAAGTCAAGAACGTATGCTTATGGTTCTTAAACCAGAACTTGAAAAGCAAGCATCTGAGATTTTTAATAAATGGGGGCTTCATTTTGCTATCATTGGAAAAACAACAAATGATTTACGTTTCCGCGTATTACACCAAGGGCAAGAAGTGGCTAATCTACCAATTAAAGAACTTGGAGATGAAGCCCCAGCTTATGATCGCCCTTGGATAGAGCCTCCTAAAAAGCCAATTCTTAGAGTAGAAGAAGTTAAAAAAGTTGAAAACCTCGGTGATGCACTGCTTACCTTACTAAACTCTGCCAATCAAAGTTCACGGCGATGGGTTTATGAACAGTATGATACAATTATTCAGAGTAACAGCCTCACTCGCCCAGGGGGTGACGCAGGTGTTATCCGCATAGACAGTAGCGACAAACGTGCTCTTGCTTTTTCCTCTGATGTAACACCTCGCTATTGTGAAGCCGACCCTTATGAAGGGGGAAAACAAGCTGTTGCAGAATGTTGGCGCAATATTAGTACCACAGGTGCAACACCACTAGCCGCTACTGATAATCTCAATTTTGGCAATCCTGAAAAACCTGAAGTTATGGGGCAGCTAGTTTTTGCCATTAAAGGTATAGGTGAAGCTTGTAGGGTACTCGATTTTCCAATCGTTTCAGGAAATGTTTCCCTTTATAACGAAACCAATGGAGAAGAAATTCTTCCTACACCTACAATCGCTGGTGTTGGTATTCTTAATGATTGGTCAAAAATGGCTACAATAAATAATATGCAAAACGGAGATATTATAGTTTTAATTGGGCCTTGTGGCTCACATTTAGGACAATCAATCTACGCACGTGATATTTTAAATATTGAGGCTGGCGCACCGCCTTATGTGGATTTACAGCTTGAAAAAAAGAATGGTCAATTTGTTCGCGATGTTATTGATTGTGGTTTTATTCATGCAGCTCATGATATTTCCGATGGAGGACTGGCCATTGCTCTTGCGGAAATGGTAATTAAAGCAAATAAAGGAATTAAAGCAAAATTAAGCAACAAATTACCACATTATGCTGAACTTTTTGGTGAAGACCAAGGACGTTACGTATTAGCAGTTAATCCCAATAAATTTAATGACCTTAAAACACTTGCTCAAACAAGCGAAGTTTCTTTAATGGAGCTTGGTACAGTTGAAGGCAATGCACTTGACATACAAGATGTATTAACACTTCCAGTATCTGAACTGACGCAAGCTTATGAAAGCTGGTTTCCAGAGTTTATGGGTGATAAATAATGATTTATTTCCATTGGCTATATAAAAATAACAAATAAATAGAGGAGAATAACTCATGGCAATGAATGCTCATGCAATTGAAGCTCTTATTCGTGAAGGCATCCCCGATGCAAAAGTAACAATCCATGATCTTGCAGGAGACGGTGAACATTACGCTGCAGAAGTTATTTCAGAAAGTTTTCGGGGTAAAAGCCGTGTTCAGCAGCACAAAATGGTTTATGATGCTCTTAAAGGTAATATGGGAAGTGCTCTTCATGCTTTAGCACTTCAAACAAGTGTACCTAATAAATAATCTAAAAATTTCTTCTTGCATTCATTTTGTTAATACGATTTAAAATAAGACCAATACAACTGTAATTTTCCTAAAATGTTAGCCAATATAAGGAATAAAAATGACTACTGCTTATGATTTTATTGATAATGAAATTAAAACAAACGATGTCGTTTTATTCATGAAAGGAACACCTAATGCTCCGCAATGTGGATTTTCTGGGCAAGTTGTTCAAATTCTTGACTATTTAGGATTACACTATAAAGGAATTAATGTTTTAACTTCTGATGAATTGCGTCAGGGAATAAAAGATTATTCAAATTGGCCAACAATTCCACAACTTTATATCAAAGGTGAATTTATTGGTGGTTGTGACATTATTAAAGAAATGTTTCAAAGTGATGAGTTACAAAAACTACTCAAAGAAAAAAACATTACCTTTAATATATCATAGAATTAACTTTAATTTTATTCAGCCTCTTAAGTGAGCTGCTATTCAAGTCAGATCAGAGTTTTTTTATTTTAAAGGGTGTATATGTCGTATTCAGTTGACGAACAAAAGCATATAGATGCAATCAAGAAAAGAATTGGATATAAAGAATTTGTCATTATCATTGCAGCACTGATGGCAATTAATTCTATAGCCATTGATATTATGCTGCCAGCTATGCCTAATATTTTAAATAGCTTTAATATTATTAACGAAAATGATCAGCATTATATCATTTCTTGCTATCTTATCAGCTTTGGTGTTACACAAATATTTTTTGGCCCAATAAGTGACCGTTTCGGGCGGCGTAAACTTGTTCTCATGGGCCTTACCCTTTATTCATTAACAGCACTTGGCTGTGCGTATGTAACAAGTTTTCCTTTGTTACTTATTCTACGCATTTTGCAAGGCATTGGGGGTGCTGCAATGCGTGTGCTTACAATCTCTATGGTACGAGATCTCTACAACGGTCGAGAAATGGCAGAAGTTATGTCCATAGTCATGATGGTTTTCCTCATTGCAACAATGCTTGGACCAATAATAGGACAAACGATTTTATTTTTTGAATATTGGCAACTTATTTTTATATTCATGGCATTTATTGGTTTTGGGTTGATGATTTGGATTTACTTGCGCTTACCTGAAACTCTCCATACACAACGCTCTCTTTCTTTTTCTTCTATTAAAGATGGTTTATGCCTTGTCATTACAAATCGGAGTGCACTTTGTTACACGCTTGCTACTTCCATTATGTTAGGTTGCATCTTTATTGCTGTTAACACATCGCAACAAATATATGAAGGAATCTATAACTTGGGAGTTTTGTTCCCTGTAGCTTTTGCAGCCAGTGCTGCATTTCAAGCAGTATCAGCTTTCTTAAATTCTCGTCTTGTTCATCGTCTTGGAATGCGGTGCATCGGTCATAGTATGCTTTTACTATTTTGTACCATTTCATGCGTCTGGTTTATCGCATCAATTTTAACAGGTGGTATTATCTCTTTTTCTTTTTACATGCTATTGTATTCTATACTAATGTTTACGTGCGGTGGTATTATGGCCAATTTCAATACACTTGCTCTTGAACCTTTAGGAAAAATTGCTGGAACAGCAGCCTCTGTATCTGGTTTTCTTCAAACATCCATCGCTACAGGTATCGGCTTCTTCATCGCACAACACTTTGATGAAACAATGATCCCCAATTCAGCAGGATTTTTCTTTCTCAGTCTCATAGCTATCTTTCTTGTATTATGGGCTGAGCGTGGAAATCTTTTTAGTAAACATCACTCTAAATAAATATAGCTCTTAAAGGGATTTTATAATAATCCCTTTAATTATACTGCCAATAAATCTAAAAATTTAAAAGAGCTTTTTGTTATATACTTTAAGCTAATGATTTAATATGCTACCATCATATTAATTAGAAAATTTTCCTGATTTTGGAAATCCTTTTGGAACCAAGCGGCCCACTCCAGCACGTGTTCCCATCCACTCAATAAGCTCATCAGACTGGCGATTAAAACTGCGTTCAGCTGTATCTTGCCAACTTAAACCTTCTGACAAATTAAAGGTTTTGGCATCAACAACACCACCATCTTTGTAACGTTGCAAACGAACACCTTTACCACGGCTCATTTCTGGTATTTGCTCTATGGCAAAGATAAGCATTTTACGGTTTTCTCCAACCACTGCCACATAATCACCATTTACCGGAACGCAAAGTTTTACTTTATCAGGAGACTTCACATGCATAATTTGCTTTCCTTTTCGCGTATTGGCTATCACTTCATTTTCAGAAACAATAAAACCATTTCCATAAGCTGAAACCAAAAGCCGCTTTTCTTGCGCATTATGTACAAAGGCTGTTAAAATATCGTGTTCACCATCCATATCCACTAAAATACGAATTGGTTCACCGTGCCCTCTTCCTCCAGGCAAAACATTTGCACTAATAGTAAAAAATTTTCCACCAGTACTTACCACAACAATTTTATCTGTTGTAAATGCCGGTAATGCTAATTTTAAGCAATCCCCCTCTTTAAAAGAAAGCATTTTGTAATCATTCAAATGGCCCTTTAAAGCTCGCATCCAACCTTTTTCAGAAATAATAATAGTTACCGGTTCTCTTTCAATCATTGCTTGCTGAATATCATAAATATCGTGCTTTGGGGTATCCTCAAACGTTGTACGTCTTTTGCCTAAAATAGTTTCAGGCCCAAAAATTTTCCGAACTTTTGTGATTTCATCTGAAATCATTTTCCACTGTTTTATATTGGAGGCTAATAGGGCTTGCAATTGTGCTTCTTCAGTCTTAAGAGACTCAAATTCTTTACGAATTTCAAACTCTTCAAGTTTCCGTAAAGAACGCAACCGCATATTAAGAATAGCTTCAGCCTGATTATCTGTTAATTTAAAATGTTCGATTAATTCTTTTTTGGGTTCGTCTTCTTCACGAAGAATTTGGATCACCTCATCAAGATTCAAATACGCAATAAGATATCCATTAAGAATTTCCAATCGACGATTAATTTCATTAAGTCGATAACTTGAGCGACGAACAAGTACCTCTTTACGGTGTTCAAGCCATTGCTGTAAACTTTCACGTAAAGAAAGAACATTAGGTACTTTACCTAAAGTCAAAACATTGAGATTAAGAGGAAATCTCACCTCAAAATCAGTCAATTTGAAAAGTGACTCCATTAAGAGCTCAGCATCAACTGTACGATTTTTGGGAACAAGGACAATACGGATATCTTCTGCAGATTCGTCATGAATGTCTTCAAGCATTGGCAAGCGCCGTGCAAGTAATAATTCTGCCGTTTTTTCAATAAGACGTGATTTTTGTACTTGATACGGAATTTCAGTAACAACAATGACATAAGAACCACGGCTACTTTGTTCTTGATGCCAACGCGAACGCAACCGAAATAATCCACGCCCTGTACGATATGATTCTTCAATACTCTTTTTAGGCTCAACTAAAATACCACCTGTTGGAAAATCAGGTCCAAGTACAAACTTATTTAAATCCTCATTGTTTGCATTGGGGTGAGCAATTAAATGCAATGCCGCATCACATAATTCAGCAACATTATGTGGTGGAATAGATGTCGCCATACCAACAGCAATACCTGATGAACCATTGGCTAAAAGATTAGGAAAAGCACCTGGTAAAACAACAGGCTCTTCATCTTCCTCATTATAAGTCAAACGAAAATCAATGGAGTCTTCATTAATCCCTTCAAGTAACAATGCTGCAACTTCAGTCATACGTGCTTCTGTATAACGCATGGCTGCGGCATTATCACCGTCAATATTACCAAAATTGCCCTGCCCATCAACTAATGGGTAACGAACAGCAAAATCCTGAGCTAAGCGTACTAATGCATCATAAATAGACGCATCACCATGAGGATGAAATTTACCCATCACATCACCCACAATCCGCGCACATTTAGCATAAGACTGTCCAGGATTAAGCTTTAACAAACGCATCGCATGGATAATACGCCGATGTACTGGTTTTAACCCATCTCGTACATCAGGTAATGCACGGTGTGTAATGGTAGAAAGCGCATAGGCCAAATAGCGTTCCTGCAAAGCAGAACACAATTCTACTGGCTCAATACATTCTTTATCAAAAGGCTGACTCATTTTAACTGACATAATACGTGAATAGAAATTTCCAAAATAAAAAATAAGTATGCCATAAGGCCTATTAAGTGCAAAATTTTTAGTACCTGAACATTTTACAAAAACTATATTATGTAAATAACCATTGTGAGTAAAAAAATAATGAGGAAATAGATTAATACTGAAAATTTAGAAAAGAATATTTACTATTTATTTTATCAGCCGATAGGAGAAAGTGAAAGTATTACCCCATAAAGCTCATTTTTAGCATTTTAAAATACAACCTTTAATAAATTTAGCATCAAAATAACAACTAATTTTATCAATCATTTTTGGCAGTACGAACAATTCGAATTCCTAAATCAGACAACTGTAGAGCAGAAACTTCAGATGGAGCACTCATCAAAAGGTCAAGTGCTTGTTGATTCATAGGAAATAAAGAAATTTCACGTAAATTTTTCACACCTTGCAAAAGCATTACGATACGATCAATACCAGCAGCCATACCACCATGAGGTGGAGCGCCATAATGAAATGCACGATAAAGACCACCAAAACGTTCTTCGACTACCTCTTCAGAAAGACCTGCAAGCTTAAAAATCTTCAACATCATTTCTGGTGAATGATTACGAATTCCACCTGATGCAATCTCATAACCATTGCAAACAAGATCATACTGAAAAGCTTTGATAGTGAGAGGATCTTGACAATCAATAGCCTCTTTTCCACCTTGAGGCATTGAAAAAGGATTATGTGCAAAATCAAGCTTTTTCTCATCCTCATTCCATTCAAAAAATGGGAAATCAACAATCCATGCTAAAGAAAAACATTTATGATCGATAAGATCTAACTCCTCTCCTACTCGTGTACGCGCAGCACCAGCGAAAGACGCAAATTTTTTCGGATTTCCTGCAACAAAAAAGCAAGCATCACCACTTTCAAGCCCAAGTTGCGCACGAATAGCTTCAGTCCTCTGCTCACCAATGTTTTTAGCGATAGGACCAGCTCCCTCAAAGACTCCGTTTTCTTGACGCCAAAAAATATAGCCAAGACCGGGCTGCCCCTCACCTTGTGCCCATGCATTCATACGATCACAAAAAGAACGGCTGCCCCCTGTTTTAGCTGGAATAGCCCATACCTGCGCATGTTTATCATTCGCTAAAATCTGAGCAAAAACCTTAAAACCAGAATCATAAAAATGTTGAGAAACACTTTCCATAATAATTGGATTGCGTAAATCAGGCTTATCTGAACCATATTTCTGGATTGCTTCATCGTATGAAATACGAGGGAAACTTTGTGTAACACACTTTCCATCGGCAAACTCTTCAAAAACAGAACGTATAATAGGCTCCATCGTTGCAAGAACATCTTCTTGCTCAACAAAACTCATTTCAACATCTAATTGATAAAACTCACCTGGCAAACGATCTGCACGTGGATCTTCATCTCTAAAACATGGAGCTATTTGAAAATAACGATCAAAACCAGAAACCATTAATAACTGTTTATACTGCTGAGGCGCTTGAGGCAGTGCATAAAATTTTCCTTGATGTATACGACTTGGAACCAAAAAATCGCGTGCCCCTTCTGGGGACGATGCCGTTAAAAGTGGCGTCGTAAATTCTGTAAAGGCACAATTTTGCATGTGCTTTCTTATGGAAGCAATAATTTCAGTGCGACGCATTATATTCTTGTGCATAGTTGTTCGACGCAAATCAAGAAAACGATATTTCAATCGAATATCTTCTGGGTAATCAGGTTCACCAAAAACCGGTAGAGGAAGTTCATCAGATTTTGAAAGAATTTCCACCTCACTTGCAAAAACTTCAACCTCACCCGTTGGCAAAGTGGCATTAATAACCTCATCAGCACGTGCACGCACTTCCCCATCCACACGAATAACTGATTCAGCACGCACCTTCTCAACAGTTTTAAAAGCAGGTGAATGAGGATCAACAACAATCTGTGTGATTCCAAAATGATCTCGTAAATCAATAAAAAGAATTCCGCCATGGTCACGAACACGATAAACCCACCCTGAAAGACGGACTTGTATTCCTACATCGCATTTACGAAGCGCGGCGCAATTATGACTGCGATAACGGTGCATAGTTTTCTGCCTTTAAATTATAAATTGTTTCATACGCGTTACAAACGATTTTTGGCAGCTACTTGTCAAGACACCCCCCAAAAAACCTAGAAAAAAAACACAATAAAAGACAATTTTAACCTACTTATGCTATAATAGGGTGATGAAAGTTATTACACAGACAACAGAACTTGAAATTGCAATTGCCGCTTTGAGTAATTCTGATTTTGTAACCGTAGATACTGAATTTATCCGCGAAACAACCTTTTGGCCTCAACTGTGCCTGATTCAGCTTGCATCTCCAAATGTTACAATGCTTATTGACCCAATGGTACCGGATATTGATCTACAATCATTTTTTGACCTGATGGTAGATGAAAAAATTGTTAAAGTTTTTCACGCTGCACGCCAAGATATAGAAACTATTTATCATCTCGGGGGAATCATCCCCTACCCTCTATTTGATACACAAATAGCAGGATCAATTTGTGGATTTGGTGATTCTATCTCCTATGATCAAATTGTACAACGCTGCACTGGACATCACCTTGATAAATCATCTCGCTTTACAGACTGGAGCCACCGCCCCCTCTCTGAAAAACAATTGCTTTATGCACTTGCTGACGTAACTTACTTAAGAGACGTTTATCTTTCATTGAAAAAGAAATTAGAAAAAAACAAACGAACCCATTGGATGAATGATGAACTTAAGATTCTTCTAACACCAACAACTTACGATATACCAGAAGAAGACGCATGGAAAAAAGTAAAAGGAAAAGTTAAAGCCCCTCGTGAACTGGCTGTGTTACAAAAAGTTGCTGCTTGGCGTGAACGTGAAGCACGCAAACATAATGTTCCGCGTCGTCATATTATGAAAGATGAATGTCTTATCGAACTTGCAATTCAACAACCCAAAGACGAACTTGAACTAAAACGTTTACGCAGCCTAAAAAAAAGTGGGTATCACCCATCAACAACACAAGCATTAATCAAAGCTATCCACGAAAGTTTTGAAGTCGATATTGCTGTTTTACCTGACCTTCCCAAGCATAATCCTATTCATGATAAAACAGCTGCTGCAATTGATCTGCTTAAAGTATTATTAAAACTCGTTGCAAATGAAAATGACATTGCTCCTAAGATTATTGCAACTTCCAATGATTTAGAAAAAATCGCTCATGGTGGTATAACGGAAGATATTCCCGCTATGAATGGTTGGCGTTATGAAATATTTGGTCAAAAAGCAGAACAAATGCTAAAAGGCCAGCTAGCATTTTATTTTCACAATGGAGAAATAACAATTAAGCAGCTTTAACTTACAAAAGATATTTCTATAGAGAGATACACATTAAATATACAATAAATCTGAATGTGTTGTTATTTCAGAAAATAATAGACTTTTAATTCATCTATAAAAGAATCATGAAATTTCAAACGTCAGAGGTAATTTTGTTATCTTTGATAATTGTTTCAATCGTCCCAAAGGCCGTTCACCTATTAAATCAGCATGACACATTGGAATATGTAATATAACGTGATTTTGTTTTTTCTGCCATAATAGATCAGGTAAAATCCCTGTAGTAAAAGCACTAAAAAGATTAGCAATACGCATAACCCCCCCAAGGATACGTGCTTTTTCAACCATATCACGAGTCGCTAATTTAAGAACATCTGGAATTTCTTTATCGGCAAATAAACCTGCATTACGAAAAAAAACAGCTAATGCAGCATAAATGCGCCCCTCATGAGAAATCCCTGGATAGGATCCTAACGCTATTTGATTAGCTGCCTCATTACCTCTATAATCTGGATGTATACGCCAACCAATATCAGAAAGAAAGCAAGAAGCTTTACGATAACGATATTCATCTTCAGTTTCTAAAATTCCAAAAGCTTCAAATGCATTTGTCGTAAAATCAATGAGTTCGTCTGCCTGCTTTGGTGAGCGTGCTCGTAAAATAGCCATTTCTTGACAGGCTGCAATTAAAGGATCAGAAATGCGAACTTCTTGCAATAATTGTGAATAGAGAAAACCTTCACGAACTCCAGCTCCAGAAAAAATTATTTTTTTAAAACCCATATATTGAATAAGTTCAATAAGGACGACCGCTCCATAAGCTAAAAGTTGACGACGATTCTTTGAAATAGCTGAAATACCTTTCAAATTATCAATATTATCACTAGCTACAAGGTGCAGAAAATCCTTCATCTCAAGTGCATCAACTTCATAACCGTGTACAACAGGTAACAAGTAATGTTTAGCGGCCATATGAAGTTTTGCCAGATTACGCCACGTACCTCCTACTGCATAAAAATAATGTGGTGTACTTTTATGCATAAAAGATGCTTCATAAAGTTTTTCATGAGCAATCTTTGCTGCTGTTGCAATATTGTTATTAGACATATATTGCAACCGCAAACTACCCAATGGTAGCGTTATTCCTTCACCTAAGTTAGAATCATAGATATTAATAAGCTCAAGACTTCCACCACCAAGATCACCAGAAACACCATTTGGCCGATAAAAAGTGGAAATAACTCCATAAGCTGAATAGACTGCCTCTTCATTTCCTGAAAGAACGCATATCCTATTGTGTAAGATCTTTTCAGCATCCTGAATAAAAGCTACCCCATTTCTTGCTTCTCGCACTGCTGCTGTTGCTAAAGCATGAATTTCATCTACACCAATCTGTTGGCAAAGTGCACGAAATCGTTTCAATGTGTGCAATACCATTTCAGTTGATTTTTTTTCTAAAAAGCCAGTTTTTGCAACACCCTGACCAAGACCACAAAGAATTTTTTCATTAAATAAAACCGTCGGCGAGCGTACAAGACCTTCATAGACAACAAGTCGAACAGAATTGGAACCAATATCGACTACAGCAATGGGTTTACACCCTTTTAGTCGACCTTGAGCATTTGTATATGTCATTGATATTTCAGTCTTTATCTGTCTTTTTTTTCTGCCGACGCAACGCCATTAAACGTAAAGCAGAAGATTTAAAAGATTTGCCCCCCTCAGAAAGACTTGCATTGGTCATAAAATACTCCTGCGCATTAAATAGTTTTTCACCTTTTAACGGTGTTATACGTTTTGATGTTCCATCGCTCAATATATCAAAGCTTTGTTGGTTATCAATAATATTAGCCAACATAATTTGTGAAAGAATTTGTTGACGAACTGCCTTGTTAAAAACCGGAACCAACACTTCAATACGATGATCAAGATTACGTGTCATCATATCGGCTGAACCAAAATAAACTATGGTATTTTCACTCGGCAAATCTTCACCATTACCGAAACAAAAAATACGGCTATGTTCAAGAAACCGCCCTATTATTGATTTTACACGAATATTATTCGAAATGCCTGGAATACCAGGTCTTAAACAACATATACTACGAACAATCAGATCAATCTGTACACCAGCTTGACTAGCGCGATATAAAGCATCAATAATTTCAGGATCAACCAATGAATTTACTTTCATCCAAATAGTAGCAGGTTGCCCCTGTTGCGCATTAACAGTTTCCTCTTCGATATGTTCAAGAATACGATTGCGCAATGTTAATGGAGAAAAAGCAATTTTCCTTGCTTCTTTTGGTTGTTTATATTGAGTAATATAATCAAAAAGTAATGCAATATCATGACCAATGCCATCATCAGTGGTAAAAAAAGAAAGATCAGTATAAATTTTAGCAGTAATTGGATGATAATTGCCTGTGCCAAGATGCACATAAAAGCGAAGACAATTCTCTTCGCGCCTCATTATTAAAGACATTTTAGCATGTGTTTTGAGTTCAATAAAACCAAAAACAACTTTAACACCCGCATGTTCAAGATCACGTGCCCAGCGAATATTCGCCTCTTCATCAAAACGCGCTTTAAGTTCTACCAAAGCTGTTACTGATTTACCTTGTTTGGCAGCATCAATCAAAGCACCAATAATCGGGCTATCCTTCGACGTGCGATAAAGAGTTTGCTTGATCTCAACAACATCAGGGTCTTGAGCAGCTTGACGTAAAAAATGCACAACAAAACTAAATGATTCATAAGGATGGTGAATAATAATATCACTTTCACGAATAGCTGCAAAACAATCACCATTATGTTTGCGAACACGTTCAGGAAAGTGAGGGTTATAAGGAACAAATTTCAAATCATCACGTGGGATAGAAGCAATTTCTGATATCATATCAAGTGCCAACAATCCATTTAAAGTACTGATACAATTATCAGAAACTGAAAGTTCACTTGTTATAAATTGACGTAAATCTTCAGGTATTTTAACATCAAATTCAATTCGAATGATTTGCCCACGACGACGCCTTTTAAGTGCAGTTTCAAAAAGGTGGACAAGATCTTCAGCCTCTTCTTCCACCTCTATATCACTATCACGGATAATTCTAAATATACCTTTTCCTTTAACTTCATAATCAGGAAATAAATGGCTAACAAAAAGGCTAATAACATCTTCAAACGCGATAAAACGAAAACTATTCTTCTCTTGAGGAAGTAAAATAAAACGTTTCAAATCAGCTGGCATACATAATAATGCCGTTACAGGACGTTGATCAACATGGTGCAACAATTGGAATACAATAGAGAGCCCTAAATTAGGAATAAATGGAAAAGAGCGAGCAGAATCAATAAATGAAGGCGTTAAAATAGGAAGAATCGTGTTTAAAAAATGCTTTTCAAGCCACAATCTTTCAAGTTTTGAAAGGCTATCAGAGTGAATAATTTCAATATTATTCTGTTTTAATTCATGACGTAAAACACAAAATTTCTGTTGCTGATTAGTTTGCAGATACGAAATCTCAGTTAATATAAAATCAAGTTGCTCCTGTGGGGTTCGTCCATCTGCACTGCGTTCTACAATCCCTGCACAAATTTGACCAACAAGGCCAGCAACACGGACCATAAAAAACTCATCAAGATTAGTTGCTGAAATTGCAAGAAAACGTAGGCGCTCTAATAAAGGATGCTTCGGATTAGCAGCCTCCATTACCACACGATTATTAAATTCTAGCCACGAAAATTCTCGATTAATAAATCGTGCTGGATCTTGCATCGTTATATTCTGAGTAGCAATCTGATCCGTTATCGTCTGTTTCATATCCCTCAGATAATCTGTCTTTACATTAATTAAAAATAATTGGAAGAATTTTTATTTGCAAATTGTCTTAAAAAGCATTTTGCATTATAGTGTATTCAATTACAAACTAATAAAGTTAACGTGTGATTTAAAATATTTGATCTCAATCATGTCTTATCAGACAATTTAGCTGGAGGCTTTTACACAATGTCTGACCACAATATTCTCCATTTCCAAAATGACCGTGGATATAAAATAATTGAAATTGGTGTAAAAGAATTCATGTGTGTAGGTGCTACAGAACCATTCGACCATCCTCATATTTTTATCGATATGGGAGCAGATGATGAAAAAATTTGCCCTTATTGTTCAACGCTTTACCGTTATAATCATTCATTGTCATTCAATCAAACAAATCCAACAGGGTGCATATATCATATAGATAACCCGCTATAACTTCTAATATAATATACAATGGCTATCATTGATCAACCGCCAATCATTATCGGGGCGGGAATTGCTGGTTTAAGCTCTGCTTTAGCACTTGCCCAAAAGGGAATTGCAAGTACTCTTATTGAAAAATGTAAACAACTCGATAGTGTAGGCGCTGGCATTCAGCTTACTCCAAATGCAACGCGTATTCTTGCCCACTGGGGGGTTTTAAAAAAATTAATTGAATTAGGCCTTGAACCACATTTTCTTGAGCTAAAAGACGGTATATCGTTAAAAACGCATTTCCATGTTGATCTTATCAATTTATCTGAAAAACGTTGGAAAGCCCCTTATATCACGATTCATCGAGCTGATTTGCAGAAAGTTTTATATAATGCTGTTCTTAAAAACCCTCTTATCACATGTAAACTAGGTGAAAATATTGTATCATCTACTCACACTACAACCCACAGCATTAATATAGAAACTATAAAAACAGAAGAATCAACTAAAATACAACAACACCAATTTTATTCTACATCACTTCTTATCGGGTGCGATGGTGTTTGGTCTAAGTTACGCCAACTTGCCCCTTTCCATGAAAAAGCAGATTTTAGTGGCTTAATTGCTTGGCGTGCAACAGCGACATTTGAAAGTCTTCCCCCAAATTTTCGTTCTTTATTGCAAAATATAAAGACAATTACTGCCTGGATGGGATCTAAGAATCATCTTGTTGTCTATCCCATTCAATCTGCAAAAATTTTTAACTTTGTAGCTATCACTCATGGAGACAATGCACAAAAAGAATGGAATCAAAAGGGAGATAAAGAAAAACTCAAAGCTCTCTTCAGTAATTGGAATCCCAAAATCCTCGAACTCTTTGATCATATTGACACTTGGAATTATTGGCCACTATTTCAAATGAATCATGATCGTTTTGTAGGTTTAAAACAGCAAGTATTTGTTGGTGACTGTGCGCATGCAGCCTTGCCTTTTGCAGCACAAGGTGCTGCTATGGCGATAGAAGATGCAGCCACATTAGCAGAAGTGCTTTCAATTAGTGACTTTTCACTCATTGAAGCTATTTCACTTTATAAAAAAATACGCGAACCTCGCGTTACAGCCATAAAAAAACGTGGAGATTTTAATAAACTAGTTTACCATGCAACCGGTCCTGTAGCAGTTGCACGTAACTTTATAATGAAAATTCGTTCATCAGAAAACATTATATCTAGCCTAGATTGGCTTTACAGTTATGACGCCATGAATCTGGCAAAAAATAATATTTAAAAACGGTATAGTAAAAACTACAAAATCTACACTCTAAATAACAGTCACTTCACTGTTGATTTAACTCAACTCTACATCAATCACACCATGAATTGCTTTTATAGCATTTGCTACCTGTAAATTTACCTTGTATCGCTTTGAAAGCATAACTTCAACTTCCCGTACCCCATTTTCTTGAATCAGAATAAATGCCACCTCTCCATTGCCACCGGGCTTTAAATACTGCTCAATTTGTGGAAGAATGTCTGCTGTTTTTATAAAAAGGCGCATTGTTTTACAATCCCGTATTGATTCTTTTTCTAAGGACTGAATAGTTTCAATACGTAAACCAATTCCTTCAGAGCGATCTTCTGCAATCACTGTAACAATAAAAGATTTTCCCGGTTCTAACATATCCTCGTAAATAGAAAGCCCTTCAGAAAATATAACTGCCTCATAGTGCCCACTTGTATCAGAAAACTGAATAACCCCCATTTTTTTACCAGATTTTGTTTTGCGAATTTGCTTTGCCACAATGGTTCCAGCAAGCCGAGCAGCAGTCGCCCCTTTTTTTACTGCATCAGAAAAATCACTCCAAATTTGAACGCGTTTTTTTGTAAGAATAGTTTGGTATTCATCCAAAGGATGAGCAGAAAAATAAAAACCTATTACCTGAAATTCGTGATGAAGTTTTTCAGCCAAAGACCACGGAGATGCTTGCGATAAAATCAAAGGCTCTTTCGGCCCACCCATCATTCCAAATATATCAGTCTGCCCACTAGAATTATTATCAATAATACGAATAGCGCGTGCATTAAGAGTTCCAAGACTTGCCAATAAAACCTCACGTGCAACTTGAAAACAATCAAGAGCACCTGCATAAATCAAACTTTCCATCGCACGTTTATTAACAATACGAGGATCAATACGCTCACAAAAATCTTCCAGATCTTTAAAAGGCTTATCTCCCCGGCAAGCAACAATATGATCAACTACTAAATCCCCAATACCTTTAATCGCAGCAAGGGAATAATAAATACACTTTTCTCCTATTTCAAAAACACGACACGATGTTTGCACACAAGGTGCAATAACTTCAATTCCAAGCCTTAATGCCTCACGTCGAAAATCATTCAACTTATCCGTATTTGTCATGTCACATGTCATGGAGGCAGCTAAAAATTCAACTGGGTGGTGTGCTTTCATATAAGCTGTTTGATATGAAACAATTGCATAAGCAGCAGCATGCGATTTATTAAAACCATAATCTGCAAATTTTGCTAAAAGGTCGAAAATAATATCAGCTTGATCTTTATCAATACCACCATCAACAGCACCACTTACAAAACGTGTACGCTGTTTTTGCATTTCCTTATGGATCTTTTTACCCATAGCGCGGCGTAATAAATCTGCTTCTCCAAGAGAATAACCAGAAAGTACCTGTGCAATTTGCATAACCTGTTCTTGATAAACAATAACACCTTGTGTCTCTTTAACCAGATGATCTATTTTAGGATGAATAGAAGTAATTTCCTCTTTCCCATGTTTGCGTGCATTATATGTTGGAATATTTTCCATTGGACCAGGACGATAAAGTGCCACAAGTGCAATAATATCTTCAATGCGGTCCGGCTTCATCCCAATAAGTGCCTTACGCATACCAGAACTTTCAATTTGAAATACACCAACTGTCTCACCACGTGCTAACATAGTATAAGTCGTTTTATCATTAAGAGAAATATGCGACAAATCTACCTTTATACCTTTTCGTGCAACAAAATCCGTGGCCATTTTTAAAACAGTAAGCGTTTTTAAACCAAGAAAATCAAACTTCACCAAACCAGCTTGTTCAACGCATTTCATGTTAAATTGGGTAACTGGCATATCAGAACGTGGATCGCGATACATTGGTACAAGCTCCGACAATGGCCGATCGCCGATAACAATTCCTGCAGCGTGAGTTGATGCATGACGGTAAAGCCCCTCAAGCTGAAGTGCTATATCCAACATGCGCCCAATAACAGGATTCTTTTTCTTTTCTTCCTTAAATTTAGGTTCATCTCGAATAGCCACTGCCAACTCAATATTACTGCCAGGCATAGAAGGAACTAATTTGGTAAGATAATCAACCTGACGATAGGGTACTTCCAAAACACGTCCGACATCACGTAACACCGCACGTGCCTGTAATTTACCAAATGTAATAATTTGAGCTACTTGATCACGACCATATTTTTCTTGAACGTATTGAATAACCTCTTCCCGCCGATCTTGACAAAAATCGATATCAAAATCTGGCATAGAAATACGATCTGGATTGAGAAAACGCTCAAACAAGAGAGAAAAGCGCAAAGGATCAACATCAGTGATAGTCAAAGCATAAGCAACAAGTGAACCAGCGCCAGAACCACGCCCTGGGCCAACAGGAATACCATGGCCTTTTGCCCATTTTATAAAATCCGAAACAATAAGAAAATAGCCAGGAAATTGCATACGTGTGATAACTGAAATTTCATAATTCAGTCGTTGTTCATAATCTTCAACTGTATAACCTTCGGCCAAACCAATTGTTTCAAGGCGCATTTTTAAACCAGCTTTAGCCTGATTTAATAATTCCTTAGCCTCGTCTTCTAAAGCAGAATCTGGATCTACAGAGCGTTCTGTAAAACGGGGTAAAATAGGTTTTCGAGTTGGTACAAAAGTATGACAACGTAACGCAATTTCAACGCTATTTTCTAAAGCTTCTGGAAGATCAGAAAATAATGAGACCATTTCATCTTGTGACTTCAAATAATGATCTGGCGTCACACGCCTGCGATTTGGATTAGAAACAATCTGCCCCTCTGCCACAGCCATCAATGCATCATGAGCCTCGTACCCTTCTTTATTCAGAAAAAAAGCTTCATTGGTTGCAACAAGAGGAATTTCATGCTCATAAGCTAATTCAATAAGTGTGGTTTCAACTTTCCTATCGTAAGAACTATGTCGTTGTAATTCAACATAAAGACGATCACCAAAAATTTGCTTCAAATAAGTTAAATGCTCAACAGCTCGCTCTTTTTTATTTTCTACTAAAGCCAAATTAATGGGGCCATTCCACCCCCCAGTTAAAGCAATAATTCCTTCATTTTGTGATAACAGCCAATCAGCCTTAATATGAGGAGGATCCGTATCACGTTTATCAAGATAAGCGCGACTAACAAGGCTAATCAAATGAGCATAGCCTGCTTCGCTAGCAGCAAACAGCACAATAGAAGCAAAATCAGAAGGGTTGCGTGGTTTGATTAAACGTGGATCATAATTCTCATGTTCAAAATCAATCGCAAGCTGACAACCAATAATAGGCTGCACACCATCTGTAAAACAATACTGAGAAAACTCTAAAGCACCAAACAAATTATTCGTATCTGTAATAGCTATTGCTGGTGCATGATCAGAAATTGCATGCTGAATAATTTGCCTGATTTTCAAAGCCCCTTCAAGAAGGGAATAAGCTGAATGAACCCTCAAATGAATAAAGCGAGGAAGAGAATTTTTACTGTTTAGTATTTTGCTTTTTTTTGCTGGCATTTTCACAATTTCCCATCACAACATAAATGCCAAATTGCAACTATTATTTGTTTCATAATAAAAAGTACTCTAGTTCCCCCTATATTCAATCTATAATTTTAGCATTATCGTATATATGGAAAGTACTCCAATTTCTCTTCATATCATATATAATATTACTAATATTAGCTACCCTTCTTGCACTGTTCTTACCACATTTGTTAATTTAATTTTTTATTCTTGTTATCCAAGGCTTAAAATTTAAAATAATGCAATTTATTCTCATAAACTGAGTAATTTATCCCCAAAAAGCTCCTCTAAAGTACTAGAAAAAATGAAAAGAGCAGGCTAAATTTCCTTATGTATTCAAACCTCTTTAATCTTTTTTCAACCTCTATCCGCACTCTTCCAGGAGTGAACCAAAAAGTATATCCCTTACTGGCTAAAGTTTTAAACGCCAATCTCTCACAACATGAACCGACTATAATTGACCTGCTTCAACTGATGCCTCATTCCGTTATAGACCGAAGAATGCGGCCCGATATAGCTTTTGCACCAGAAGGAAAAATCGTTACTCTTGAAATCATCATTGATCAACACCGACCACCACTAAATAGTAACAACCGATCACCTTATCGTGTCATTGGTTATGATAAAACAGGAAGCATAAATTTAGTGTTTTTTCACGCTCAACGTTCTTGGCTAGAAAGACAGCTCCCTGAAGGAAAAAAAGTAATTGTATCAGGTAAAGTGGAACGATTTAACGGGCAGCTTTCAATAGTTCACCCTGATCATATAGCCCCTAGTGAACAATTAAACCAGATGCCACTAATTGAACCTATCTATCCTTCTACCGCAGGGCTATCAGCAAGAGCACTAAAACGCGCAATGCAAGGTGCTCTTGAGCGTATTCCTCTTTTGCCAGAATGGATAGAGGAAAACCTTAAAAAACAGCAACAATTTCCTTCTTTTTCTGATGCTTTGCATTGTATTCATGCACCGACAGACCCTAATGATTTGGCTTTAAAAAGTGCAGCACGTCAACGCCTTGCCTATGATGAACTCCTTGCTGGTCAATTAGCTCTTGGTCTTGTACGTTTAAAAACAAAATCTCTTTCAGGTGCTTCTCGCCCACCAACAGGTGTCTATACAGAAAAACTGCTTGAATCTTTACCTTTTCAACTGACAAATGCACAAAAACAAGCAATACAAGATATTGCAAGTGATTTAGCTTCACCTGAACCTATGTTAAGACTCCTCCAAGGTGATGTAGGAACAGGAAAAACCGTAGTTGCACTAATGGCAATGGCACAAATTGCTGAAAATTCAGGTCAGTCAGCTCTAATGGCACCCACAGAAGTGCTTGCACGACAACATTTTACTATGATTACTCCTCTTGCTGAAAAAATTGGTTTAAAAACAGTTCTTTTAACTGGACGAGAAAAAGGGAAATCACGCGTAAATATTCTTAGCGATATATTGTCAGGGAAAATCTCTATTATCATCGGCACCCACGCCTTGATACAAAAGAATGTTACTTATAATAACCTTGCTTTAACCATTATTGATGAGCAGCACCGTTTTGGTGTAAATCAACGTCTTGCCCTTACAGCAAAAGGTCATAAACCTGACATATTAGTGATGACAGCCACCCCTATTCCACGCACACTGGTGTTAACAGCCTTTGGTGACATGGATGTATCAAAAATTACAGAAAAACCAATTGGACGAAAACCAATCACTACAGCAACTCTCCCTTTAGAGCGGATTGATGAACTTATAGAGCGAATTGCAGTTGCGTTAGAAAAAGGAGAAAAACTTTATTGGATCTGTCCCCTGGTAGAAGAATCAGAAAACTTTCAACTCACTTCGATTGAAAACCGTTTTGCCATTCTCCATAAACGATTTGGTGCATGTGTTGGTATGATACATGGAAAAATGTCTACCACTAAAAAAAACGCAGCAATAGCGTCTTTTAAATCTGGAGAAACATGTATTTTAGTTGCAACTACAGTTATTGAAGTGGGAGTAGATATTCCTGATGCCTCAATCATCATAATCGAACATGCGGAGCATTTTGGTCTTTCACAATTACACCAATTGCGTGGACGCGTTGGACGAGGAGAAAAAAAATCTTCTTGTATTTTACTATATAAAGCTCCACTTACAAAAACAGCCGCAATGCGTCTTAATATCATACGTAACACAGAGGATGGTTTTAAAATTGCTGAAGAAGACTTGCGTTTACGAGGAGAAGGTGAACTTTTAGGAACGCGACAATCTGGTATGCCTGAGTTCCACATAGCAAATCTTACAACACACCATAAACTTTTGTTAACGGCAAGAAAGGATGCACGTTTATTCTTGCAACACGATTCTGATCTTTCCTCAGAACGGGGACAAGCTTTACGCTTACTTCTCTACCTTTTTAGACATGATGATGCCATTCAGCTTTTACGTTCAGGCTAACTTTTTAAAAGCGTATTTACGAACAAAATTATCCAAAATTCTATTGCTAAACAAAGTTTTAATCACTCTAACAAAAGTGCTTTGCAAAAAACTGTATGTGAACCAAATGAATATCTGAGTTTTAAAACTTCTATTTTATATAAGTTATTAGAAAAAAAATATATTATTTTCCTCACATCTCTTAAAAAGAACTATCCTATTCTTTCTTATTAACTCAAACAAACATTGTTTTTACAGTAAAAAAGACTTCAATTAGACAAGAAAATGCTTTCTTTAATAATGAATACCAATTCTCAATTTTTACATATTAATTTCTAGCTTTAATTATTTTCCACGCCTCCCAAAGACATAAAACTATTTTTTATTCGACTGTTACCGATTTTGCCAAATTACGAGGTTGATCAACGTCTGTTCCCAATAAAACAGCTGTGTGATAAGCGATTAACTGAATAGGTAAAGTATAAATAATAGGTGCAATAAATTCTGGAATCTCTGGTAAAATAATAGTCGACGAAGAACTAAAACGTGTAGCCTCCATTCCTCTTTTATCCGTTATCAAAATAATACGGCCATTGCGAGCTGCCACTTCTTGCATATTAGAAAAAGTCTTTTCAAACCATTTATCATAAGGTGCAATAACAATAACTGGTATTGTTTTATCAACCAATGCAATCGGTCCATGCTTCAATTCACCCGCTGCATAACCTTCAGCGTGAATATAAGAAAGCTCTTTTAGTTTGAGCGCTCCCTCCAAAGCAATCGGATAAGAAGTACCACGCCCAAGATAGAGAACACCTTTTGCATTCACTAAATCACGACAAATGTGCTCAATTGTATTATCAAGTTTTAAAACCTCATTTAAAATTCGTGGTATCTCTGCTAACTGTTGAACTAAACGCTGTTCTACCGTTTCTAAAAGGCGTCCACGTTGCTTAGCTGCACACAAAGCCATTGAAGCAAGTGTTGATAATTGACAGATAAAAGCTTTTGTTGAAGCAACACCAATTTCTGGACCAGCTAATGTTGGTAAAACAAAATCAGCTTCCCTTGCCATTGTTGATTGCTCAACATTTACAACTGTCGCTGTTTTTACACCGCAATCCCTACAGTAACGTAAAGATGCTAATGTATCTGCTGTTTCACCGGATTGAGAAACAAATACCGACAATGCATCAGTTGTCATAGGTGGTTCCCGATAACGAAATTCAGAAGCCACATCATTATCAACACTTAAAGCAGCAAGACTTTCAAACCAATAACGTGCAACTAAGGTTGAATAATAAGCAGTTCCACAGCTTGCAAATAATAATCGGTTAACATTTTTCCAATCAATTGAATTTTCAAGTGGGCGAACTTTAAAATTTCCAAGATCAAGATAACGCGCTAAATTATGAGAAATAACATCAGGTTGTTCAAATATTTCTTTGCGCATAAAATGACGATGACTACCTTTGGAAACAAACAAAGTGCTATCACACAACGTTGTAATGGGGCGTTTTTTCTGCTGATCGTCTGCATTATAAATTGTTACCCCTTTACGTGTAAGAACAGCCAAATCCCCATCTTCCATATAGCTTATACGATTTGTAAATGAAGCTAAAGCAATTGCATCTGATCCTACAAAAAATTCATCCTTACCATAGCCAATCGCTAAAGGGGGGCCAGAACGGACAGCAATTATCAGATTATCTTCACCTTCAAAAATAAGAGCAATCGCAAAAGCACCCTTTAATTTTTTCCAACTTGTGTATGTTGCTTCCTTCGGAGAAAGACCACCTTTTAACGCACGAGTAATTAAATGAGCAATAACTTCTGTATCAGTTTCCGTTTCAAAGATATAACCATCTTCGACGAGTTCTTTTCGCAATTCTACAAAATTTTCAATAATACCATTGTGCACAATTGCAAGCCGATCAGTCATATGGGGATGAGCATTGCGTTCTACGGGGACGCCATGTGTAGCCCAACGTGTATGGCCAATTCCTAAATTACCTTTTAAAGGTGTGTTTTTTAGTTTTTCTTCTAAATGAGTCAGCTTACCTTCGGCTCGAATACGATGAAGACGCCCATTAAATACTGTTGCTAAACCAGATGAATCATAACCTCTGTATTCAAGACGTCTCAAACCATCAACCAGATAGGATGCAACAGGTTTATTTCCAACAATTCCGATAATTCCGCACATTAGAAAGCTCCAATCTACATCCTTAAGTTTATAACAGTCCCATAAACAATTAGACTAACCCCATTCAAAATTTTAAGCACCATATGAAATAGAATATGCTATGATCATAAAAAAGGATAAATTTTTATTATAATTGCTTAAGCCACCATAAAACAAAAAAAAGAAATTGAAATATTTACTTTTTTCGTTTGTTTATTGATAAACGGGTACGCAATTTTGTTGCACGATTTTCTTTTATTACCTGCCGTGCACGCCCTAAAGCCAAACTGTTTATAGGAACATCTTCAGTGATAACACTTCCTGAAGCGATATAGGAATCTTTTCCGATAATCAATGGAGCAACAAGTGCTGAATTAGATCCAATAAAAACATTGTCATCAATCATAGTTTTATATTTATGAAAGCCATCATAATTACACGTAATCGTACCAGCTCCAATATTAGTATGTGAACCAATTTCTGCATCACCAATATAACTCAAATGGTTAATTTTAGCAGCTTCCCCTACCTTTGCTTGTTTAATCTCACAAAAATTTCCAACCTTAACTGATCGTGCTAACTCTGTCCCAGGGCGTAAACGTGCATAAGGACCAATTTGCGTATCTGCACCAACAAAAGCCCCCTCTAAATAACTAAATGCGCGAATAACTGCACCAGATTGTACCTTAACCCCTGATCCAAAATAAACATTTGGCTCAATCAGAACACCTGGTTCAATTTCTGTATCATAAGAAAAATAAACACTTTCTGGCTTCAATATTGTCACACCAGATAACATGAAATCACGTGCCTTACGTTTCTGCCATAAAGTATCAACTTCAGAAAGTTCAAAACAGTTATTAACTCCTATAACATTATCAAAAGGTACTTCAATGACTCGAACATCTAGCCCTTCACGTGATGCAATAGAAACAATATCTGTTAAATAATATTCTTGCTGCGCATTATTATTATTAATTTTCTCCAAGAGAGAAAGCGCATGCTTTCCATTAATAGCCATTATTCCGCCATTACAAAAAGAATTCTTTTTCTCTTCATCACTTGCATCTTTTTCTTCTACAATAGCTATAAATTTACCATTTTTTTCAATAAGGCGGCCATATCCCGTTGGATCAGGAGCATAAAAACCAGCCACAACAACATCTGCTCCCATAGCAAGAGGAGCGCGAATCCGTGTCAATGAAGTATGTTCGATCAAAGGAGTATCGCCAAAGATAATCAAAACATCATCTATTCCTTTTTGTAAAGCTAGTCGAGCAGATAAAACAGCGTGAGCAGTTCCTAAACGCTCCTCTTGTTCAAAAATCATGACATCCTTTACACATGATTGAACAACTTTAGTAACATCTTTTCCACCAGCGCCCACGACAACTGCTAATTGTGAAAAACCTGCCAATTCTACTTGTTTCACCACATGGCATATAAGTGGTAACCCTGCCACCTTATGAAGTACCTTGGGGAGAAACGACTTCATACGCGTTCCCTCCCCTGCCGCAAGAACAATAGAAAGACAACTTCTAACCATAAAACACACAAAAATTAATGAAAAAAGCTAAACCAACGAGAAATATCATGCCAACTGATAGCCTCGACATTGCTTAGTAAAGGATAATTTTCCAAAAGCCAAAATGAAAAGTTCTGAATATAGCCCGTTAAAAATAAAATACCTGTAATAACCAAAAAAATACCAATAATTTTTTCAACTTTTCCTAAATGAACACGAAAAGCTCCCAAAAACTTCATGAAACTGCTTGAAAATAAAGCTGCCAATACAAAAGGCACTGCGAGACCTAACGAATAAAATCCTAAAAGAATAGCTCCCTCACCTACAGTTTCTTTTGTTCCTGCAAGCGTTATAATAGGCCCTAAAATTGGGCCAATACATGGCGTCCAACCAAATGCGAAAGCTAAACCTATAACATAAGCCCCCAAAGGCCCAGTAGGAATTTTACGCGTCTGAAAACGTGCCTCCCGAGATAATAAATTAATTTTAAAAACATGCAAAAAATTTAAACCAAAAATGATGATAATAATTCCAGCAGCAATAGCAAACCAATCACGATAATAACCAATAAATTTGCCAATTGTACTTGCACTTGCCCCCAAAGCAACAAAAACAGTTGTAAACCCAAGTACAAAAGCAAAAACAGAAGATAAAAGTGCCAAGCGTACAGATGTGTTTCCATTTTCCTTTTCTGAACGAAAATCGTCAACACTAATACCAGCCATATAGCATAAATAAGGAGGAACTAACGGCAAAACACACGGTGATAAAAAAGATAACGCACCGGCACAAAACACACTCAATATTGAAAATTCTAAAACCAAAATTTTATACCTATTCTCAATTACAGTTTATATTCACAAATGATAATCAATTCATCGTTTCATCAAATTTCTGTATATTTTGTATATCTGCTATAACATTTACATCTTCATCTCGACCAGAAACTACTGAAAAAACTTTTTGATAAATTTGATCTTTATTTTTAGCAATTGCAATATAATCACCTTCAGCCAATACAAGCGAAACATAAGCCCCTACCGTTTCATAAACAATATCACCAGACTCATTAGTAATCGACCAACTTGTATCTGCCAACGCCTCTCCTCCTTCTTGACGGACCAACTTTAATACAATCTGAGCTGCTTGATGTTGAAAGGTTACCTCAATAATTTTGCCCGCATCTACTTGGATATCCGAACGTGTTATAGCATTAACCAAACCATAATGAGAAACAACATGGTAATGACCTGTTTTTAAACGTACAATCGATTGAGGTTTCACATTCGACAAAATCACACCTGTATCATCATTTTCCTCTGCATCTTTATAGATAGTAAAATGTAATTCCTTTTCGTTAACCGTGCCATTAAGAAGTGTACTGTTAAAAACAATACCACCAGCATTAAGATTAAAATTTTTGACGAACTCTTGTCCATTTTTTAAATTTATCTGATCTACCATACTTGCATGACCAAATGAAACATGCACAAGATAACTGCCCTCTTCTAAATCAAAATGTGCAGTGCCACCTTCAAAAGTCGCGATCAATGGTAATTTATTATCAATTCCCAAGATAGGGGTATAAACACGCCATACTAATCCTTTTGTAATATTCTCGCTGTTACGAGTTAATCGAGCATTAAGTGTCAGTTTAGCCTGAGAATGCTCCTGTTCATGATTTTCAGAATGTGTAATGGAAGTTATTGGTTGCTCTTGTTGATAGTTTTGAAGCTCTTTTTCTTCAGAAAATGCACTATCATTCCAAATCAACAAAACAGGTATTATAGCTAACCGTAAAGTCTGACGTAATATTTTTGTAAATATGCTCATCTCTACATTGTTGACCAAAGCAACAATCTTTTCAAGAAGCAATGTCAGAGAATCATTATTCTAAATTGAAAAACTAACACCACAACCACATGATGAGGCAGCATTGGGATTATGTATTTGAAAAGATTGCTCCATGAGATTGTCAACAAAATCAATTTCTGCCCCTTTCATGAAAGGAAGAGAGAGTGAATCAATTAATATAACCGCTCCATCTTTTTTTATAACGAGATCATCTTCTCTACTTTCAGAAACTAAATCATATTTATATGAAAAACCCGAACACCCACCACCTTCAACAGAAATTCGTAACGCTATTTTATCGGGCTTACTCGAAAGTATCTGTGCAATCCGTTTAGCAGCAAAATCTGATATTTTTACACTCATTTTTACACACCCTTGCATTAAACTGTTGAGAAAGCGTATCCTAAACAGATAAAAGCTTGTTAATAATAAATTGATTTTACATTTAAGATGAGAATGGATAACTTGCAATGGATAATAATACCAATTTCAATTACCAATCTCGGGCAATATATAGCACAAATCCACAAAGAAGCCGTGGTAGATTATTTAATGAAGCTATAAGTACCATACGTACACCTTTTCAACGAGATAGGGACCGTATTATTCACTCTAATGCATTTCGACGTCTTAAACATAAAACCCAAGTGTTTATTGCCGACGAAAGTGATCATTATCGTACTCGCCTTACCCATTCGATCGAAGTTTCCCAAATTGCGCGTACATTAGCTCGTGCATTATATCTTGATGAAGATCTTGCCGAAGCCATCGCTCTTGTGCACGACTTTGGGCATACGCCTTTTGGGCATGCAGGGGAAGATGCTCTTAATGAAGTAATGGCACCTTATGGCGGTTTTGATCATAACGCACAAGCATTACGTATTATTACAAAGCTTGAACATCGTTACGCAAACTTCGATGGATTAAATCTCACCTGGGAAACACTTGAAGGACTTGTGAAACATAATGGACCTCTTTTAGGCCCTCATTCTTCCAATAAAAATGTCCCTATTGATATTTTGCAATATAATGCACAACAAGATCTTGAACTTGACTGTTTTGCTGGATTAGAAGCGCAATGTGCTGCTATTGCCGATGACATTGCTTACAATGCCCATGATATTGATGATGGTTTACGCGCACATTTTTTAACAATTAATCAATTCGAAAATATTTCGTTAACCGCTTCATTATTACACAATATTGAACAAGAATACCCACAGCTTGACCAAACTCGGCGTGGCTACGAACTGGTACGCAGACAAATAACAGTCATGGTTGAAGATGTTATTGAACAATCACAAAAAAACTTAACACTCATAAAACCTGAAAGTGTAAACGACATTCACCAGGCAGGACAAACTATTGTTACCTTTTCTCCCGCAATGGCCATTCAAGAAAAACAATTAAAGGATTTTTTATTTCAAAATCTTTACTATCATGACCAAGTCCTCACGCGTCGAAATGCAGCAAAACAGGTTATACAAAAATTATTTGATTGTTATTATAAAAATCCAGAACTCATGCCTGAAAACTGGTGCAATAAAATAGCTCACTTAACAAATCAGGAATTGGCACGTCTCATTGCTGACTTTTTATCAGGTATGACCGACCACTACGCATTGCGTGAATACCGCCGACTATTTGACCATACAGATGATTTCGTTTAATTAATTTCGAATACAATATGGAATTAGAATATGAATATCTTTAAAAGTTTCGAAAAAAAAATTAAAGAATTAATTGAATTATCTGATATAAAAGAAAAAAATAGAGAAACTTTAGATTTATCAAAAGTTACTATTGACCCCCCACGAGATCCTTCGCACGGTCATTTATCAACCAATGCAGCTATGGTGCTTGCAAAATTTGTTGGGCTTAATCCACGCATACTCGCAGAAAAAATTATAGAACTTCTAAAAAATGATCAGTCTATTGAATGCATTAATGTTGCTGGTCCCGGATTTATTAATATCAAACTGACAAAATCATTTTGGCAAGACGTATTAAAATCAATGATTGAAGCAGGTATAGCCTATGGTCGCAGCCAAATAGGACAAGGTAAACGAGTCAATGTTGAGTATGTCTCTGCAAATCCAACAGGTCCAATGCACGTCGGACATTGCAGAGGTGCTGTTATTGGAGATGTTCTTTCTAATTTGCTTCAATTTGTTGGCTATAATGTCACTAAAGAATATTACATTAATGATGCTGGTGGACAAGTTGAAGTACTAGCGCATTCTGTTTTGTTGCGCTACCGCCAAGCACTTGGGCAAACAATCAATGAAATTCCAGAAGGGTTGTATCCTGGTGAGTATCTGATACCATTAGGGCAATCACTTGCTCAAGAATTTGGTGACCAATTACTTACTATAGATAAATCTGAAGCTTTATCTATAATAAAAGAGCGTGCAATTGACGCAATGATGACTATGATTCGCGATGATTTATCTGCCTTGAATATTCAGCATGACGTTTTTTTTTCCGAACGAATGCTTTATGCTGATAATGCGCAAGCCATTCGCAGTGCAATCAATGACCTCACTTTAAATGGTTATATTTATAAAGGTACACTCTCTCCACCAAAGGGGAAAATCTTAGAAGATTGGGAACCACATGAGCAAACCTTGTTTCGTTCAACTGATGTTGGTGATGATCAAGACCGTGTTTTAATTAAATCTGATGGTTCTTATACTTATTTTGCCGCTGACATTGCTTATTTTCGTGATAAATTTAATCGCCATTTTGACGAGATGATTTATATTCTAGGTGCAGATCACGCTGGATACGTGAAACGATTAGAAGCAGTAGCAAAAGCAATTTCTGGAGATAAAGCCAAACTGGCTGTTTTCTTATGCCAATTAGTAAAACTCTTTCGTAATGGTCAACCTGTACGTATGTCTAAAAGAGAGGGATCGTTTGTTACCCTGCGCGATGTTGTAGAAGAAGTTGGTTGTGATCCAGTGCGTTTTATGATGCTTTATCGTAAATGTGAAGCACCTCTTGATTTTGACTTCACAAAAGTGACAGAACAATCAAAAGATAATCCTATTTTTTATGTGCAATATGCAAGTGCACGTTGTCACTCAGTTTTTCGTCAAGCACAAGAAAGCCTGCATATTGACAACATTTCAAGCAATATAATGATTCCTTATCTTAACAAGTTGATAGACGATAGCGAAATATCGTTAATACGTAAACTTGCTGAATATCCACGTATTATTGAACAAGCTGTAATTCATAAAGAGCCACATCGACTAGCGTTTTATCTTTATGATCTTGCTTCAAACTTTCACGGACATTGGAATAAAGGTAATGATAATCCTGATTTACGCTTTACAAAACTTGAAGATAAAGAATTATCCTTGGCTAGATTAGGTTTGATCCAAGCTGTCATTAATATTTTATCATCAGGACTTCAAATTGTAGGAATAAAAGCATCAACAGAAATGCGTTGAAAAAATCCTATAAAACTATAAAATGGATTTTTATTAAAAATGTTTTTTGTATACTTCTTTTATAAAAATGCATTGTTTTGATTGAAAGAAAAGATTTTATAATTCCAAATATAATAAATCTAAATTAACAAATTTATTGCATTTAAACGCAGATCATTATGTGAGAAAACTTATGAGCGATAATAATCGCAAAAATTTGCAGGAAGAAAAACAAAATCATAAACAGCCTGATTCTGTGGAAGAGTTTACGCAGATTTTCAATTCAAACACACAAAATAGAAATCAAAATTCTCATCATACTCACTCTTCGTTAGAACCTGATTATTCTATACCTCAAACTCCATTCCAAAATGATGATTTTGACCTTCCTTTTTTAGAGGATAATTTTGAAAATAATTCAGTGGGTGAATTGCCATTTAACACTCAAAGTGAGCAATGGAATTTACAATCAAATGTTAACAATCCAACTTCAATGGATACAGCTGCCCCTGCTCGCAATCACTTAGAAAAAAATAGCTCTTTTTCTGAAGGAGTGCATTCTTATTCTCCCCATAATGATGAAGAACAAATCTTAGAAGCACTTTCTCCATTACCCATTCAGAAGAATGAAAGCCTACAAGATAAAACGGCACCAACTAATATTGATCCTTTTTTTGAAATAGATGATTTTAACACAAATCTAGAAAATTTTTTTCTTGATGAGATAGACAAACAAAATAAAAATACAGTTACTAAAAAAGCATATGAAGAAACTGAAGCTTTTTTACAAACAAATGCGCAACATCCCGCAACTAACAATACACAATCAAACTATGATGACAAGCAAAGCGCTTATCACACACCTTTAAATTCTCCTTATGAGATGCGGGCTAATCAACAGAATTTGGGTAATAATTATTATGATGATGGATTCTTAAAACAAGAAGACAAAACTGCAAAAATTGCAGAATATAAAGATGCGCAAACCCAATATTCCCAAAACAATATAAATACTACTGAAGATATTTCTCATCAAAACAACACGAGTGAAATTTGGAATAATCAAAATAATTTAAGTGACACACAAGCCTCGTTAGAACCTCTTAATGCCACACAAACAGAAAGTTTTTTTGTAGATGAGCATTTTCACAATGACAATCCTCCTCCAGAGGTTGATACTTATAAATTTGCAGATGAAATTGTAGAAAAAACTGAACCTATTATAGCTTCAAAAATTCTCTATGAAGCCCTCAAACATGATGTAGCTGCTGATGGTCTTCAAAAAGAATTCTCTGAAGTATTCAATGTAGGAAATGTCTCTTCAGAAGATTTTTTACAGCAGCAACAAAATGACTTTTTCAACGAAATTTTTTATCATACTAAGCAAAATCCAGAAGAAAGTTCATCCATAAATATCTCGCAACAGAGTGCTAACTATTCTTCTGTTGAAAACAAAGAACAACCTTTTGCCCCTCTTGCCAACAGTTCGCAACATAAATCTGCAGACGAAGTGCCCACCCATGTATTGGCAACTGCATATTCGAGAAATTCTATCAGAAAAAGTTTTATTAGAGGTGTTATTCTTTGTGCTCTGATTGCAATTAGTATTTTTAGTTATTTTCGCTTTTTTATATTATCAAATGAAAATGAAAACCCACTCATTATCCATGCTGACAACACACCTTTTAAAGTCAAGCCAGAAAAAACAGAAACTAAAAATAATGTTACTCATGATTTAAATATTTACAATCAAAACAACGGTAAAGACGAAACACAAAAAAGCGCACAACAGCCTCTTGTTGACAGTTCTGAAACACCTGAAAATTTAACAGTGTTAAATGAGAAGGCACTTGAAAATGAGGAAGCTCCTGAAAATACCTCTTCTGCTTTTTCTCATGATGAACCTAATATTGAAGATGCAATTACAAAAGCTCTCGACCGTACTGTACCAACACGAGAAGTTCAAACTGTTATTGTAAAAGCAGATGGTACAATGGTACTTACTCCAGCGCATCAGACAAATGAAAAACGAGCAGATCAGTCTACAGAACCCACTAATCAATCTGAAGCAATTAATCAATCTGCTGATCAACCTCAAGATGACTCTGTAGATTCCGTGCAATCATCCAATATCAATAATAATCAAGTAGAAGATAGCACCGCAACAAATATTGATACAATTATTGCGGAAAGTGCTTCTATCCCTGATGATGAAAATTTCTTCACTCCTAATGAAAATCCTTCTATTCCTAATACTGAAAAGAAAACTAAAGATTTATTCATACCAGTGCCTTTATCTGTAAAACCTAATTTAACTGCACAAACACACAGTAGTGATCGTTCAAATCTATCGGCACAAGTAACAACACAAAACTCAGAAAACTACTATGTACAACTTGCATCGCATCCAACGTATGAATTAGCTGAAAATTCTTTGAGAAAATTAAAATCTAAATTTAGATATCTTATTGGTGAGCGTCCTTTCAATATTCAATCTACTTCTATACCAGAAAAAGGGACCTATTATCGTGTCCGTATTCAAACTCAAAATCGTAATGAAGCTATAAATCTCTGCGAAAATATCAAAATCTCTGGTGGAAATTGCTTTGTCACACGCTAAATAAATATAGTAACAGCTAAAAAACTGTTGCTATGTTTTACTTATTTTTTGTTTAATTCAACTCTATATATAGCATTACCTTATAAAAACGCGTTCTTGTGATTTTGTAAAAAATTCAAAAGTAAAAACAAGCAAATAATAAACACAAAAATAGCCAAAAGTTTTTATTAAGTAAAATACGTGTTTTTATTTCCCCTAATTTTAAATCATTTAAATGATGTGCATACATATAGTTATTCAGATTCTCATTTCAGGAGAACAATAAATATCTACAAAAGTTTTTTACTCTCTCGAAAAAATCTTAAAGTAAGACTCTGACAATACAGTCAAAATATTTAAGCATAATCTCACATCTGCAATAAAAACATTGACACTAAGAAATTGCTAATCATAATGTTGTAATTGAAATGTCTTGTTATCTTCTCAGTAAAAATATATAAAAATAAAACATAATCTCAGAAGGTTTCATTTATGACTTCTTTTACATCATCTCTCCCATTTAAAATAGAAAAGCATCCGTCACCTTTATCAAACGAAAAACGAGAAGAAATTCTAAAAAATCCTGGTTTTGGTCAATTTTTTACAGATCATATGGGGGTTATTCAATGGAATGAAGAAAAAGGTTGGCACAATGCCACTATTTCTCAGTACAAATCTCTAGAGATTAATCCTGCCAGTACCGTTTTGCACTATGCTCAAGGAATTTTTGAAGGCTTGAAAGCATACCGTGCAAAAGATGGACGTATTTTATTATTTCGTCCTGATGCTAACGCGCAACGTTTTGCAGAATCTGCCAAACGATTAGCTATGCCTGAACTACCAAAAGATATCTTTTTAGATGCTATTAATCAATTGGTGAAAATTGATCAAAAATGGGTTTCTGATCGTCCAAATGCTAGCCTCTATTTACGCCCATTCATGTTTGGTAATGAAAGCTTCTTAAAAGTCCGTCCTTCCCGAGAATATATTTTTTGCATTATAGCATCTCCAGTGGAGTCATATTTCACAGGAGAAAAAACCGTTAGTGTATGGCTTGAAACAGAATATAGCCGTGCTGGTCCAGGTGGTACGGGAGCTGCTAAATGTAGTGGAAATTATGCAGCAGGCTTACTTGCACAAAATAACGCAATTAAAAATAAGTGTAGTCAAGTGCTGTTCCTTGATATGGTTGAACATAAATGGATTGAAGAGCTTGGTGGTATGAATATTTGCTTTATTATGGCAAATAATACTCTTGTAACACCTGCATTAAATGGCACCATTCTTTCAGGAATAACACGTGATTCAATTTTGAAGTTAGCGCAACAAATGAATCTAACAATAGAAGAGCGTCCTTATTCTTTTGAATCTCTAAAAGAAGACGCACAAAATGGTAAACTTAAAGAAGTTTTTGCCTGTGGTACTGCCGCTGTTATCACATCAATTGGACGATTTAAATATAAAGGGGGAGAATTTGCCATTGGGGATGAAACAATTGGTGAGATTACAGCAAAACTGCATGCACAACTAATTGGCATTCAAAAAGGAAATATAGAAGATAAAAATGGCTGGGTGCACCCTGTTCAACTCACTTAAAAACTCATAAAAACTAAAGAATATCTTTAAAATTCATTCTTAAATTTTATAAGAATTTAGCTTCTAAAAAGCTTCTTTTTTTTAAAAACAACAGCTTAAAAGAATAAAAAAATCAGCTAAATTTTGATTGGGTTTTGTGCTGTGTCTTAATATTACGAATTGTGCCCGTACATGAACGCATCACAATAGTTTCTGTCTGAATATAATTGCGTGTAAACTTAACACCAGAAAGCATATTACCATCAGTCACACCCGTTGCAGCAAACAAGACATCACCCTTTGCCATTTCCTCCATTGTATAAGCTTTATTTGGATCACTAATTCCCATTTTGGCAGCACGTGCAATCTTTTCTTCTGTATCAAGTTTTAAACGCCCTTGCATTTGCCCACCAATACAACGCAAAGCCGCTGCAGCTAACACCCCTTCTGGTGCTCCACCAATACCCATGTAAATATCAATACCCGTTTCATCTGGATCAGTTGTATGAATAACACCAGCAACATCACCATCACCAATCAAACGGATCGACGCACCAGTTGCACGTACTTTACTAATCAGTTCTGTGTGGCGAGGCCGATCCATAATGCAGACAGTAATTTGATCAACAGCCACTCCCTTAGCCTTTGCAAGAGCATAAATATTATCTGCAGGTTCAGCATCTATATCCACCAAACCCTTCGGATAGCCAGGACCAATAGCAATTTTTTGCATATAAACATCCGGAGCATAAAGCAAATTACCTTTTTCAGCAATCGCAATTACTGCAAGCGAATTAGCTAAATTTTTAGCGCAAATTGTCGTTCCCTCAAGTGGATCAAGTGCAATATCAACTTCTGGTCCAGTGCGAAGCCCTACCTTTTCTCCAATATAAAGCATAGGAGCTTCATCGCGTTCACCTTCACCAATCACAACCGTACCATCAATAGGTAAACGATTAAGCTCCTGACGCATTGCATCCACAGCAGCTTGATCAGCTGCTTTTTCATCACCACGCCCTCGTAAACGTGCAGCTGCTACAGCAGCACATTCAGTCACACGGACTAATTCAAGCGTTAAAATACGATCAAGTCCATTTAAAATATTCTGAGTTACTTTGGGCATATAAAAATCCTACCAGATTGGTATTAGCTAATAACATTAGCATTCACTATCAAATGTTAACAATAAAACTTTTTCGTAAAAATGAAAGCCTTCTACAAAAAAATAATCAACTTTCCCCTTTATCATCATAAAATAAATAGGATCATATAAAATAAATCTCCGTAATTTTATGTCATACGTTCGATACGAATGAATTGAGATCTTGCAACAAGGTGACCATCTTCTGCAATCCTTGCAAGCGCTTGTTGTATGTTTGCCTCTGTTGTTTCATGCGTAACTAAAATAATTGTTTTTGTCCCCCCAATTTGACCTTCTACAAAAGATCTCTGAACAATAGACTCCAATGAAATGTCATGATCAGCCATATGCTGTGCAACCGTCGCAAAAACACCAGCGCGATCATGAACACTCAAACGAATAAAGTAACCACCTGCGTGGGTAGCAATGCATGCTTTTTTATAAGGAGTAAGCGTTAATGCTGGCCGTCCCAAAACAGATCCACACTGAAAACCAGGATGTGCTTTTGCTATGTCAGCTAAATCCCCAATAACTGCTGAAGCTGTTGCTGCCCCTCCAGCACCAGGACCAGAAAATAGTAACTCACCCAATAAATCACTTTGAATGGCAAGTGCATTAGTGACACCATAAATTTGTGCAATTACCGATGATGTGGGTACCATTGCCGGATGAACACGTTGTTCAATTCCCGTATCAGTTTTTAACGCAACCCCTAAAAGTTTAATACGGTAACCCAATTCATCAGCTGCGCGGATATCAACTTGCGAGATATTGCTAATCCCTTCAACATAAACATCATCCAATGAAATGACAGTTCCAAACGCCAAACTTGTTAATAAAGCTAATTTATGAGCGGTATCGTGACCTTCAATATCAAAAATCGGATCAGCCTCAGCATACCCAAGTTTTTGCGCATCTGCCAAACAATCTTTAAATGAGAGACCTTCAGTAAACATGCGCGTTAATATATAGTTACACGTCCCATTAAGAATCCCATAAATTCGTGACACATAATTACTGGAAAGAGATTCTCTCATCACTTTGATAACAGGAATTCCACCCGCGACAGCAGCTTCAAAATTAAGAAAAACGCCTTTTTCTTCTGCATGAGTAGCAAGTGCTACTCCATGTCGGGCTAACAGCGCTTTATTGGCAGTAACAACATGATGTCCTGCCTTAAGAGCCGCCTCAACCGAAGCATGCGCAACATCTAATTCACCACCAATCAATTCAACGAAAACATCAATTTCATTAGAAGAAGCCATTTGCACAGGTGAATCGAACCATTTAACATGACTCAAATCAATTCCACGGTCACGGTTCTTATCACGCGCACTAACAGCAACAACTTCTATGGGATATCCGCAATGACAAGCTAAAGTATTTGCTTTTTCGCGTAAAATTCGAACAACTGAAGCACCAACCGTTCCAAGGCCTCCAATTCCAACCCTCAAAGCTTTCGCCATTATTTAAACTGCCTGCTAATTTCTTATCTTTATTGAAAAATATTTGAAATAACACTTGCTTTTGATGCAAATCGTGCTCATTCACAACAAATACACTACGTACTTATTACACTCCCACTTTTAAAATGACAACAATATCGTGCTTATTTAGTCAAACATTCAAAAACTATGAGGAATATAAAATTCGCATTTTTAAAGAATAAACTTAAAAACTATAACTTGCATGGGTATATAAATGCTGCAGAATTTAAGTAAGGTCACACATATTAAAGCAGTTGTTATTTTCTATATCCAACAGTGTACCCTCCTCACCTATTCGTTCTAATACTGCAAAGACTTTAGAGCTTGATACAAATTCAACGTTTATATATTGCGTTTAAATATCTGAAATTTTGAAATTGATAAATAAATTATCTTTAAAATAAAGCGCTATTTTAAATGATTGCTGATTTCAACTTCATGCAGTCTGATACAATGTTTTTTCAATTTCACAACGCAATATTTTCTTATTTTTCAATTAAATTCAATGAATTTGCGATTTATGTCTTAAAAAACAGCTTTTTATGATATGCATCATTTCTTAGTTAATTAATAAGAAGCCGTTATTATGTTTGTCAAATTGCTTCTTAACTACCAAACGCTACCGATTTTCATCATTCCTCATTTATTTACCGAAAGTGGAAATAATAATTATTATCGTTACTAGCGTTAAGATTTTTCACCAACTTTTATAATTATTTTGTAGATTTTCTCTTTTAATGTTGTGTGGAATAATGTGAATTGCATCAACATATATATTTAAACTAATCCAATAAAATGCGTTTTTTGTAAAAAAATCACTCATAGGGGTTGCGAAGTAAAAAGATCCTCTCTATAAGCCTCATCACTGGTTTGCGCCCATCGTCTAGCGGTTAGGACATCGCCCTTTCACGGCGGAAACAGGGGTTCGATTCCCCTTGGGCGTACCAGTTACTTTTTTATCTCTATATCTATTTGATTTTATTATCCTTTTTAAAACTCAAAAATAAAGTAGTAAGGTTAGAGAATAAAATTTTCTAACTTGCCCTCTAACAATTCCCTTGAACTCTTTGTGAATTGGTTTTCTAACAACCTATACAAATGTTTCCCACACTCACTACTCTTTAAAATATCTCTTGCTAAACTTGAACTGATCACATTGTAATCTTTTTGATCCAAATGCACTGGCAACCACCCAATACAAGCAGCATCTTCATTTGTTACTACACACCCAGTCAGAAAGACCAGAATGCATACCAGCATCACTTTTCTTGCTAATCTCGCCTTTTATTTCCAGTCACGTGTTACTGTCTTTAAAGATTCCTCTATTTGTTTGCGTTTGTTCAACTTTCTTTCTCTAATCTGACAAACATCCATTACAATCTCTAAAAGAACAGCGGATGCATCAAGTATAATCGCAAGATATTTTTTCACTCCTTGCTCTCCTCTGCCCTTTAAAAGATATCTCTTCTAGAGCGCTCTGTCCTTCTTGTAAGCTTTCAGACAAACTCTTTTACCGATTTGACATGAATATAAATAATCAAGTCCACAAAAATAGTATCAATCCACTAATGATCCGAAATTGCTTTACTAATATGAGTAAATGATTCTACAAGGGCACTCATTTTTCCTATCAAAATTTGAAATTATCGAACGCCCCCATTTGTTCTGCTTCCATAAGAGCTGAACTAGCAATAATAGCCCCGCAAACTATTTGGTTTTATTCTTATCTTCATAATAATGTTTGTACTATTCCTTCTCAAATCCTCCCATACTTACAGGAATGGCGGGAGCTAATCATTGGAGTAGCATATCTAATGCTACTTGAGTTTTTGCACCAACAACACCATCAATTTCTAAATTATAATCAGCTTGAAAGGAAAAGATCACTCTATTTTTCTTTCATGTATAGATCACAGGCTACCCAAAAATGTTTTCATCTATCTTCAAACATTTAACTAAGCAGCCCGTGTGCTAGCATATTTTATTTTGCTCTCACTACTGCTTTAAAGAGCATTTCAGGACGCGCGCAGACAAAGAGTGGGTAACTGCATACTTCAAGCTTGGCCCATGTTGCAGATTCACGATCTACAATAAGTCTCGTATAAAGAGGCTTTCCAACTGTATTGACAAACTCCATGCCTTTATCAGGAGAAAAGGTTTTTTGGAATGCACCAGGTACATTAACAGGAACGAATTGACATTGATCAGGTTTGATTCCTATGCTTCGTTTTGAACTATTAGTGTTCATATTATAATCATGAATGTTGCAGTAATTAATAAACGTCGCACCTGCAAAATCAAAACTCTTAAAACTTCCTGATTCAATAGTACCAGGCATTGTAATACCTGCTGTGTTCTTTAATATTCGTGCTGAAGGTGTATTTAAATAGGTGTCACGAATTGCTTTATGATTTTTTAACTTGAAAAAGAATTCATCTCCACAAAACCCAATAATTCGTGAATAAATAGAAAATGTATTGCCTGAAGCTTGCGCCATATTTGTAACGACTTGATTAACCATATAAGCAACATCTGTTGTGTCCTCATCTAGTTTAAAATCAATAGCCTTTTGTGGCGTGATTCCCCATTCTTCATAGCAATCATAGATCACTGATCCATCTGCATCAAGGACAACACCTTGAATAGCTCCAAGTTGCATATTTTCCCATATCAGTTCAATTTCTGAAATCAACTTCTTTTGTTTTTTAGCGATAAATTTCATTACTGTTTCAAACTGATCTTCTATGCCAAATTCTCGCCAGTCTTTAATTTCTTCTGCTTTTATAATATACTCTTTAATAATAGGTGTTGTTTTAAAACACCGACGATCATACTCATCTTTTTCTGTTTCTGTTGGAGGTGTACCACGTTCACTTACTGGAATGAGCGATAATTTACGTTTTTCAATACTAACCGTTGTTTTGTTTGTCGCAACCTCCTTAAAAAGGTTAAGTGAACCAATCAGGTTAGGTTTAAATTCATAGTTTTCGATCGCTTTCGTCATTACTTCTGATGAAAAAGCGTTGTGATTAAAAAAATTTATATCCATATTCGTATATTCCTATTGCAATATAATTTTGTTTTTGTCTTCTAAGGTTTGAATGGCTGTTGTCTTTTTCCTTTTTTCAATCTTATCAAACCATATCAATTTAGATGCTTTTACCGTGCAATAAATGTTAACAGTGGCTCTGTTGTCGCCAAAAACACACACAGGCCTTGTAATAACTACTGGTATTTCTTCCATAAGTTATTTTCCTTTCGAGTAGTTGAGACAATAAAAAAACCTCACTCTCAAGAACAAAGAGGAGGTCAATAAATCGTCAATAAATAAAAACGAATAAACTTGATTACTTTAATAAAAAACCTGCATTCGCAGGGCCTTCAACAACAAAACTAATTACATTAATTTGTAATTTTGGGCACAAAAATACTCATACCACCTTATTAGTTAATACTATTTTTATCCCCCTGTCAACTAAAAATTACGATCTGGTATATTTTTATCTCATTCAATCTAAATATGGTGTTTGTAAAGGTACACATGTTCGTAGAAGAAAATAAGAAGAAAAACTGTAAGCTTTCTTTTCACATCTAATTGCTTATCATAACGTGCTGATGTTGCTAAAAGAGCAGACCGTGTTACGCCTCTTTCTTATGCACAATCATCAATCGCATTGCAGAAGCCTAGTTCAATTGATATTTTGTACGCATCACTTCAGAATCATTTCCAATAAATTGGAACTGTGTTAAAAAGGTTCTTTCCAATAAAACTATTCTGACGACTTCCTTTTGTATCACTTCTTCAAATTTTAAAGGAGCTGGCAACTTATTCACTTCTTCACAATATAGTTGAAGGGCATCTGTTGCATTAGAAATGAGATTTTCTTCCTGATCTGCAACAGAAAATAATCCTTCAAAAGCAGAATTTTTATCTTTGTGAACAAGAAAAAAGCCTTTTCATTCTTCTTTTCTTTTTTACCAACTCGCTTGTTGTGCAATAATGGAACGCCCTGTACCAATTGGAAAACCATCTTTAGAATGGGGAACAATAATTACTTGACTATTTTTAAACTTATAATGAAAACCTTTTATTTTAACAGAGCTCAAAGCCATCACGCTTCAATTTTGCAATAATTTTTCGGCTATTTTGTTCCATTTATGCACTCATAATGTGTAAATATATACACATTTTATTGACTTTGAATTTACTGTCCGATCCTTTCTCCCAGATAAAAATATTTATGAAGAGCATTCAAAGCAATGCGTAAAGAACTAACAAGATATGGCAATTGTCGATCTTCAATAACGATATACTGTAACGCAGCATAAAGGTTATATTGACGATATAAACCTTGTGCTTTTCTGATAACGTCTTGCATAGCTTCATAGCGATCAGTTGCCATCTCAACCCACTTTTCAAGACTGTCTTGATCGTGATTAGTAGCGACTGCATCATAAATCGCCCCTGGCAATCCTTTCGCACACAGGTAATTGTTTCGTACTCGACTATATTGCTGTGACGCATCATACTGATCTTTATTAATTCCTTTCTCTTTCCCCAATAAATATAATCGCCCTACATAAGTACCAGAAAGCGGGTTCTTCGCATCTTGAATACTCACCCCATTATGCTTGGCACGCATTTCAAGAGCCAATTTGTTAATAAGCTCACGAGGCTTTTTTACGCGTGAGATGCGCCCATTAGGCTCTCTTATTTGATCAGCTATTTAGGTCTTCCTCGTTTTTTACATCTTTTCATAAGTAAGTCTTCTGATTGCAATAAGACATCATCATTAAAAGTCGCATTCAAAGACTCTCGACCAACACTCTCCAATGTTATCGCTTGCTCTTGAGTGTCCACGTCAATATCATCTTTTTGAATACTATTAAGGATCTTCAATTCACCCTTATATTGCGACAAGACAATTTCTGTTGTGTAGCGTTCTTGCCCACTTTCATCTTGCCATTTACAGGTTTGTAATTGACCTTCAATATAAACCGCAGAACCTTTACTGAGATGTTGAAGAGCAACCTTTGCAAGTTGCGGATTAAAAATCACGACAGAATGCCATTCTGTTTTCTCTACTTTTTGAGGGGTTATTTTATCTGTACAACTTTGAGAAGTGCTCATACGAAAGTTCACCACCTCTGTACCAGATGCCATTGTTCTGCTTTCGGGATCGGCACCCAGATTGCCTACTAAAATCACTTTATTGATCATATTTTTATAACCTTTTCTAAGGAAAATAATTGAAACAAAATACGGATATGAAAAGCTATTTTTACTATAGCATAACATAGTGCATTTTTCCAAATAAAAAACAGCATAAATAACTGAAAATAAACAGTTTATTGGTGATTTTATCAGTGCATAAATGCTTTTTTGTACTATAATTTTATTGACTTTATACCAAGCAAATCATAAACCAGCGCGACTTGTTGAAATTTGAGTGGTTTTTCAAATTCATCTACCGGTTTGTGCCACAAATACCGTTCAATCAGACACCCGAGATAACACTATGAAAACAAAAAAAGGCAAGACTCTATTCAAACAGCAAAAACTATTGTTAGTCTTGCTTCAAGAATTTGGAGAACGTCTTTCAATACAGATTTTCAAAAATATTTATTTTATTTACAAATGGGAAGAAAAACAAAGTTATGAATTTGTACCTTACAAATATGGATGTTTTTCTTTTTAGTCTTATGCTGACAAATGCAAGCTTATAGAATTTAAGCATGCTTGGAACAAAAATGATTGACAGTTTACATCAATGAAGAGTAATTATAGTTCTGATATTGAATTTGCTACACAAAAAAAATTCTTCATTTGTTGAAAAATTAGCAAACTCAAAGGTGATGAACTTATTCAGTATATCTAAAAACCATCCATATTTTGCTATCAATAGCTGTTAGCAAATAATATGATGTATTAAACAGTATTTAATACACAATAGAAAAATGTATAGATCCTATAGCTCCAGTAAATATCTGTTTACCTTCTTGTTCAAATTGTTGAATTAATTTTTCATCAATCACGCGGCGATCCCACATTGTGCCAAACATATAGCCTTTCTTCCAATCAACAGGTCTTCCAGTAAAATTTTCCATAGCTGATTAATTGTATATTCTGGCAGTATCATGATCTAAAGCTTCAAATAAAGCTTGTGATCCTCCACGCAATTTATCTTCTTTTGCTAAGGAATGTGCAAGATCCTCAATTGATTATCACTCACTGTCAAAGGAGCATAAATTTGAAAGTGACCACTTAGAACATCATCATAACCCTGAAATTGCGAAAAATCAGCGTCAATTAAATCCCCCCCAAAGCAACAGAATGAGTAGACTCCATTACAGGAGATAAAATTTTGGTAGCTTAAACTCTATTATCAGATACCTCTTTAATACACGATAATGCATCATAAAATTTTAAAGGAAAAATATCTTTAGTATCAATAGATACAGATGGTGCCTGAATAGTGTCGGGAAGCGTTTTGCCAAAATGCTGCTCTATAGGTAAACTGTGCTTTTGATATTCATCAATTTTTATGTTTAACTGAGATGAATTAATAAAACCCATTCTTTTCCCCTCCCCATCTGAGCTGATATATTTCAATAACACTTTTATATAACATAAATAAAATTAAAATAAATACAGAAAAAACAAAGGTTATTTCATAAAGTTTATTTTTATCCATTATAATTTTATTTTTAAAAATAAAAATCACAAAACAGCTTATTGATATATTCAATAACTCTTTGCTTATGAAATTTAATACTCTTCCATTATCACTTATTTTTACTTTTCATCATAGACTTGAAAGTGCTATAGAAGATAATATTACTTAAATGAAAAAGGACTTCTAATGGAAAAGATCAAAGTAGAAAATCCCGTCGTTGAAATCGACGGTGATGAAATGACCCGTATTATTTGGAAGCATATAAAAGACAAATTGATCCACCCTTATCTCGATATTAATCTTAAATATTATGATCTTTCCATCAAAAACCGAGATGAAACCAATGATCAAGTTACTATTGATTCTGCCAATGCTATTAAACAATATGGGGTTGGTGTAAAATGTGCAACTATTACTCCTGATGAATCACGTGTTAAAGAATTTAACTTAAAAAAAATGTGGAAGTCGCCAAATGGCACAATCCGTAACATTTTAGGAGGGGTCATTTTTCGTGAGCCCATTATCTGTAAAAATGTCCCACGCCTCGTTCCTAGCTGGACAAAACCTATTATTATTGGGCGCCATGCTTTTGGTGATCAATATAAAGCAACTGATTTTAAATTCCCTGGTAAAGGGAAGCTAAGTATCAAATTTGTTGGTGATGATGGTCAGATTATAGAACACGATGTTTTTGATGCCCCAAGCGCAGGGGTTGCTATGGCCATGTACAATATTGATGAATCAATCCGCGACTTTGCACGCGCATCTTTCAATTACGGCCTACAACGAAATGTTCCAGTTTATCTTTCGACAAAAAATACTATTTTAAAAGCCTATGATGGTCGTTTCAAAGATATCTTTCAAGAAATATTCGATACAGAATTTAAAACTGAATTTGAAAGCCGCAAATTACATTATGAGCATCGCTTAATTGATGATATGGTTGCTTCAGCACTCAAATGGTCAGGTGGATATGTTTGGGCATGTAAAAACTATGATGGTGACGTTCAATCAGACATCGTTGCTCAAGGTTTTGGTTCCCTTGGTCTTATGACTTCCGTTCTTATGACACCAGACGGTAAAATTGTTGAAGCAGAAGCTGCGCATGGTACAGTAACACGTCATTACCGTCAGCATCAGAAAGGTGAAGAAACATCAACAAATTCTATCGCCTCTATTTTTGCATGGACACGTGGTCTGATTCATCGTGCAAAACTTGACAACAATGAGAAGTTGAAAAACTTTGCCGTTACATTAGAAAAAGTTTGTGTCCACACTGTTGAAGAAGGTTTTATGACAAAAGATCTTGCACTTTTGATCGGACCAGAACAAAAATGGCTTTCTACAACAGGATTTCTCGATAAAATTGATGCAAATCTAAAAAAAGAAATGGCTAATTAATATAATTAAAATCCTCAAGCTCTGCGAAAGGAGAGCTTGGGGTTTTTGCAAAATTAAAGAACTGTATTCTAAGTGAAACAAGCAATTTCTTTCTCGATGCAAAAAATAATGAAACATACTGTTTCATAAGAATAAATATTGATACTGTTAATATTAATATATGCACATTTTCTAATGTGAATATTGCAAAAAAGAGATACTTTGAAGTATTTATCAAATCTATTTATTCAATAGCTTTTATTATCAAACCCATAAAACAACAACAGTCACAAAAATAAAGTAGCTTACCTTCCCCCTCGCAAGCTCATCCAATCTAAGTTGTATTAGCTTGAATAATAATCGTAATCGTCAAAACAAGTGTAATACTATTAACAAGCTTTCAGATGCTATTTTTCAGCATTTAAATCAACCATAGTCATAATTTTAAAATAAATGTTACACAAGCAACTGCTTACAAACTGTAACACCAAATTAAGTAAAACAAAAAACGAGTGTTCATAATATTGGTTGGAACATAATAAACAGCACCATGCTAATAATAATATGGCTGAGAATTTAAAAATCTTGTATAAAAAATGCAATTTTCATACTTCTTTAAGAAATCACTAACCTGTAATTAACATTGTTAATCTAAAAAGTTATCCAGAAACAGAAAATAAACTGTTTTTCTCCGGATCAGGTAATGCGTATCGGAGCAATAATCTCTGTTAAATTGACACTACAGAGAAAATGTTTCAATAAAACTGCGCAATTCATTTTTTATGATAGCGCAGTTTTATATTTTTCAAAAAAGTTACTCTCGTCAATCAAAACTGTTAAGAAAAACTCTCTTCATGAGAAGATAAACTTAACACAATGAAAAACAACTCAAATACCGTCAAAAATAGACACATACTTAATGTGCTAATGCCTTTTGCTTTGCTCCCATAAGGCACTTGTTTCTGCACAAAAATCAGCATAACATCCTGCTTTAATGGAAGTACGAATACCTTGCATAAGCTGTTGATAATAAGAAAGATTATTCCAAGTTAACAACATGCCACCAAGAGCTTCATTAGATTTGACTAAATGGTGCAAATAAGCACGACTATAATCACGTGCAGCAGGGCAAGGCGATTGTGGATCAAGAGGGCGAGAATCTTCTGCATAACGTGCATTGCGCAAATTTATTCTACCAAAGCGGGTAAAAGCTAAACCATGACGCCCAGCACGCGTTGGTAAAACACAATCAAACATATCAATACCTCGAGCGACACTTTTTAAAATATCATCTGGAGTGCCCACTCCCATGAGATAGCGTGGTTTATTTTCTGGCAAAAGAGAACAAGTAGCATCCAATACCGCCATCATAATATCTTGAGTTTCACCAACTGCAAGTCCTCCAATAGCGTAGCCCTTCAAATCCATCTCTTTCAATGCTCGAACAGAACGTTCACGCAACTTCATATTATCACCGCCTTGAATAATACCAAACATCGCTTTATCTGGTTGGTTACCAAAAGCTGTCTTACAACGCTGTGCCCAACGCAATGAAAGCTCCATAGCAGCTTCTATTTCTTTCTCACTTGCAGGTAATGCAATACATTGATCAAGCTGCATTTGAATGTCAGAATCAAGCAGTCCTTGGATTTCAATAGAACGTTCTGGACTCATTTCATAATACGCTCCATTAATATGAGAGCGAAAAATCACACATTTCTCTGTAATTTTACAAATCCCTGAAAGGGACATAACTTGAAAACCACCAGAATCCGTTAAAATAGGTTCAGGCCAACGTGCAAATTCATGTAAGCCTCCTAAACGTGCAACCCTCTCAGCCCCAGGCCGCAACATTAAATGATAAGTATTACCCAAAATAACATCTGCCCCAAGATCACGTAGCTGATCCATATACATAGCCTTAACGGTTCCTACCGTTCCAACGGGCATGAATGCGGGTGTGCGAATATGTCCACGTCTTGTTATAATTTCACCCAAACGGGCCTGTCCATCTTGAGCGATTTTGTTATAGTGAAACGTCTTAATCATCATTTTCGTCTTTTTGATTAAACAAATTCATATCGCCTAGCAACCAAACATAATTCCTTTTTTGATCGCATTATTATAAGCGCTATAAATGATTTGACTCTACTAAACACTGAAATCAGCCTTAAGAGAGTTTAACAAAATAAATGAGAATTTATTATCAAACAATCAACATACTAAAAACAGCCAGACGAATAAAAATATCTGCAGTGTCTGGATTATATACCTTAAAACACTAACAGTTATCCACTACAGTCTTAAATAACCTTAAGTATTGTATTTTGATAACAAATGACTTTATTTTTATGTGTTTAGTGCCATAAATGCTTGAACAATTTTAGTATGAATATAATCAATTTGTCTCAATCCATTTTATGATCACGTATACTTGTTACGTTCAAAGTAAAAATTACACAGCTTCTACATTATGAAACAAAATAGTGCTCTATTTTATAACTTTAAAGCCTACCGTGAAATTTCTTGCTAAAATATAAACTGATAATCTGGGTTGCTACTTTATTTTACAAATAAAAATAGTTTTAGCATCTCTTCCTTTTTCAACATTTAAAACACAACAAATTAAGACAGAAATAATATTTTACTCGAATAAATTGGAGTAACAGAACCAAAACAAAAATAAATACTTTGCAGTTATACCGGAATAATATTTTACTTCATGAAAACTGGTGCATTTTTTTCACTAAAAAACTTAGAAAAATATAAACATAAAAATATTGTAATATTTGTTTTGAAAAACATAATATAAAGCAACCGTGTATTCTGATGTAAAAAAGCCAATTTCAATAAGGCTTGTTATTTCGAAACTTCAAAATTGAAAAATTCTATTTACACCAAAATACACAGTTCACACCAACTTCAACAAAATTCCAAATTAAACTGTAAACAGAAATTATCTGCACAATATTCTAATACTACTTTGTATCTGCAGCAATTCTGGCTTTGATAATCGCATCAGGCTCTACAACAGGCTCACCACGCTTGATCTTATCAACATTTTCCATACCTTCCATAACCTGCCCCCATATAGAATATTGACGATCAAGCCAAGGAGCATCTTCAAAGCAAATAAAAAACTGCGAATTAGCAGAATTTGGATTCTGGCTGCGTGCCATAGAAACTGTACCACGTTTATGAGAAATATTTGAAAACTCTGCCTTCAAATCAGGCTTATCTGACCCCCCCATACCCACACGTGATGAATCGAATTTCTCACTATCTTTTTTTCCAAACTTCACATCACCAGTTTGAGCCATAAAGCCATCAATAACACGATGAAAAACAACATTATCATAAGCACCTTCACGCACTAACTCTTTAATACGTACCACATGACCAGGAGCTAAATCAGCAAACAACTCAATCACTACATTGCCTTTTGTTGTTTCAAGAATTAATGTATTTTCTGGGTCTTTTATCTCAGCCATATAATTATTCCTTTGATTTATTGATTACGTTGCAAATGAGCAGTATCAATAACATCAGGATTTGTTACAGATCCATTGTTACTTACAGTGCCCTTTTTAATTTTATCGACAACATCCATTCCTTTTACAACTTCCCCAACAACAGTATACTGTTCATTTAAAAAAGTAGCATCATCAAAACAGATGAAAAATTGAGAATTTGCTGAATGAGGATCTTGTGAACGTGCCATACCAACAGTACCACGCTTGAATGGCTGTTTTGAAAACTCTGCCACTAAATTAGGATAATCTGAACCACCCATACCAACACGCTTAAGGTCAAAATCAGTACTATCTTTTTTTCCAAATTTTACATCGCCTGTCTGTGCCATAAAACCAGGGATCACACGATGAAATACGACATTATTATAAGCACCCTCTTGTGTTAATTGCTTGATTCTAGCAACATGTTTTGGTGCAAGATCAGGACGCAACCGAATAACAATATCACCATTTTTAAGAGATAAAACAAGGGTATTATGCTCATTTGCTAAAGCATTAAATGAAAAAAGATGAACAATACATGTTAAAATGGCAAAAATTCTAATATACACAATCATTTTTCCTTCAAGGATTTAAATTTTAAACATAAAGCTTGTGCAACATTTTGAGGAACAAAAGGCATAACATCCCCCCCCATAGCAGCAATCTGGCGCACTAATGTAGAAGTTATTGGGCGACTAGAAACGCTTGCCGGTAAAAAAACAGTTTGTAATTCAGGAGCCATAATCTTATTCATCCCTGCCATTTGCATTTCGTAATCGAGATCAGTACCATCACGCAAACCACGAATAAGAAACGAAGCTTGAATTTCACGCGCCTTATTAATTAAAAGATTATCAAACGCAATAACTCGCAGTCGATCAGGACCTATATTTAATAAGTCTTTCCCGACTTGTGTAATTAAATCAACACGCTCTTCAAAACTAAAAAGTGATTGTTTTCCACTTTGTATACCAATAGCCACCACCACTTCATCAGCCAATAATAAACTGCCTTGCAAAACATCAAGGTGACCATTTGTAATAGGATCAAAAGAACCTGCATAAAGAGCAATGGTCATCATTTACTCCAATGTTTTCACAATTATATTTCGTCGCTCGTATCAACCGCATTGCAATGCTGCTCACTTTCTTCCTCATCTGGTTCGCTAGCATTAACTTCAGGCTCAGAAATACGCTCAACCGATACAACCTTCTCACCTTTTGCTGTATTAAAGATCGTTACCCCCTTGGTTGAACGACCAGCTATGCGAATACCATTAACAGGAACACGAATAAGCTGCCCTTTATCTGAGACAAGCATAATTTGATCTTGTGCTTCCACCGGAAAGGCTACCACTAACTTACCAATTTCAGCTGTTTTGGATGGGTCGGTTGCGCGAATCCCTTTTCCGCCACGTCCTGAAATACGAAAATCATAAGAGGAAGACCGTTTCCCATAACCAAACTCACTAACTGTTAAGAGCATTTGTTCATGGGCACTAAGTTCCATATAACGTTCATCTGTTAATTCTGTTATGGTTGCTTCTGACTCTTCATCACCAATGACAATATCTTCATCATCTGCACCAGCTGCACGCCGTTCACTGATCACACGTTTAATATAGGCAGAACGCTCAGTCGACGTAGCTTCAATATGCTTTAAAATAGTCATAGAAATGACTTTATCACTATCACCCATGTTGATACCACGTACCCCCATTGAATGACGCCCAACAAACACACGAACATCACTCACAGGAAAACGAATACATTGTCCATTCGCCGTTGTAAGGACAACATCATCATACTCTGTACAGGTCTCTACGGAAAGAATCTCATCTCCTTCTTCACCAAATTTCATTGCAATTTTACCATTACGATTAACTTGAACAAAATCTGATAATTTATTGCGACGTACAGTCCCACGCATTGTTGCAAACATAACATCAAGTTTGCCCCAATCTTCCTCATCATCTGGTAAAGGCATAATTGTTGTTATACGCTCACCTTGTTGCAAGGGCAGCATATTAATTAAAGCTCGCCCACGCGATTGCGGCGTACCAATAGGCAAACGCCAAACTTTTTCTTTATAAACAATTCCACGTGATGAAAAGAAAAGGACCGGTGTATGTGTATTAGCTACAAATAAACGAGTTACAAAATCCTCATCTTTTGTAGCCATACCAGAACGCCCTTTACCTCCACGACGTTGGGCACGGTACGTATTTAAAGGCACACGTTTAATATAGCCACTATGACTAACCGTCACCACCATTTCTTCTGGTGCGATCAGATCTTCACTATCCATATCCGCACTACCGAAACCAAAAACAGTGCGCCGAGGAGTTGCAAATACTTCACGAAGAGCGTTTAGTTCATCTTTAACAATACCCATAATTCGTGAACGCGATGCCAAAATATCGAGATAATCGGTAATATCTACACCAATTTTATTTAATTCATCAGCAATCTCATCGCGACCAAGTGCTGTTAACCTTTGCAAACGCAGCTCTAGAATAGCTCGCGCCTGTTCTTCCGATAAATGATATGTATTATCCTCATGGATAATATGACGAGGATCATCAATAAGCTTAATTAAAGGTGCTATATCAACAGCCAACCAACGCCGCTCCATTAATTGCGCGCGCGCTATTTGTGGATCAGATGCTTTGCGAATTAATGCTATAATTTCATCAATATTAGCAACAGCAATAGCAAGCCCAACTAAAACATGCGCACGCTCACGCGCTCTACGTAAAAGATATTTTGTTCTCCGACTCACCACTTCTTCACGGAAAGAAACAAATGCACGGAGTATATCAAGCAACGTCATCTGCTCAGGTTTGCCGCCATTCAACGCAACCATATTACAACCAAAAGAGGCCTGCAGCGGCGTATAACGATACAGTTGATTCAAAACAACATCCGCAACAGCTTCTCTCTTAAGCTCAATAACAACCCGATACCCATCACGATCAGATTCATCACGTAAATCAGAAACTCCATCAATGCGCTTATCACGAACTAATTCAGCTATCTTTTCAATCATTGTAGCTTTATTAATCTGGTAAGGTATCTCGCTTACGATAATTGCCTGCCGATTATTACGAATTTCTTCGATATCGACTTTAGCACGCATAATAATTGAACCCCGCCCCGTTTCATACGCTGAACGAATACCCGAACTGCCAAGAATAATACCCCCTGTAGGAAAATCAGGACCAGGAATGATTTTAATCATCTCATCTAGTGTTATACTGGGGTCATCAATTAAAGCGATACACCCATCAACAACTTCACCAAGATTATGTGGAGGAATATTGGTCGCCATTCCTACAGCAATACCACCCGATCCATTTACCAAAAGGTTAGGAAAACGTGCCGGTAAAACCATAGGCTCACGTTCACGCCCATCATAATTATCTTGAAAATCAACAGTATCCTTATCAATATCAGTTAAAAGTTCTTCTGAAATTTTCTCTAAACGACATTCTGTATAACGCATCGCTGCAGGTGGATCACCATCAATGGAACCAAAATTTCCTTGCCCGTCAATCAACGGATTTCGCAAAGAAAAATCCTGTGCCATACGCACTAATGCATCATAAATCGAAGCATCACCGTGGGGATGAAATTTCCCCATCACTTCACCGATAACACCCGCTGATTTGCGATAAGATTTGTTAAAAGAAAGGCCCATTTCATTCATCGCATGAAGAATACGACGATGAACAGGTTTTAATCCATCACGCACATCAGGTAATGCACGTGACACAATCACGCTCATCGCATAATCGAGATAAGAGCGTTGCATTTCTTCAATAATACTAACTGGCTCAATACCGGTCAGCACATCACGTTCTGTCAGTGGAGTAAGATCGGTCACAGTTTCAATACTTTCAAAAAAGAATCATTTTGATCGTTTATATCGAAAAATATTTTAAAATGCTAACTCCCCTGCCCACAAGAGAGTGAGAATTGAACAATAATTTCCAACATATTATTTGTTTATATGAAAAATCAGAAATAAAATGAATATAACTCACTCCCCTGAGTTAAAAAACGAAATAAACAATACCCAATGAATCTCTTCAAATTCCCCGCGTATTTTAAGCAATCTTTTCAATAAAAACACTAAAATAAAGATTTTAAAAATAGACCATTGCCTTTACAACAATCTTCATCATCTTCAGTCTACTTACATACTTTTTGACATGAGGGCACGACACAAGCACCTTATGTTATAACCTATCACAATATCTTCTACTACATTTACTGATCAGTCTAACTGCATGATACAAAATAAATTTTTCTATTTTTCTTATAAGAAAATAAGCTTCAAATTAGAAATTTACCCTTCTTACTTGAAAATGAAAAAGCAATAATAAATCATTTCATAGATTATCAAAACGGCACATCATCATCCAATTGGTGTGAGAAATTCCCTTCCAAATAATTACTGTTCTGACTAAAATCCTCTTTGCGATCAAAACTACTATCACCAAAGTCACCACCGCCTAACGGACTTGTGTCTTGCATTCTCTCACCACCATCCATAGTGCCACGGCCTTCAAGCATTTGTAATTCACCACGATATTTTTGTAAAACAATCTCTGTCGTATAACGATCATTACCATTTTGATCTTGCCATTTGCGCGTTTGCAATTGACCTTCAATATAAATTTTATTACCTTTTTTTAGATATTGCTCCGCAATCTTTACAAGGTTTTCATTAAAAATAACAATACTATGCCACTCAGTGCGTTCTTTACGTTCATTCGTATTACGGTCACGCCAGCTTTCCGAGGTGGCAATACGTAGATTTGCCACTTGATCACCAGAGTTCAAACGACGGATTTCAGGATCAGCACCAAGGTTACCGATCAAAATAACTTTATTAAGGCTACCAGCCATTATACAAACTCCAAAATTTTAAACCACTTTATATAGTAAAAGATAATAAAAACATATAGCTTAGTTCATCATAAAGGAAAAAAGCTGTGTCTTTACTCCTTTTTCCAAAAGAATTTACACTCTTCTTTCCCATTATAATAATGGAACACATTGTAATTTCAAAGAAAAGGCCTTATTTCACATAATAGTGTAAAATTTTTGTTCATACGCCAAGGATCAGCATGTCTCACCAAAAATATATTTCTATTCGCGGCGCACGTGAACATAACCTTAAAAACATCGATCTTGACCTCCCTCGCAATAAATTAATTATTATAACAGGGCTGTCTGGCTCAGGTAAATCATCCTTAGCTTTTGATACAATTTACGCCGAGGGCCAACGTCGTTATGTTGAAAGCCTTTCTGCCTATGCACGCCAGTTTTTGGAAATGATGCAAAAGCCAGATGTTGATCAAATAGATGGTCTCTCCCCTGCTATCTCTATTGAACAAAAAACCACTAGTCGCAATCCTCGTTCAACAGTTGGTACTGTAACTGAAATTTACGATTATATGCGCCTTCTCTTTGCTCGTATCGGTATTCCTTATTCACCTGCTACAGGCCTTCCTATTGAAAATCAAACAATCAGCCAAATGGTTGACCAAATTATGGCCTTACCAGAGGGTACGCGGATTTTTATTATGGCGCCTTTAGTGCGAGGAAGAAAAGGTGAATATAAAAAAGAGCTAGCAGAACTTTTAAGAAAAGGATTTCAACGCGCCAAAGTTGATGGCAAATTCTATGAAATTCCTGATATCCCTCCTCTTAACAAAAAATACAAACATGATATAGATGTAGTGGTAGACCGCCTTGTTGTGCGTCATGATATTACTTCTCGTTTGGCTGATAGTATAGAAACCTGTCTGCAGCTTGCAAATGGACTTGCGATTGCTGAAATGGCAGATCAACCTTTGACAATAAAGGAAACCTCAGAGGAATCTGCCAATAAATCAAAAAATGAAACACATAAACGACTCATTTTCTCAGAAAAATTCGCCTGCCCTGTATCTGGATTCTCTATTCCTGAAATTGAGCCACGTCTTTTTTCATTCAACAATCCTTTTGGTGCTTGTCCCACTTGTGATGGGCTTGGCATTCAAAAAACAATCGACCCAGCAAAAATTGTACCCAATGAAAATCTTACTTTAAAATCTGGAGCTATTGCCCCTTGGTTTAAATCACCCTCACCTTACCATAACCAAATACTAAAAGCGTTAAGCAAAGCCTATGAATTTAAACTCACAGATAAATGGTGTGATCTTTCAGATGAAGCCAGGCGTGCTATTTTATATGGTACAAAAACAAAAGAAATCCCCCTTATCCATGAAGATGAAGGCTACTCTAACACAACAACCCAATATTTTGAAGGCGTTATTCCAAATATGGAACGGCAATGGAAAGAAACCGATTCTGCTGGTTCATATAAAGAAATCGAATATTACATGTCTTCTTCACCTTGCCGAGCTTGTAATGGTTATCGGTTAAAACCAGAAGCACTCTGTGTTAAAATTCACGAAATGCACATTGGGCAAGTATCAGAACTCTCTATTCTAAAAGCAAATGATTGGTTTGCTAATATTGATCAATATCTTAATAAAAAACAACGTAGTATTGCAGCGCGTATTTTAAAAGAAATCCGTAAACGTTTAGAATTTTTAAATCATGTGGGACTTGAATATCTTACCTTATCTCGAAATTCAGGAACACTTTCAGGTGGAGAAAGTCAACGTATTCGGCTAGCATCTCAAATTGGTTCTGGTCTCACAGGTGTTCTTTATGTCTTAGATGAACCATCTATTGGCTTACACCAACGCGATAATGGACTTCTTCTAAAAACGCTGTGCCATTTACGTGATCTTGGCAATACAGTTATCGTTGTTGAACATGATGAAGATGCCATTCTTACCGCAGATTATGTAGTGGATATTGGCCCTGCTGCAGGTGTTCACGGTGGAGAAGTTATTGCTCAAGGTACACCGCAGGAAATTATGAACAATCCATCCTCGCTTACAGGCCAATATCTTTCAGGAAAAATGGCAGTTACTATGCCCGCCGAGCGACGTAAAATATCAAAATCAAAAGTACTCAAAGTGATTGGTGCTCAAGGTAATAACCTTAAAAATATCAATGCCGACATCCCTCTTGGAACCTTCACTTGCGTAACTGGTGTTTCAGGTGGAGGAAAATCAACATTTCTCATTGAAACTCTGTTTAAAGCTGCATCGCGCCACATTATGGGAAGTCATCAAAATCCAGCACCCTATACCAAAATTGAAGGACTAGAATTGCTTGATAAGGTCATTGATATTAATCAATCACCTATTGGGCGCACCCCACGCTCTAATCCAGCAACTTATACTGGTGCTTTTACCGCAATCCGCGATTGGTTTGCCGAACTTCCTGAATCAAAAGCTCGTGGTTATCAAGCAGGACGTTTTTCATTTAATGTCAAAGGGGGGCGTTGTGAAGCATGCCAAGGCGATGGTGTTATTAAAATTGAAATGCACTTTTTACCTGATATTTATGTTACATGTGATATATGCCAAGGAAAACGCTATAATAGAGAAACGCTAGAAGTAAAATTTAAAGGAAAATCCATTGCTGACGTACTTGATATGACAGTCGAAAAGGCTGAAAAATTTTTCCAAGCTGTCCCTGCTATTCACAACACAATGAAGACTCTTGTCAAAACTGGCCTTGGCTATATCAAAGTTGGGCAGCAAGCTACAACGCTTTCTGGTGGTGAAGCTCAACGCGTAAAACTTGCCAAAGAACTTTCACGCAAAACAACAGGTCGCACACTCTATATTTTAGACGAACCAACAACTGGTTTACATTTCCATGATGTTGCAAAACTTCTTGAAGTTTTGCATGAACTCGTCGAGCAAGGCAATACAGTTGTAGTTATCGAGCATAATCTTGAAGTCATTAAGACAGCTGATTGGATTATTGATCTAGGACCAGAAGGTGGAGATGGTGGTGGTCAAATTGTTGCAATTGGTCGCCCTGAAGATATTATAAATATTCCTGAATCCTATACTGGGAAATTTTTAAAAGAGCTTTTGTTACGCCGACCTTTGCATAATTCAGACTCTTAAAATAAGTCGAAAATAATTTACGCACCCAATGATGTTGATGTATAAAAATAAGGTTTGTAACTCATAATTGTACCGTTTTTATTCTTCACAAGCCGTTTTATACTATAATACAATAATATTTTATTTCATATGTTATGTTGGAATTGTTTGCCAAAAAACACACAATTATATTATTTTTGATTTTTTCGTACAGAAACTATTTGTTGGCACATCTCGTGCTTGCCAATATAATGTATAGTAGCCTAAAAAGATAAAATAACGTTGGAGATCATTTCAGCATGAAAAAAATTGAAGCTATTATAAAACCTTTTAAACTGGATGAAGTGAAAGAAGCACTTCAAAAAGTTGGCTTACAAGAAATTACTGTAACAGAAGCAAAAGGTTTTGGCAATCAGGAGGAGTATACAGAACTTTACCGTGGTGCTCAATATGTTGTTGATTTTCTACCTAAAGTAAAAATTGAAGTTGTTATTGCAGACGAAATTTTAGAACAAGCTATTGAAGCAATACGTAAAGCAGCTCAAACAAAACATAGCGGCGATGGAAAAATATTTGTTTCATCCATCGATGATGCTATTCGTATTCGTACTGGTGAATCTGGCATTGATGCTCTTTAACATTTACAAAAATTTTTAGTCCAATAAGGAAATTGCATATGACAACCGTATCAGACATACTTAAACAGATTGCAGATAATGACATACGCTTTGTTGATTTACGTTTCACCGACCCGTGGGGTAAATTACATCACGTTACAATAGATGTTACCGCAATCAGTGAAGATACATTTACTGATGGCATCATGTTTGATGGCTCTTCAATTGCTGGATGGAAAACAATTAATGAATCTGATATGGTGTTGATGCCAGATCCAGAAACAGCTCATATGGATCCTTTTTTTGCTCAGTCTACTTTAGTTATACTTTGTGACGTACTCGATCCTGTTTCTGGAGAATTGTATAGCAGAGATCCGCGTTCCATCGCAAAAAGAGCAGAAGCTTACATGAAATCCTTAAGCATAGGTGATACAGTTAATATAGGCCCAGAAGCAGAATTTTTTATTTTTGACGACGTACGTTATAAAAATGACCCATACAATACAGGCTTTAAGCTTGATTCAAGTGAACTTCCATCAAATGATGACACTGAATATGAAATGGGTAATCTCGGGCACCGACCACGTATGAAATGTGGTTATTTTCCAGTTCCTCCTATTGACTCTTGTCAAGACATGCGTTCTGAAATGCTCACTGCACTAAAAGATATGGGCGTAAATGTTGAAAAACATCATCATGAAGTAGCTGCAGCTCAACACGAATTGGGTATTCGATACGATACATTGGTTCGAGAAGCTGATAAAATGCAAATTTTTAAATACGCTGTGCATCAAATTGCAAACAGTTATGGAAAAACAGCGACTTTTATGCCAAAACCAATTTTTGGTGATAATGGTTCAGGTATGCATGTTCACATATCAATTTGGAAAGATGGAAAACCAACCTTTGCAGGAAATGAATACGCCGGATTATCAGAAACCTGCTTATTTTTTATCGGTGGTATCATTAAACATGCAAAAGCAATCAACGCTTTCACAAACCCGTCTACTAATTCTTATAAGCGCTTAGTTCCTGGGTTTGAAGCACCTGTTCTTCTTGCTTATTCTGCACGCAATCGTTCGGCATCTTGTCGTATTCCATTCAGCTCTTCACCAAATTCAAAACGCGTAGAAATCCGTTTTCCAGATCTAACAGCAAATCCATATCTAGCATTTTCAGCACTCTTAATGGCTGGCCTTGACGGTATTAAAAACAAAATTCACCCTGGACAAGCTATGGATAAAGATCTTTATGATCTGCCCCCTAAAGAACTTAAAGACATCCCTACAGTTTCAGGTAGCTTGCGGGAAGCGCTTGAAGCTCTTGATAAAGATCGTAGCTTTCTTAAAGCAGGAGATGTTTTTGATGACGACCAAATCAATTCTTTCATTGAATTGAAAATGCAAGAAGTCTTGCGTTATGAAATGACTCCGCATCCTATTGAATTTGATATGTATTATTCTGTTTAAAGAATAAGTCATATTGTTTAATCTAAAAATGGAGGTTTCAGCCTCCATTTTTTGTGATGTTTTTTTCTAAAGAGCATTACTACCCTTTTATTGAGATATTTTTCCTTTATAAAAGAGATTGAATCCTTTCGAATCAATAATTAAGGTTTTTAATGCTGCAGATTTATCGATCTTTTTTTATTTTTTTATGCCTTGCTTCTATTATATCAACAGTGCAAGCCAATGGAGTAACCGATGAAGAATTGATAAATCTAAAAAAGGAAATTTCCATTTATAATAAAGCACTTAAAGAAATTGATTCAAATACTATCTTAAATGCTATTCCCCCAAAAATTATTGAGAGTTTGGCCATCAAAAAACATCTTAATAAAGCACAATTTCAACAAATAATAAAAGGCCAAATAGAACAGCTAGCAAAAAATTATAAAATCGAGAATGTAAAAATCGACCAAACACAAAAACGTGAAGGAAAACTCGATAATGGTATTCCTTATTTTGTTATGCCTTTAGAAATCGCAATTACGATAAATAGTGGAAAAAAGTGTTATATTAAAAGTGAGATTATTGCCCTTCTCGAAAATAATCAGTGGTATTTTATTCGTGGCAATGACGATACAGCTCTAAACATAATCAATGAAGCTTTCCCTGGACTTGAAAAAATAAAAATTAATTCAACGAAAATTATAAAAATATCGTAACTGGAAATTTCATGTTTATGTATGAGCAGAAGAAAGTTCTACTTATTTGCAAGTAGTAATGATTGCAGCTGCTGCATTAAATTCACTCTTTTTGTAAGCTCGCCGCGTCATCGCTTCTTTATCAACACCCCATTGTTTCTTCGTCCAGTTCTCATCTAAATGAGCAATATCCCAAGCATTATCCAAATTAATTTTCTTTTCAGCTACAGCAAAAGCAATAAGGGCAGAGCCCGTTAAAGTAGTCATTGCATGAAGTGCAGCAAGTATATAAGGGGATTCTATCTTGCGTAAATAATTACTCACCGCTTGAATAGCTTCCCATGGTTGTTCAATATGCATAACTCCTGCTGCTATATTAAAACGTGCACCAAGTTTTTCCTCTACCCAATCAAGTAAAAAATCCCATTGCTCACATTGTTGTTCTACAAGTTCTTTTGGTGTTTGTGCACGATAAAAAATCATATCACACGCAACAAAACGCAATAAATCTTCAAAAATAATTTGCATATTATCGGCTATACCATCAACAACAGTGTTAACAAGACGCGTAATTGGCATTTTTCCGGGATCAATGCTCTCTTCTTGCACAGTAAATTCCTGTGCTACTAATGCAGCAAGTGCTTCTGTTGGCATGAGAAGACAGCGTCTCGCAGGTGTCTTTACTGGGGTTCCATCTAATAATATGGAAAAACCTCCCTCTTCATGCGCAATACTTACTTCCTTATAAAATCGCTTAGGTAGTGGCTGACATGAAAGCTTTTGTACTTTGTAAACAGGATTATCGTCGTCTAACGGCATATTAAAATCATCTAAAATTTTACGCATATTGTTCTACTTCTAATATGTTCAATTAATCCACTGAATTTCTAGAATAGAATCCACACACTTCTCGTACATCAGATACCATGTGACAAGCTTAGGAAAGACCAATTGTACTTATAGTTAGCTGATTTCACTATTGATATCCAAGATTGAATTTTTAGCGTAGCATTCTTTCACTTTCATACCAATCTCTCTATGAAACTCAAACAAAATTATAAGGGGATGATTAAGAAGGTAATCATTAACCGTTTGCATTACCAATAAAACAATTAAATAATAAAACTGATATACCTAATTGAAAATACAGCGTAATTTCCCAACCAGCACACCAAGAAAAGGTAGGATATCCAGCTATTTCTTACATTTCATTATTGACAGTTTAAAGCATAAAGTTGCTATCGTTTTTTATTAAATAAAACTCTAGTGATATTTCGATCCTTCATAATTTGGCAGTTTATAACCAAATTCTTCAAATGCCTTTTTGTAATAACAAGTAATTAAACACTGCTAATAAACTGCGTTACTACAATTATAAAATTAAGCTGAAGTTTTTTATTACTCTGTATCACCATCATTTTCATTAAAAGCCAAAAGATTAAAACTTTGTACCATATGGGGTGGTAAAGGAGCTATAATATCCAATATGCCTCCTGAAGGATGAGGAATACGAATACGGCGCGCATGAAGATGAAGACGATTTTGAATGCCGCCAGGTAATTCCCAATTATTGTCAGAAAAAAAATACTTTGAATCACCAATAATTGGATGGTCCATATAAGCTGCGTGAACACGTAGCTGATGTGTTCTGCCAGTATAAGGCTCCATTTCTAACCAAGACAGAGCTCGCCCTCGTGTATCTAAAACACGATAGTAAGAAACCGCGTGATTAGAATCTGGTTCTCCATGTTCACAAACACGCATTTTATCACCTTGTGCAGTTGTTTCCTTTACCATCCATGTTGAAATTTTATCTTGCTTTTTTCTAGGCACTCCCCGTACCAACGCCCAATAAGTTTTTTTCGTTTCTCGTGCTCGAAAAGCAGCAGTCAACGCTTGTGCAGCCCCTCTTGATCGAGCAATAATAAGTACACCTGATGTCTCACGATCAAGACGATGAACTAACCGTGGTTTTTCTCCTTTTTTATTACGCCATACTTCAAGCATACCATCAATATGGCACGTTAAACCAGAGCCACCTTGTACAGCCAAACCTGCAGGTTTGTTTAATACAAAGATTTTTGGATCTTTATAAAGAAGCATTTTTTCTAAAATGGCCAATTTGTCTTGATCATGAATAGTTTTATCCGTTACAGAAAGATTTTTCTTATTATCAACAGATAAAAACGGCACACGAATAGACTGCCCTATAACAAGACGTATATCAGTTTTAACACGCCTGCCATCAACGCGTATCTGACCAGAACGCAGCAGTTTTTGTAGATACCCAAACGCAAGCCCTGGATAATGCACCTTAAACCAACGATCCAAGCGCATTCCGCTTTCACCTTCCTCAACCCTTTTGATTTCTACACCCACTTGTAACAGACCCTCTTGCTATACAATTTCTTTGTTTACCAATTGTATTTTCTCGTCTTTATAAACGCAAAAACTACATTCTTTTAAAATTAGACTTTATCACATTGCATTACAATCAGTATCCAAAATTGCATTTTCTTTCTGTATAAATTTCATTACTTCAAAGAAAACAACTACATAAAGAATTAGTAATCCTAATTTTGTGACTGCAATAGCTATTGGAGATAACATCCCATGCTTTTATTAAAAACATACGCGCGTGTTCTTTCTTATTTAGATAGAGAAAAAAGCGCATTTTTTTTAATCTGTGCTGCTAATGTTATACTAGCTATCATTACGATAGCAGAACCTATCTTGTTTGGTCACGTCATTGATGCAATTGCAGATAAATCAGGTATAATTTTTAACCTCACACTCTGGGTGTGTTTTGGTGTTTTTAATATTATTGCTTATATCCTTGTAGCTCGTGGCGCAGATCGCTTAGTCCACAGACGACGTTTAAGTGTTTTAACAGAATCTTTTGAGCGTATCATTACCATGCCATTAATTTGGCATCAACAACGTGGAACTTCTAATGCGCTTCATACGCTATTGCGCGCTACAGATTCCATGTCAGCTATATGGCTTGATTTTATGCGCCAACACCTTTCTACTTTTGTCGCATTATTTGTTCTAGTGCCCATAGCTTTTAATATGAACTGGCGCCTTTCAATAGTCTTAGTGGTTCTTGCCATCATCTATGTATTAATTGCACGCTTAGTGATGCAAAAAACAAAAGACGGACAAGCTGCTGTAGAACGTTATCATCATAGTGTTTTTAAACATATCAGTGATTCAATTTCTAACGTTTCAATTGTACAAAGTTATAACCGAATAGCAGAAGAAACATCAGAGCTTCATCAACACACCAGTGATCTGCTTAAAGCACAAAACCCTGTTCTAAACTGGTGGGCACTTGCTAGTGGTTTAAATAGAATGGCTTCAACCATTTCAATAGTGTGTGTATTTCTTCTTGGTGCTTTTTTTGTAACAAAAGGTCAACTAAGTGTAGGTGAAGTCGTCTCTTTCGTCGGATTTGCTCAATTAATGATTGGTCGTCTTGATCAAATTAGTGGTTTTATTAATTTAGCCGTATCCTCACAAGCAAAATTACAAGAATTCTTTGAAATGGAAGACTCAACTTTTAATATGAAAGAACCCGACAATCTTCCTTCTCTCCAAAATGTTAAAGGTGCGATTCAATTTCATCACGTGACTTATGCATTTCCAAATTCTTCTCAAGGTGTTTTTGACATTTCATTCGAAGTCAAAACAGGACAAACTGTCGCCATTGTAGGACCAACAGGTGCTGGAAAAACAACATTAATCAATTTGTTACAACGCGTATACGACCCTACAGTTGGACATATCAAAATTGATGGAATAGATATACGCTCCATTAACCGTGAATCTTTACGCAAAGCTCTTGCAACAGTATTTCAAGATGCTGGCCTTTTCAACCGTAGCATTCGTGATAACATTGCAATAGGTAGAACGACTGCAACAGATAAAGAACTTTATAAAGCTGCAAAAACAGCTGCTGCTCATGACTTTATTTTGAATAAAAACGATCAGTATGATACATTAGTTGGCGAGCGGGGCTCCCAATTATCAGGTGGAGAAAGGCAACGATTAGCAATTGCACGTGCTGTTTTAAAAAATGCACCCATTCTCATTTTAGATGAAGCAACCAGCGCTCTTGATATTGAAACAGAAGCACGCGTTAAAGACGCTATCGATTACGTAAGCCAAAATCGTACAACTTTTATTATAGCGCATCGCCTTTCAACAATCCGCAATGCTGACCTCATACTTTTTCTAGATCATGGTCGCTTAATTGAAAAAGGTAGTTTTCAAGAATTGACTAAAAAAGGTGGACGTTTTTATAAACTATTAAAAGCCGGCGGGTTAACAAACGATCAACCAATGATAAAAGTAGAAGGTAAAAATGTAATTCCTCTACATGAATCTATTGCATCGTAAAATCAGTTATTTTTCTATATCTTCAAATGCTAACTTTATCTAAAGTACAGTTTTCTAGCTTCTTACAAGACCTAAGTTTAAGTAACACGAAGATAAATTACAAGTTTTCAAGAAAAACTTCTAATGCTGCAATAGCATCATAAGCTTTATCCCCTTGCGGACCACCGGCTTGCGCCATATCAGGGCGCCCACCACCACCTTTACCACCAAGAGTATCTGATACAATACGTACTAAATCAACAGCACTCAGTCTATCAGCCAAATCATCAGTTACACCCACAACAACACTTCCCTTGCCATCCTCTGAGATACCGATGAAAGTTACAACACCAGATCCAATCTGCTTTTTTCCAGAATCCACTAATGTCTTAAGATCTCTTGGTGAAATATTTTGAATGACACGCCCCATAAAAGAAATGCCATTAATAATTTTTATATCTGCTTTATTATCTTTTGTAGCTCCATCATTAAAAGCAATTTTCGTACGTAAATTACTTAATTCTTTTCCAATCCTACGATAATTATCTAGTAAATCCTGAATATTTTTGTTTAGATTAAAAATAGAGGGCATTTTAAAAAGAGCAGCAATGTCATAAAGTTGCTTACCTTGACTACAGAGGTAAAGACGCGCAGCTGTAGCCGTTAATGCCTCAATACGGCGAACTCCAGCAGCTACAGAACTTTCTGAAACAATATGAATCAAGCCAATTTCACCTGTTCTGTGCACATGCGTGCCCCCACAAAGCTCAATTGACCAACAGTCTTTTTCCCCTATCTGCTCATGCTTTTTCCCCATAGAAACAACACGAACTTCATCACCATATTTTTCACCAAATAATGCTATCGCCCCTTCAGAAATTGCATCATCCACTGTCATCAGACGTGTTATTACTTTGCTATTTTGCAACACAATTTCATTGGCTAAATCTTCTACTTTTTTTAATTCTTCTTGTGAAATTGACCGTGGATGAGAAAAATCAAAACGTAACCGATCGGGTGACACAAAAGAACCTTTTTGTACAACATGATCCCCCAATGTTTGACGCAAAGCCTTATGTAATAAATGGGTAGCAGAATGGTTTGCACGAATTTTTCTACGACGAACACAATCAACTGCTAATTCCACACAATCATGTGTTTTTGCTTGACCACTTTTAACCTCACCAATATGAACAAAAACGCCTTTAGCCTTTTTCTGGGTATCATGTACTTCAAAAACAAAATTCTCACCAGAAATTATACCACTATCCCCAATTTGCCCACCAGATTCACCATAAAAAGGTGTCTGATTAACGACAAGCATAGCTTTTTGCCCTGAAGAAACGTGATCAACGATCTGACCGTCACAAATAAGAGCAGTAATAATACCTTCTGCTTTTTCTGTTTCATAACCCAAAAATTCTGTAGCACCTACTTGATCACGAACAGAAAACCAAATGGTTTCCGTTACAGACTCACCAGAACCAGACCAATTAGCGCGAGCCTCCGCTTTTTGGTGTTCCATTGCTTTGTTAAAAGCGTTAACATCAACAGATATTCCACGGTGCCGAAGAGCATCTTGCGTCAAATCAAGTGGAAAACCATATGTATCGTAAAGTTTAAAAGCAACTTCACCATTAAAACAATCACCTTCTTTAAGATGAATACTTTCTTCATTCAACAAACGAAGACCCCGTTCAAGAGTTTTACGAAAACGCGTTTCTTCTAACTTTAAAATTTCTGAAATTAAAGATTCGGCACGTACTAATTCAGGATAGGCTTGCCCCATTTCGCGTATCAAAGCAGGCACAAGACGCCACATCAATAATTCTTTTGCATCAAGAAAATGAGCATAACGCATAGCACGACGCATAATACGACGTAGAACATATCCCCGACCTTCATTAGAAGGCAGAACACCATCTGCAATCAAAAATGCAGAGGAACGTAGATGATCAGCAATAACACGATGACTAACAACAAAGTCATCCGTCGCCTCAACTCCTGTTATTCTTTGTGACTCACGAATTAATGCAGAAAAAAGATCAATATCATAATTATCGTGCACACCTTGCAAAACAGCAGCGATACGTTCTAATCCCATCCCCGTATCAATAGAAGGATGAGGCAATTCAATTCTCTTGTCTTTACTCACCTGCTCATACTGCATGAAGACTAGATTCCAAATTTCAACAAAGCGATCACCATCTTCATCAGCGCTTCCAGGAGGTCCCCCAAAAATTTTATCGCCATGATCATAAAAAATCTCTGAACATGGGCCACAAGGCCCTGTATCCCCCATCATCCAAAAATTGTCATTTGTTGCAATCCGAATAATTTTTTCGTCTGGAAGACCTGAAATTTTACGCCATAACTGAGCAGCTACATCATCACTATGATAAACTGTAACCAACAACTTATCTTTCGAAAGACAAAATTCCTTTGTTAGAAGGTTCCATGCAAAAAAAATTGCTTCTTCTTTGAAGTAATCGCTAAAAGAAAAATTACCAAGCATTTCAAAAAAAGTATGATGACGTGCAGTATAACCAACATTATCAAGATCATTATGCTTTCCACCCGCACGTACACACTTTTGTGCGGTTGTTGCCCGGCTACAGGAAAGCTGCTCAAGTCCAGTAAAAACATTTTTAAACTGCACCATTCCTGCATTTGTAAACATTAATGTGGGATCATTGCGTGGAACAAGTGGGCTAGAAGAAAGAACTTTATGTCCATTACGATGAAAATAATCCAGAAATGTTGACCGGATCTTATTAACGCTATTCATATTTACACCCGCACAATACAGCACACTCTTGCAAAGATAAAACCCATTTTAATTAAATACTCTCCTTATCGCTTTTAGAGTAACTTAATTAAAATAGAAATATTTTTTCATAAAAATTTGAAAATAAAAGATTTTACACTCAAAAAATCTAACAAACAAAAACAGAAAGAACTAAATTGCAATTAATGATCATTTATCAAATTGATTCATCGCTTTCTGTATTTTCTAATCCTGCATTTTCTAATAATTCAATTGCAAGCAAACCAGCATTTTGACGTAAAGCCGATTCAATCTCTGTTGCTATTTCTGCATTCTCGTGTAAAAATTGCTTTGCATTCTCACGCCCCTGCCCTAAACGTTGAGAATTATAAGAAAACCATGAACCAGATTTCTCTACAATACCAGCTTTAACACCCAAATCAATCAATTCCCCCACTTTGGAAATACCTTCACCATAGATAATGTCAAATTCCACCTGCTTAAATGGAGGGGCTAATTTATTTTTCACCACTTTAACACGCGTTTGATTACCAATTACCATATCCCGGTCTTTAATAGCACCAACACGACGAATATCTAAACGGACAGAAGCATAAAACTTTAAAGCATTCCCACCTGTTGTCGTTTCAGGAGAACCAAACATTACACCAATTTTCATGCGAATCTGATTGATGAAAATAACCATACAGTTAGAGCGAAAAATTGATGCCGTTAATTTACGCAAAGCTTTACTCATTAATCGAGCTTGCAACCCAGGAACAGAATCATTCATTTCACCATCAATTTCCGCACGTGGTGTTAAAGCTGCTACTGAATCAACAACAAGTACGTCAATCGCACCAGAACGAACAAGCGTTTCTGCAATTTCCAAAGCTTGTTCACCGGTATCTGGTTGAGAAATGAGCAGATCTTCTAATTTAACACCAAGTTTACGTGCATAAATAGGATCAAGAGCATGTTCTGCATCAACAAAAGCACAAACTCCACCACTTTTCTGAGCTTCAGCAATAGCATGAAGAGCCAGTGTCGTTTTCCCGGAGCTTTCTGGCCCATAAATCTCAATAATACGCCCTTTTGGTAATCCACCTACACCCAAAGCAATATCTAAGGATAATGAGCCAGTGGGAATTGTTTCAATTTCAACAACCTGCTCCTTTTGCCCAAGACGCATAATTGAGCCTTTACCGAAAGAACGTTCGATTTGTGATAGAGCAGAATCTAGAGCTTTTGTTTTATCCACAATCATATCCTTAGTAAGTCAGAATAATTTTTTATACAATATATACTGCTCTATTAACTTAATTAAAGTCTGGAGTTTAGATTTTCACAGACTATTTCATCTCTATCTTCGTTGCACCAACAATTTTTAATCAATGTTGTAAAAAATTATACTTTTTTTGCTAACACAAAGCATATTTCAAAAAAATGCATCGAAAAATAGCAGCTTATTATATTAAGTTTATATCGTTAATCTATCTCATCCATAAAGAAAACGCCCCAATTTTTAAGACAATGTTTTGGGCACACACTTTTACAATATAATAAATGAAGCAACTGAGCACACGGACCCATAATTACCAATTTACCGCAAATGGCCCAAAGCTAATGTTGATCAAAATCACCATAATATTTGAGAAATAACTTGAGGCACCAATCAGCTAATCATTAAATACACTAACAGCCATACCAATTACAGTTTCCTTAAAAAATTTCAAAACTTAGTTGTCACCTAGGTTTGAATTTACCCTTACTCAAAAAGAGAAAATTTTTATATGTAAGGAATGACAAATTTTCGCACATGATTTAAGCTTATTAATAAAGCTACAATAATAATGTGGTTGAATTGAAATCTATTAAAGAAAAATAGAAAATGATTTAGTCGCAATCTTGTTTTTGACTACCCCGTTTTTGTCGTAACTTTTTCCACCATTCAAGACGTTTCACAATTTCACGCTCAAAACCACGCTCTTGTGGTTGATAATAAATTTGACGTCCAAGTTTTTCAGGAAAATACTCCTGCCCTGAAAAAGCATCTGGCTCAGAATGGTCATAACGATAACCTTCCCCGTATCCATTTTCCTTCATAAGTTTTGTAGGAGCATTAAGGATATGCTTAGGAGGAGGTAAAGAACCATTTTTACGCGCACAATGCATCGCTGCCTTATAAGCAAGATAAACTGCATTCGACTTTGGTGCCGTAGCAATATAAAGACATGCTTGCGCCAAAGCCAATTCACCCTCAGGCGACCCTAAATAATTATAAGCATCCTTTGCTGCATTACAGATTACAAGAGCCTGCGGATCTGCCAAACCAATATCTTCAACAGCTATACGTACCAATCTACGTCCAATATATAGAGGATCTTCACCCGCATCAAACATACGTGCAAGATAATAAAGAGCAGCATCAGGATCAGATCCACGAACTGATTTATGTAATGCTGAAATAAGATTATAGTGACTGTCCTGACCTTTATCATAAATCGGAGCTCTACGCTGAATGATTTTTTGTAAAACTTTAGCATTGAAGATTTCCTCCGGGCGTGCAGCACGCCAAATTTCCTCTGCTAGTGTTAGTGCCGCTCGAGCATCACCATCAGACATCCTTATCAAGAGGTCTCTAGCGTGATCATCCAAAGGTAAAGATTTACCCTCCACTTCCTCAGCGCGCTTTAAAAGCATACTCAAACTTTTACTATCATGCAAACGAAACGTCAAAACACGTGCACGTGAAAGAAGGGCACTATTAAGTTCAAATGAAGGGTTTTCAGTTGTTGCCCCTACAAGAACCACTGTACCATCTTCCATAAAAGGAAGAAAAACATCCTGCTGAGCACGATTAAATCGATGAATTTCATCAACAAACAAAAGTGTCCGACATCCAGACATAAAACGAGCTTGAGCTACTTCAAAAATTTTCTTTAGCTCTGTAACACCAGTACAAATAGCAGAAACTTGCTCAAAAGCGAAATTCGTCTCTAATGCCAATAAACGTGCAATTGTTGTTTTACCTGTTCCTGGAGGCCCCCAAAAAATCATCGAACCAAACGAACCACTTTCTATCATACGTGAAAGAAAGCCTTCCGTTCCAATCAAATGATCTTGCCCAACAACCTCACTCAAAGAGCGGGGACGCATTCTTTCAGCAAGTGGCCGATTTTCACTGAAATGGGAATCAAAAGATGAAGTAAAAAAATCTTTATTCAAAGTGCCCCTCAGCGGATAAATTGGCGAATATAGACACCATTGCGTTCATATTCCAGTTGCCAAATACGCGGATGTTCCTGCATAAGAATCTTTTTTAATTGGCTCACAGTTTGAATTTGATGACCATTAACAGCGCGCAAAATATCTCCTGAGCGGAAAATCTCTGCAGCATTACTCATGTTATCGAGATTGGCAATCACAACACCTTTTACAGTCGCAGGAAGATGAAAACGCTGGCTATTTTGCGGTGTTAAATCTAGTACTTCAGCCCCAGAAAAAGGACTTTTATCAATAATTTTTTCAGATTTTACAAATGCAGAATTAGACATTGATGAGACAGTTATCTTTGTTTTTAAAGTTTTTCCATCTCGTAAATATTCTAAATTAAGGTTTTGCCCAACACTAGTTGTTATCAAACGATATATAAGGTCATCTGGGCTACCAATTTGTATATCTTGCACACTTAAAATAACATCACCCACTTTTAAACCAGCTTTTGCAGCAGGACTATCTTGAACAATTTCAATAACAAGAGCTCCATAGGGACGTTCTAAACCCAAACCACCTGCAACATCAGGTGTAACCCTTTGAAAGGATGCACCAATATAAGGCGGCACAAAAAACTGTTCACCACGTTTAACTGTATCAAGAACTACTTTAACAAGATTAGCTGGAATAGCAAAACCAATTCCTGTAGAACCGCCGGAACGCGAATAAATAGCTGTATTAATCCCAATCAATCGGCCATTCACATCAATTAGAGCCCCACCAGAATTACCCGGATTGATAGCAGCATCTGTTTGAATAAAAAAATCAAAATCAGAAATACCAACACGTGTACGCGCTTGCGCTGAAACAATACCACTTGTAACTGTTTGGCCAATACCAAAAGGATTACCAATCGCAAGAACGAGATCGCCAACTTCAACTGCATCAGAATTTCCTAAAGGAAGAACAGGAAACTGAGTATCTTTTGAATTAATTTCAAGTATTGCAATATCAGTTGCTTCATCTTTTAATATAACTGCGCTTATAAACTCTCTCCCATCAGAAAGAGCAACTTTAATCTCGTGAGCACCTTTAATAATGTGGTAACTCGTAACAACCAAACCACGTGCATCAACAATTACCCCAGACCCCAATGATGATTGCGTGCGTAAAGGTCTGTTATCTTGATAACGACCAAAAAATTGTTCAAAAAATGGATCATCTTCAAAAGGAGAACGCACCTTAACTTGTCGGGCAGCGTAAATATTTACAACAGACGGAACAGTTTTTTTAACTAAAGGAGCAAATGAAAAAGTGGTTTTTGACTGTGTTGGTGGAACTTCAGCATTCGTGGAATGAAACGATATTAATGTCATAATCACAAAAAAAAGCCCTATAAAAATAGAACGCTTCATTATCCACTCCCTCAAAAACTAAAACAGCCCCCATTTAGTAGAACATGGAAATTTTCTCATTCATCTCCATTTATCATCTCATCTATTTGATATTTAAATCAAAAATGTCTCACTTTGGCAAGTAATATTGCAAAACCAACAATGAGAACAATCTGCTTTTTCATATATTGAACAATATTTATTCTGAAGCACGAATAAAAAAACGCCTCAGAAAGGCGTTTTTCATTCCCCAAAAAAGAAAAAGCTCCTTACGAAGAGGCCTTTTCCTCATTGGCAACCCCTTCTATGTGTTTATGATTTACAGAATTTTTTGCATTAATATCCCTATCAACAAATTCTATAACAGCCATAGGCGCATTATCACCAGTCCGAAAACCTGCTTTCATAATGCGCAAATAACCACCTTTGCGTGATGCATAACGTGGTGCAAGTGTATCAAATAACTTTGCAACCTTTTTAGTGTCACGAATAGCTGAAATTGCTTGCCGGCGCGCGTGCAAATCACCCCGTTTACCAAGTGTAACCAACTTTTCAACAATAGGGCGAATTTCTTTAGCCTTTGGAAGCGTCGTCACGATCTGCTCATACCCGATCAACGAAGCTGCCATATTGGCAAACATTGCTTTACGATGACTGGCAGTCCGGTTTAGCTTGCGACCTGATTTACCATGACGCATGAGCTTTCTCCTTAAATTTAATTCTTAATACTGATCTTCATAACGTTTAGCAAGATCATCAATATTCTCAGGCGGCCACGCAGGAATCTCCATACCAAGATGGAGCCCCATACACGCAAGAACCTCTTTAATTTCGTTTAATGATTTACGTCCAAAATTTGGTGTCCGAAGCATTTCAGCTTCTGTTTTTTGAATAAGATCACCAATATAAACAATATTATCATTCTTAAGACAATTTGCTGAACGAACTGACAGCTCCAACTCATCCACTTTCTTAAGAAGTGCAAGATTAAAAGAAAGCTCAGAAGATGGCTCTTCAACAAGTTCTTTTTGTGGCTCTTCAAAATTGACAAATACCGAAAGCTGGTCTTGAAGAATACGCGCCGCAAAAGCGACAGCATCTTCACCATTAACAGCGCCGTTAGTTTCAATCGTTAACGTCAACTTATCGTAATCAAGGACCTGCCCTTCACGTGTATTTTCTACTTTATAAGACACCTTACGAACTGGCGAATAAAGACTATCGATGGGGATGAGACCTATAACCGCATCATCTACACAATTACGATCAGACGGAACGTAACCTTTTCCCGTATTTACAATAAATTCCATACGAATTTCCGCACCCTCATCTAGCGTGCAAATAACATGTTCGGGATTAAGGATTTCCATATCTCCAACAGTACGTATATCTCCAGCCCTAACAACACCAGGCCCTTCTTTACAAATGATAACATGCTTAGGGCCCTCCTCTTCCATGCGAATAGCGATTTCTTTGATATTTAAAATAATATCTGTAACATCTTCACGAACACCTGGAATTGATGAGAACTCATGCAACACACCATCAATTTGCACAGCAGTAACAGCAGCGCCACGCAGTGATGACAATAATACACGACGAAGTGCGTTTCCTAATGTTAAACCAAAACCACGCTCAAGCGGCTCTGCAACAACACTCACAACATTTGAATTACCATCTGCATGAAACTCAACCTTATTGGGTTTAATTAACTCCTGCCAGTTTTTCTGGATCATATTTTTATTCCTGTTCTTTAGTTCCGCTACCATTCAATCGCAACGGCCAGTGTGAACATCGGAAAAAGTTTCCGATTATGAAAAACAATACCTAATCAAACACGCCGTCTTTTTCGGGGACGACATCCATTATGAGGAATTGGCGTCACATCTCGAATGGAAGTAATTACAAAACCAACAGATTGCAACGCACGCAAAGCAGATTCACGACCTGACCCAGGACCACAAACTTCAACTTCCAATGAGCGCATACCATGTTCTTGCGCCTTTTTAGCACAATCCTCTGCTGCAACCTGTGCAGCAAAAGGTGTAGATTTACGAGAACCTTTAAACCCCTGAGCACCAGCAGATGACCATGCAATCACATTCCCCTGAGCATCAGTAATAGTAATCATCGTATTATTAAATGTTGAATTGATATGCACAACACCTGATGAAATATTTTTACGCTCGCGACGGCGAACACGTGTGGCTTCCTTGGCCATAACTTTCCTTTCAACGATCTCTCCACTGCCGTAACACCAGCAGCTCCACCTTATTTACCTTTATTCAAAACTTCCCACAAAAAGAAGAATATAAAAATAAAGATTACTATTATTTCTTCTTACCAGCAATTGCTTTAGCTGGACCTTTACGCGTACGCGCATTAGTATGTGTACGCTGCCCACGAACGGGTAGAGAACGACGATGGCGCAACCCCCTATAACAACCAAGATCCATTAAACGTTTAACATTCATCGCAACTTCACGACGAAGATCCCCTTCAACTTGATAACCTTGATCTATCGTTTCACGAATTTGCAACACTTCCGCATCTAAAAGTTCATGTACACGACGTTCCGAAGGAATGCCAACTTTCTCGACAATTTCTTGAGCAAATTTCCGTCCAATCCCGTGGATATACTGAAGCGCAATAACTACACGCTTATTTGTTGGGATATTAACGCCAGCAATACGAGCCACACTTATTCTCCTTGATTATGTTAACAATGAACCATAAAATACTTGAAGCACTTTACAGAAACAAAGAAATGATCTCGGCTCCAACATACCCCAAATCCCATTTTTTACTGAAATAAAGCAGCTTTTGATAGATTTTACTATAAAAGTCAACTCTTTTCATTTATTTTTAAAAAATTTTCTTATTTAAGGAACTCTCTAATTACACATGATACATCAGTAACATCAGCCATTCCATCAACCTTTTTTAACAAACCTGTTTTTAAGTAAAATTCTGATAAAGGAGCTGTTTTTTCACGATATTCAACTAATCGTTTTGCAAAAGAATCAGAATTATCATCTGAACGGACTTGTCCACCAACAGCAATCGTTTCCTCAACACGTTTCTTCATGCGCTCAATCAAAGCCTTTTCATCAACAATAAATTCAATAACGGCATTAAGCTGCACGTTTTTTAATTGCAAAATTTGTTGTAATGCCTCTGCTTGCCCTACAGTGCGCGGATATCCATCCAATATAAAACCGTTTACACAATCATTTTCATCAATACGATCTGATACAATTTGATTAACAATATCATCAGACACCAAAACACCACTTTCTATAATGGCTTTAGCTTTTTTACCAATTTCTTTTTCTGCTACAACAGCTTCACGAAGCATATCCCCTGTTGATAATTGAGGAATTTTATAATGCTCACCTAGTATTTTAGCTTGAGTGCCCTTACCTGCCCCAGGAGGTCCTAAAAAAATAACTCTCATCGATTCCTTTTACCTCCACGGAGTTTTGATTTTTTAATCAACCCTTCATATTGATGCGCAACAAGATGCCCCTGAATTTGAGCAACTGTATCAAGTGTAACAGTAACGACAATGAGCAAGGACGTGCCCCCAAGATAAAAAGGAACATGCAGTGCTGATATCATAAACTCCGGCAACAAACAAACTAGAATAATATAAATCGCACCGACAACAGTGATACGCGTCAAAACATAATCAATATATTTAGCTGTACGTTCACCAGGGCGAATTCCAGGAATAAAACCCGAATGCTTTTTTAATTGATCTGCTGTATCACTAGGATTAAATACAATAGCTGTATAGAAAAAACAAAAAAATGCCATCAAAGCCGCATAAATTATCATATAAAGTGGTTGCCCATGACCAAGAGAAAAAGAAATAGTCTGAATCCACTGCGGCATTTTATCAGAAAAATTATTAATAGTTGCAGGTAACAATAACAAAGATGAAGCAAAAATTGGAGGAATAATTCCAGCAGTATTCAACTTTAAAGGAAGGTGTGACATATCACTCTGAAACATCTGATTACCAACTTGACGTTTTGGATATTGAATAAGAATCCGTCGTTGTGCACGTTCTATAAAAACAATGAATCCAACAACAAAAACAATAATAAGAACAATTCCTATTAATAAAAAAGTTGATAAATCAGCTTGACTATGTGCAGTCAAAAGTTGAGCAAAAGTGGAAGGGAAATTAGCCACAATACCTGTAAAAATAATGAGAGAAACCCCATTACCAACACCACGTGATGTAATCTGCTCGCCAAGCCACATTAAAAACATCGTTCCACCAACCAGCGTAATGACAGCAGAAATACGAAACATTATACCTGGCTCCAAAACAATTTGAAGTCCTGTTCCTATACCAGTTTCAAGTGCAACCGCAACACCAAAAGCCTGCAGAACAGCTAATACTACCGTTACGTAACGAGTATATTGATTGATAATTTTACGGCCTAATTCACCTTCTTTTTTAAGAGATTCTAATGAAGGAACAATTGAAGTTAGCAACTGTACAATAATTGATGCTGATATATAAGGCATAATTCCTAGCGCAAAAATCGCCATCCGCCCAACAGCACCTCCAGCGAACATATTCACCAACCCCAATACACCAGACGCATGCTGTTCAAATGTTTGCCGTAAAGCATCAATATTAATGCCAGGCAAAGAAATATAAGTACCAAAACGATACACAAGAAGCGCAGCTAGAGTAAACCAAATACGTTTTTTTAATTCAGTCGCACGTGAAAAAGTACCAAAATTTATATTGGAAGCAAGTTGCTCTGCAGCTGATGCCATAAAATCTCTCCAGTTTACACCCCAACCCATTGCTTACATAACAATAATCCTAACATTCATATGTTATATAAGAATAAACGCAAAACTTAAATGGTCTCTCATAAATAATGGCCTAGAATGAGTTACAGATACTCCTTTCCAGGCCAGCCACTATTTGTCAAAATGAACTTACTGGACAGATTCAAGAAAATTAATCTGACCACCAACTTTTTCGATCTTTACACAAGCAATCTTAGAAGCACCAGAAACATTAAACACAATCTTAGCTTTTAACTCACCATCAGAAAGAAGACGAACACCATCTTTTACACGACGAACAACACCAGCTTCTTTTAGTACAAATACATCAACCGGTTTTTCAATATTTAACTTTCCTGTATCAATTGCTTGCTGAATTCGACCTAATGAAACTTCATTATAAATCTTAGCAGAGAAATTTTTAAATCCACGCTTTGGTAAACGACGATAGATAGGCATCTGCCCACCTTCAAAACCATTAAGCGATACACCAGAACGCGATTTTTGCCCTTTAACACCGCGACCACCAGTTTTACCACTACCCGAACCAATACCACGCCCAATACGCTTACGATTCTTTGTTGCACCTTCGCGATCACGCAGTTCGTTGAGTTTCATATTCTATACTCCTGCGACCTTCTATTCTAACCTTCATCCACAACCCGAACAAGGTGGGAAACCTTAGCAATCATACCTCGCACACAAAGTGTATCCTCTAAAGTGCGACGACGACGCATCTTATTTAATCCAAGTCCCTTTAATGTTGCACGCTGAGTTTGTGGCTTTCGAATCGGACTTCCAATTTGCTCGACCGTTACAGTTTTGCCAATCTGAGATTTTTTTTGAACCATTTTTAATTTCCTTTTCTGACAAACCTCAGAAATTATTCCTCTGAACCAATCAAATGCTGGCGACGTGACTGTAAAGTTGAATATTTAATACCGCGTTGCGCCGCAATATCTTTAGGGTGCACCTGACGCTTTAAAGCATCAAAAGTTGCACGAACCATATTATACGGATTTGATGAACCCAATGATTTAGCAACGACATCTTGCACACCAAGAGTTTCAAAAATAGCACGCATTGGCCCACCAGCAATAATACCAGTACCAGCAGAAGCTGAGCGCAATAACACACGACCAGCTCCATGGCAACCTTCAACATCATGATGTAATGTGCGCCCAGATCGAAGCGGAACATAAATCATTTCACGTCTCGCAGAGTCTGTAGCCTTACGAATTGCTTCAGGCACTTCACGCGCCTTACCATGACCAAAACCAACACGTCCTTTTTGGTCTCCAACAACAACAAGAGCAGCAAACCCAAAACGCCGTCCACCCTTTACAACTTTAGCAACACGATTAATGTGCACAAGTTTATCAACAAATTCAGTACTATTTTCACTTCGACGCTCATCGCGATCATTACGTTCTTTTTGTGCCATTCCTCATTCCTTTTTCTTTTCCGGAAGCACCTTAACGAATCCTCAATATTAAATTAAGGAATTCATATGAAACACTAAAAATATCTTTTTAGCAGAATTTCTAAACAAGATATTTTAAAAAATCAAACCGCCCTCACGAGCAGCTTCAGCTAAAACTTTCACTCGACCATGATAAACATATGCTCCACGATCAAAAACAACTTCATTAACACCAGCTTTTTTTGCACGCTCAGCAATTAATTTACCAACAGCAAAAGCGGCCGCTTTATCAGAACCGCTTTTTAAAGATTTTCTCAATTCTCCTTCAAGAGTACATGCAGAAGCAAGCGTACACCCACGTAAATCATCGATAATTTGTGCATAAATATTCTGATTTGAGCGGTAAACACTAAGTCTCGGACGACCATTAGCGACAGCTCTAATTTGACGACGAACACGCTGCGCACGGCGCTGAATAATCTTTTTAGATGAAACCATAACGCAAAACCCTTACTTCTTTTTACCTTCTTTACGAACGATACGTTCATCTACATATTTAATGCCTTTACCTTTATAAGGCTCAGGTCCACGATATTCACGAATTTCTGCCGCAACTTGCCCGACTTGTTGCTTATCAATTCCAGAAACAACAATTTCTGTTGGCTTAGGAACTGTTACAGTAACACCAGACGGCACTTTATAAACAACATCATGGGAAAAACCTAATGATAATTGAATATCCTTACCCTGTAAAGCAGCACGATAACCAACGCCGTTGATCTCAAGTTTCTTCTCAAAACCATCTTTCACACCGCAAAAAATATTCTCAATCATTGAACGTGACATACCCCATTTAGAGCGCGCATCCTTTGATTGATCACGCGGTAAAACCGACACAACATTTTCCTCAAGCTTAACCAAAACTTCATCATTAACGACGTAGCTCAGCTCACCTTTTGGACCTTTTGCCTTAATCAACTGACCTTCAACAGTAGCAGTAACTCCAAGAGGAACCGGAATAGGCCTTTTTCCAATACGAGACATTGTTTTAACCTGTTTTACTTTCGTTTGCTTACAATCAATCAGAAAATACGACAGAGAATTTCTCCACCGACATTTTGTTCACGCGCTTCATGATCTGCCATTACCCCTTTAGGAGTCGACAAAATTGAAATACCAAGACCATTTGCTACCTGAGGAATAGACTTAGCAGAAACATACACACGACGACCAGGTTTTGAAACACGTGAAATCTCACGAATAACAGCTGAACCTTCAAAATACTTCAATTCAATCTCGATTTCGGACTTCCCTTTACCAAAATCAACCTGATTGTACCCACGAATATAACCTTCAGACTGCAAAACATCAAGCACCCGCCTACGAAGCTTAGAAGCAGGCGTAATCACTTTACCCTTTTTACGACTAAGCGCATTACGAATACGTGTTAACATATCACCAAGAGGATCTGACATAGACATCTTGTTATCTCCTCTTACCAACTAGACTTAACAATACCAGGAATATGGCCTAGAGAACCAAGTTCACGTAGCGCAATCCGCGACATTTTTAATTTACGATAATAAGCTCTTGGACGCCCCGAAACTTCACAACGATTACGAATACGAACCTTTGCAGAATTACGTGGTAGCTCCGCCAACCGAATAGAAGCTTTAAAACGCTCTTCAAGTGAAACCTTCTGATCCATCACAATTGCTTTCAAACGCGCACGACGTGCAGCATAACGCTTTGCCATCACAACACGATGCTTATTTTTCTCAACGGCACTTACTTTGGCCATAATCTCACCTCACTACGTCTGCCGTTACAAGCGAAATGGAAAATTAAAAGCACGCAATAATTCACGCGCTTCATCATCCGTTTTTGCTGTCGTACAAACGATAATATCCATGCCCCAAATCTGATCAACTTTATCATAATTGATCTCTGGAAACACAATGTGCTCTTTAATACCCATAGCAAAATTGCCATGACCATCAAAGCTTTTTGGATTCAAACCACGAAAATCACGAACCCGTGGAAGGGCAATCGTAATAAGACGATCCAAAAACTCAAACATACGATCTTTACGTAATGTAACCTTAGCCCCAAGCGGCATTTTTTCACGAACCTTAAAACTCGCAATAGAATTACGCGCATAAGTAACTACAGCTCTCTGACCTGCTATTAATGTCAGATCTTCAGCTGCAATAGATGGTTTTTTGGAATCAGCAGTCGCCTCACCAATCCCCATATTAATCACAATTTTATCAACGCGTGGAATTTGCATTTCGTTTTTATAGTTAAACTTCTCTTGAAGCATTTTACGAACAACTTCAAGATAATGCGTCTTCATACGCGGCTTCTGTTTTTCTTTAGCCATTAATCAGTTCTCCCGACCGTTTGGCAACACGAACTTTATTACCATCCGCATTTACACGAAAACCTATACGTGTAGGTTTACCATCTTTAGGATCAACAACCGCCAAATTAGACAAATGAATCGGCGCCTCCTTAGAAATAATTCCAGCTTCTTGTGTTTGTGTTTGACGCTGATGACGTTTAACTACATTAATTCCAAGAACAAGAGCACTGCTATTTTTGGGATTCACCTTAATAACTTCACCGCTACGACCTTTATCTTTCCCAGATAAAACAATAACTTTATCACCTTTTCGAATCTTTTGCACGACACTTACTCCTTACAACACTTCAGGAGCGAGTGAAATGATTTTCATGTGGTTTTTACCACGAAGTTCACGAGGAACAGGCCCAAAAATACGTGTACCAATAGGCTCTTTTTTATTATCCACCAAAACAGCGGCATTTCTATCAAAACGAATTACACTACCATCCGCACGACGAATATCCTTGGCAGTACGAACTACCACAGCTTTCATCACATCACCTTTTTTAACACGGCCACGAGGAATAACATCCTTAACCGAAACAACAACAATGTCACCGACCGAAGCATATTTCCGCTTTGAACCGCCCAGAACCTTGATGCACATGACACGACGAGCACCAGAATTATCAGCAACGTCGAGGTTTGTTTGCATCTGAATCATGACTGGCCACCACCTTTTCTTAATGTCTAAATCCGACGATGCCTTTGACACATCCGGACTTGCCTGTCAAACAACAATGAAGCCTATGGTTATCAAAATTTATTCAATGGAAAAACCAATGTTAAATTTTAAAACAATTAGCCTGGTTAATTACGTTACACTGTCTACAACAACAATCCAACGTTTATCTTTCGAAATCGGTTTAGATTCTTGAATAGAAATCTGATCTCCGATTTTGAATTGATTGTTCTCGTCATGCGCCTTGTATTTTTTAGACTGTCGAACCGTCTTTTGGAGAAGCGGATGAGAATAACGACGCTCCACTTTGACAACTACAGTTTTATCATTCTTGTCGCTAACGACAACGCCTTGCAAAATGCGTTTAGGCATCTCTTATTTCCTTAAACCTTGTTTCCATCCATCTTCTGACGAAGAAAAGTTTTAATACGCGCAATGTTACGACGAACTTGCTTAACACGTGCGGTTTTTTCTAATTGACCTGTCGCTTTCTGAAAACGCAGATTAAACTGCTCTTTCTTTAACTTAGCCAACTCATCTTTCATTTGGTCGAGCGTTTGCGCCCGTAATTCTTCGGCTTTCATCGCTTAACCTCTTTATTCAGCAATTCGTTGAACAAAACGAGTCTTAACAGGCAACTTTGCAGCACCCAATCTAAGAGCTTCACGTGCAATATCCTCAGGAATCCCGTCAAGCTCAAACATAACGCGGCCAGGAGAAACACGTGCTGCCCAATAGTCAACACTTCCTTTACCCTTACCCATACGAACTTCAGTCGGCTTAGATGTAACCGGAAGATCTGGAAAAATCCGAATCCATACACGACCAGAACGCTTCATGTAACGTGTAATAGCACGACGCGCCGCTTCAATTTGGCGCGCAGTAATACGCTCTGGCTCAATAGCCTTCAGACCGTAAGCACCGAAGTTCAAATCCGTACCACCTTTCGCAACACCGTGAATACGGCCTTTGAATTGCTTACGAAATTTTGTGCGCTTTGGCTGCAACATTACTCTTTACTCCAAATCTCAATTCAACCATAAAAATCAAGTATTTTCACGGCGGCGACTCGACGAAACTCCTGAATGATCACTTTCCATAGCACGATTTTCCGAAGCCATTGGATTATGTTCAAGGATCTCGCCTTTAAAAACCCAAACTTTAACACCACAAATACCATACGCCGTTTTAGCCTCTGCTGTACCATAATCCACATCGGCACGCAAAGTATGAAGTGGAACACGACCTTCACGATACCATTCCATACGAGCAATTTCAGCACCACCAAGACGACCAGAACAATTAATACGAATACCTTCCGCTCCAAGACGCATAGCAGATTGAACAGCACGCTTCATTGCACGCCGAAAAGCAACACGACGTTCAAGCTGCTGAGCAATTGATTGCGCAATGATTGTTGCATCAATTTCCGGCTTACGAATCTCAACAATATTTAGTGAAGTCTCAGCATTCGTCATCTCTGAAAGTTTACAACGAAGCTTTTCAATATCAGCACCCTTTTTACCAATAATAAGACCAGGGCGTGCTGAATGAATTATAATACGACACTTTTTGTGAGGACGCTCAATAACAACCTTAGAAATGGCTGCTTGCTTCAGTTCTTCAATCACATACAAACGAATTTTTAAATCTTCATGAAGGAGACGTCCATATTCACCACTATCAGCATACCAACGTGAATCCCAAGTTCGATTAACTCCAAGACGAAGCCCTATTGGATTGATCTTCTGCCCCATTACGCAGCCTCCTCTTTTTCGGTAATTTCACGAACAATAATAGTAAGATGCGAAAATGGACGCTCAATTCGGCTAGTACGCCCGCGACCACGAACATGAAAACGTTTCATTACTATAGATTTACCAACATGCGCTTCTGAAACAATCAACGAATCAATATCAAGATCATGGTTATTTTCCGCATTCGCGATCGCTGACTCAAGAGTTTTTCTAACTGTCTGAGCGATACGTTTACGTGAAAATGTCAAATCAGCCAACGCTGTATTAACCTTTTTACCACGAATCATCGCAGCAACCAAGTTAAGCTTTTGTGGACTAACACGAATCGTTCGAGCAACAGCCTTCGCTTCATTGTCCTTAAGTTGGCGCGGAACTTTAGCTTTGCCCATCACTACTTCCTTTTTGCTTTCTTATCCGCACCATGACCATAATAGGTTCGAGTAGGAGCGAACTCGCCAAATTTATGCCCAACCATTTCTTCAGAAACAGAAACAGGAATATGTTTATTGCCGTTGTAAACACCAAAAGTCAAACCAACAAATTGCGGCAGAATGGTAGAACGACGACTCCACATTTTAATAACTTCATTACGCCCACTTGCACGTACCTTCTCTGCTTTTCCAAGAAGATAGCCGTCAACAAACGGACCTTTCCAAACTGAACGAACCACTTTAGACTACCTCTCTTACTTCTTACGCTGATGACGCGAACGCATAATAAATTTATTAGTAGCTTTATTGGAGCGTGTACGCTTACCTTTCGTAGGCTTACCCCAAGGAGATACAGGGTGACGACCACCCGATGTACGCCCCTCACCACCACCATGTGGATGATCCACTGGATTCATAGCAACACCACGAACATGAGGACGCTTTCCACGCCAACGCGACCGACCAGCTTTACCATCATTAATATTTCCATGATCAGGATTTGAAACAGCACCAACGGTTGCAAAGCAACCACCAGGAACCAAACGCTGCTCCCCAGAATTAAGACGAAGAATAGCCATTCCCTGATCCCGCCCAACTAGCTGCGCATAAGCCCCTGCTGAACGTGCAATCTGACCACCTTTACCAGGTTTCATCTCAACGTTATGGATAATCGTACCCACTGGCATATTACAAAGAGGCATTGCATTACCTGGCTTAATATCAACGTTTGAACCAGTAATAACCAAATCACCAACACCAAGACGCTGAGGCGCAAGAATATAACTTAATTGACCATCTTCATAACGAATCAATGCGATAAAAGCAGTACGATTTGGATCATACTCCAAACGCTCAACCTTTGCAGACATATCACGCTTAAGGCGTTTAAAATCAACAAATCGATAGCTACGCTTATGCCGCCCACCTTGAAAACGGGCTGTAACTCTACCATGATTATTACGCCCACCTTTTGACGACAACCCCCCAGTCAGCGTCTTTACAGATTTACCCTTATGAAGATCAGAACGCTCGACAATAACAAGCTGACGTTGCCCGGGTGTTGTTGGATTAAAATGCTTAAGTGCCATTATTCTTATCTCCGAGCCTTACTAAAGACCTGTCGAAAGGTCAATTGAGTAACCTTTAGCCAATGTCACAATCGCTTTTTTGACATCATTCTGTCGACCAACAACACCTTTGAAACGCTTCACTTTACCCTTACGAATCGTTGTGTTAACCGCCTTAACCTTAACATTAAAAAGCGCCTCAATAGCTGCTTTGATTTCAGGTTTCATTGCTTTTGGTGCAACATTAAAAACAACTTGATTATATTCAGAAATCATAGTCGATTTTTCAGTAATAACCGGACTAATAATTACATCATAGTGGCGAAGATCCGTCATTTGAAACGCTCCTCAAGAGCCTCAACAGCTGCCTTCGACAAAACAAGCTTATTGCGACGCAAAATATCATAAACATTAATCCCCTGAACCGGTAACACATCAATATTAGGGATATTAGATGCTGCACGAGAAAAATTCATATTTATTTCTTTTCCACCAATTAATAGGGCATTATTAAAACCAAGCTTAGAAAAACTCTTAGCAAGTACCTTAGTTTTAGCATCCTGAACATTAAGTTCATCAACTACAATCAAATCATTTGTCTTTAGTTTTACTGACAAAGCAAGACATAACCCAAGCGCACGACTCTTTTTAGGAAGAATATGCACGTGACTACGAGCCACTGGACCATGTGCTTTACCACCACCTCGAAACTGCGGTGCGCGAGCAGATGAATGCCGGGCACGCCCAGTTCCTTTTTGTTTAAACATTTTTGCACCTGTCCGAGCTACATCCGAGCGCCCCTGTGACTGATGCGTTCCTTGCTGACGACGCGCAAGCTGCCAACGAACAACACGCTGGAGAATATCTTCACGCGGAGCGAGGCCAAAAATATGCTCAGAAACTTTTAACTTACCAGCTTCGTTGCCGTCAAGAGTTTTAATTACAAGATCCATTATTCAGCCTCCTCAACTTTAGAGGCCTCTACCACCGGAGTAGATGATTCAGTCTTTTTCTCCACAGAGCGACGAATCCCAGCAGGCTTTGGCGCATTATCAGGAAGACGCTTCTTTACAGCATCACGCACTAAAATCCAAGCCCCTTTAGAACCAGAGACAGCACCACGCACCAAAATTAAGCCACGATCAATATCAGTAGAAACAACTTCAATATTTTGCGTTGTCACACGCACCTGCCCCATATGACCAGCCATTTTTTTGCCTTTAAATACTTTACCCGGGTCCTGGCATTGCCCCGTTGAACCATGAGCACGATGTGTAATTGAATTACCATGTGAAGCACGATGCCCACCAAAATTATGCCGCTTCATAACACCAGCAAAACCTTTACCGATACTTGTACCCGTTACATCAACTCTTTGCCCTGGAATAAAATGTTCTACTGTAATCTCAGTACCTACATCAAGTAAATTATCGGGACTAACACGAAATTCCGCCACTTTAGCTTTTGGCTCAACCACAGCTTTAGCAAAATGCCCACGGAGAGCTCGCGAAACATTTTTAACTTTCGCAAACCCCACACCTAATTGAACAGCAGTATAACCGTTCTTCTCAACTGTACGCTGAGCAATAACCTGGCAATTCTCCAAACGAAGTACTGTCACTGGTACATGCTCACCAGCCTCATTATATATACGGGTCATACCCAGTTTTTGTGCTATTACACCTGAACGCATCGGGTTTGTTCCTTCTGTCTTCAAACCTCAGAGCTTAATTTCTACATCCACACCAGCAGAAAGGTCGAGCTTCATAAGAGCATCCACCGTTTGCGGTGTGGGATCAACAATATCAAGAAGACGCTTATGTGTGCGCATCTCAAATTGCTCACGACTTTTCTTATCAATGTGCGGCCCACGATTGACCGTAAACTTCTCAATCCGCGTCGGAAGCGGAATGGGACCACGGACATTGGCGCCAGTACGCTTGGCGGTCGACACAATTTCACGCGTCGACGCATCAAGAATCCGGTGATCAAACGCTTTTAAGCGAATGCGGATATTCTGACCATTCATATTCTTATTTCCCTGTCATACGGAGCAACTCTAACACTAAAGATACTTCACATAATTTATTGATATTATTCAATAATCTTAGAAACGATACCAGCTCCGACAGTACGCCCTCCTTCACGGATAGCGAAACGAAGCTTCTCTTCCATTGCAATCGGAACAATCAAAGAAACATCCATTGCAACATTATCACCCGGCATAACCATTTCCGTGCCTTCCGGAAGCGTAACAATTCCTGTCACATCCGTGGTGCGGAAATAAAACTGTGGACGATAATTCGTGAAAAACGGTGTATGACGACCCCCCTCATCTTTCGTCAAAATATAAGCCTCAGCTTTAAACTTGGTATGCGGCGTAACAGAACCAGGCTTCGCCAAAACTTGCCCACGCTCAATACCTTCACGATCAATACCACGAAGCAATGCACCAATATTATCACCTGCCTGACCTTGATCTAAAAGCTTACGGAACATTTCAACACCTGTAACCGTCGTCTTAGAAGTCGGACGAATACCTATAATCTCGATTTCTTCACCAACTTTAATAATTCCACGCTCAACACGACCCGTTACAACCGTTCCACGCCCAGAAATCGAAAAAACATCTTCTATAGGCATCAAAAATGGTTGATCAACCGGACGCTCAGGTGTTGGGATATAATTATCAACCTCATTCATCAAACGACGAACTGCATCTTCACCTATACTTTTATCTGAATCCTCAAGAGCCGCTAACGCAGAACCCTTAATTATCGGTATATCATCACCAGGGAAGTCATATTTCGAAAGAAGCTCACGAACTTCAAGCTCAACAAGCTCTAAAAGCTCAGCATCATCAACCTGATCAACCTTATTCAAAAAAACTACAATCGCAGGAACACCAACCTGACGTGCTAGCAAAATATGCTCACGTGTCTGAGGCATCGGGCCATCAGCTGCTGAAACAACCAAAATCGCCCCGTCCATTTGTGCTGCACCCGTGATCATGTTCTTCACATAATCCGCGTGGCCTGGACAATCAACATGCGCATAGTGACGTTGCTCTGTCTCATATTCAACATGCGCTGTTGAAATGGTAATTCCACGAGCACGCTCCTCAGGCGCCGCATCAATTTGGTCATACGCTTTAAATTCACCAAAATATTTCGTAATTGCCGCTGTCAAGGACGTCTTACCATGGTCAACATGACCTATCGTTCCTATATTAACATGCGGCTTCGTACGTTCAAATTTGCTCTTTGCCATGTGAGCTCTCCATTTTCTGTCCAAATCAAGGACTAAGTTTAAAGTTAATACGTAATCAAAAGATTACGCGTATTTTTTCTGAATTTCCTGCGCCACAGCTAAAGGAACAGGCTCATAATGATTAAATTGCATTGTATACTGAGCACGCCCCTGACTCATTGAACGAAGCGTGTTTACATAACCAAACATATTCGCCAAAGGAACCATCGCATTTACTACTGTCGCAATACCGCGCACCTCAGTACCTGAAATTTGACCTCGGCGAGAATTTAAATCGCCAATTACATCTCCCATATAATCCTCTGGAGTCACAACCTCCACCTTCATGATTGGTTCAAGAAGCTGTGCACCTGCTTTTTGCGCCCCCTCTCGAAAAGCTGCGCGCGCAGCAATTTCAAAAGCTAAAACAGAAGAATCAACATCATGATAACCACCATCAATTAGAGTAGCCTTCACACCAAGCATGGGAAAACCTGCAAGAGGCCCTGATCCCATAACGCTTTCAATACCCTTCTGAACACCTGGAATATATTCTTTAGGAACAGCACCACCAACAATTTTTGATTCAAATACAAAATCATCACCGTCATGAGGCTCAAAAATAATCTTCACACGAGCAAACTGTCCAGCACCACCAGACTGCTTTTTGTGAGTATAGTCAATTTCTGCAACTTTCGTAATTGTTTCACGATAAGCAACCTGTGGTTGACCTACATTAGCCTCAACCTTAAATTCACGCCGCATACGATCAACAATAATATCAAGATGCAACTCCCCCATTCCAGCTATAATTGTTTGACCAGATTCTTCATCTGATTTAACACGAAATGAAGGATCTTCCGCAGCCAAACGATTAAGCGCAATACCCATTTTTTCTTGATCTGCTTTTGTTTTTGGTTCAATCGCAATCTCAATAACAGGCTCAGGAAACTCCATTCTTTCCAGAATAACAGGCTTCAAAGGATCACAAAGAGTATCACCTGTCGTTGTTTCCTTAAGACCCGCAAGAGCAACAATATCACCCGCAAATGCCTCCTCAATATCTTCACGAGAATTTGAGTGCATCTGAAGCATACGCCCTAAACGTTCTTTTTTTCCTTTTACTGTATTTTCAAGAGAAATACCTCTCTGAACCTTACCAGAATAAATACGACAGAAAGTTAATGACCCAACAAATGGATCATTCATAATCTTAAAAGCAAGCATAGAAAGCGGGGCATCATCTGAAGACTCACGTGTTGTTTCAGCCTCAGTTTTAACATCAATACCATTAATAGCCGGAACATCAATCGGAGAAGGAAGATAAGAAACAATAGCATCTAATAGCGGTTGAATCCCTTTATTTTTAAAGGCAGTACCACAAAGAACTGGGTGAAACTGAACCTCTATTGTTCCCTTACGAATAAGAGCCATAAGCTGTTCATCAGTCGGCATGACACCATCCAAATAAGCCTCCATAGCAGCTTCATCAACTTCAACTGCCATTTCAACTAATTTTTCACGATATTCCTCTGCTTTTTCCTTCAATTCGACTGGAATTTCACCTACTGTAGCCGAAGCACCAATAGAACCATCCCACTTCAACGCCTTCATCTCAATAAGATCAACAACGCCTTCAAAATCATTCTCAGAACCAATTGGTAACTGAATAACAAGCGCCTTAGCACCCAATCGCGAACCAACCATTTCTACACTACGATAGAAGTCAGCCCCAATTTTATCCATTTTATTAACAAAAACCATGCGTGGCACATGATATTTCTCAGCCTGCCGCCAAACCGTTTCCGTTTGAGGCTCCACACCAGCATTAGCATCTAGTAAAGCTATCGCACCATCAAGAACACGTAAAGAACGCTCAACCTCAATTGTAAAATCAACGTGCCCTGGCGTATCAATAATATTAAAACGTCTACTCCGGCCATCACGCCCTTTCCAAAAAGTTGTTGTCGCAGCAGATGTAATTGTAATACCACGCTCTTGCTCTTGCTCCATCCAATCCATTGTAGAAGCGCCATCATGAGTTTCACCAATTTTATGGTTTTTACCAGTATAGAACAAAATACGCTCAGTCATCGTGGTCTTACCCGCATCAATATGCGCCATAATACCAAAATTACGATAGTCTTCGATTTTATATTCGCGAGCCATTCTATTTGCCTTAGATTTACAACATACCTACCAGCGATAATGAGAAAATGCACGGTTAGCCTCAGCCATACGGTGCACATCCTCACGCTTTTTCACTGCAGAACCACGATTATTAGCCGCATCCACCAACTCTCCAGAAAGACGATCAATCATTGTCGTCTCATTACGCCCACGCGCTGCCACAATTAACCAACGAATAGCAAGAGCCTGACGACGATCAGGACGAACATCTATCGGAACTTGATAAGTAGCACCACCAACACGGCGCGAACGAACTTCAATATGTGGAGCAACATTTTCCAACGCCTGATGAAACAAAGCCACAGGATCTGTTTTTACTTTACTCTCAACCGCATCAAGCGCACCATAAACAATGCGCTCAGCAACAGATTTTTTACCATCAAACATAATGGCATTCATAAACTTTGTAATGACCAAATCACCAAATTTAGGATCTGGATTAATTTCACGTTTTTCTGCTCTATGGCGACGGGACATTGGCTTTGTCTCTCAGTATTTATTTCGGACGTTTCGCGCCATATTTTGAACGGCGCTGTTTACGATTTTTAACACCCTGTGTATCAAGCAAACCACGAATAATGTGATAACGAACCCCAGGTAAATCCTTTACACGACCACCACGAATCATCACAACAGAGTGTTCTTGAAGATTATGTCCCTCACCAGGAATATAACCGATAACCTCAAATCCATTTGTTAAACGAACCTTAGCAACTTTACGAAGAGCAGAATTAGGCTTCTTCGGTGTTGTTGTATAGACACGAGTACAAACGCCACGTTTTTGCGGGTTCGCCTGAAGGGCAGGAACCTTATTACGCTTAACCGGCGCTACACGTGGTTTGCGAATCAACTGGTTTACGGTAGGCATACAACCTTCCTCTTTCAATCTACGTTCATCTCGCCCACTCGGGCTTCTTTACTTTAATGCCTATCCCGATACAATTGGAATAAAGACTTAAGCTTACACACAAAGCCGGGCATGCTTAATAGACAGCTTACCCGACTAAAAGCAGAGGAGGCATTAGCCTCTTGCACTAGTATTGGTTTTTAAATTTTTTAAAACAAACTCTGTTTGAGATGAATCTCAGGGTGAAACCCTAAAATATTAATCACTCTCACATCGGTCATGATGGTTTTTAATAACGAGAACATATACATTCGTCAAGTATTAAACAGCAGAAAGTTTGTAAAAATGAAAATAAAGAACTTTACGGCACTTTTACAAATTTGGTTTTTAAAGAAAAAATTGTAAAAAAAGTCGCTGCTGTAATAATTCCATCCAACAAAAATAACTGCAATATATTAGAGAGTTTTAATATACTATCCTGTAATCACTTGCTAATTGTATATATAATGCTTAAAAGTTAATACTATGAAAATTGCAACATGGAACATTGCTGGAATAAAAGCACGACATGACACACTATGTAAATGGCTGCAGAAAAATCAGCCTGATATAGTTTGCTTACAAGAAATTAAATGTATTGATGCAAATTTTCCACGTGATAAAATTGAAACTTTAGGATATCATATAGAAACACATGGACAAAAAAGTTTCAATGGTGTTGCACTTCTTTCTAAAAAACGACCTGACGAGCTTATCCGTCGATTGCCAGGTGATGACAATGACGAGCAAGCACGTTATATTGAAGCCGTTTATTCAACAAATAAAGGGATTGTTCGTATTGCTTCCCTTTATCTTCCGAATGGTAACCCCGTCAATAGCGAAAAACATCTTTATAAAATGAGATGGATGGAGAGATTATATACACATGCAAAATTATTACTTGCATATGAAGATCCCCTTATTTTAGCTGGTGATTATAATGTCATCCCAACCCCATTAGATGCAAAAAAACCTGAAGAATGGAAAAATGACGCTTTATTTCTTCCACAAACACGACAAGCATTCCAGCGCATTATTTATTTAGGTTTTTATGACTCTATTCGTAACGTTACAGATGACTCTTCTTTTAGTTTTTGGGATTTTCAAGCTGGCGCATGGCGAAAAAACAATGGCGTTCGTATTGATCACTTATTATTATCCCCAGAAGCTGCAGATCAACTTGTTTGTGCTTACAGTCAAACAGAAGTAAGAGGATATGAAAAGCCGTCAGACCATGTTCCTGTGTGGATTGAGCTCAACTCTAATTTAAAAATTTAACCTTGTTATGAGAACAATTTAAAAAAATACCCACTTTGAATAATAAACATGTTACATTGCGTGTAAAAGATTTTTAAATATAATAATTAAGAACAAAAAACTATAAAATAAAGGGAAGAAATAATGAAAAGATCACTGTTGGCATTTAGTGCAGCGATTGTTATTGGGCTAACAAGTATGGTGCAAGCTCAAAATGACACACTGGAGAAAATTAAAACAACAGGAGAAATTACTTTAGGTGTTCGCGAATCATCTATAGGTTTAGCCTATGCTATTGGTAATGGTAAATATACAGGTTTTCATACAGAAATGGCGGAATATATCATTGATGATATTTCAAAAAAAATTGGTCAATCAATTAAAATCCATTATCTTCCTATCACGTCACAAAATCGAATTCCTCTGTTACAAAACGGAACCTATGATTTCGAATGTGGTTCTACAACAAATGATTCTTCTCGCAATAAAGAGGCTGCGTTTGCTTATACCACTTATGTTGAAGAAGTTCGAATTGCTGTGAAGAAAAGTTCTGGTATTAAATCTGTTGAAGATTTAAATGGTAAAACAGTCGCAACCACCACCGGTACAACATCTGTTCAGCTTATCCGTAAAAATAAACGTGCAAAAAACATTAACTTCAAAGTTATAACAGGTAAAGATCACGGAGATAGCTTTTTGTTGTTAGAATCTGGTCGCGCTGACGCATTTGTGATGGATGCTTCAATTCTCTCTGGGCATATTTCTAAATCAAAAAAACCATCCGATTATATAATTCTTGATACCGTGCTTTCAATTGAACCTATTGCCTGCATGCTTCGATTAAATGACAAAAACCTCGAGCAAGAAATCAATAATAGTATTATGCGGCAAATTAAAGATGGTTCACTTGAAAAACTTTACAATAAATGGTTTATGGAACCAATTCCTCCTACAAATACTGTTGTCAATCTTCCTTTATCCCAATCAACAAAATCTGCTTGGGAAAATCCCAACAATAAACCTCGGGAACATTATATAGAAAACAACTTGTAGTACTTGAATAAAGAGCAACCACACTCTCTAAAAATCGAGTGTGGTTGTACTTTTTTAACTTTTCAATAAATTTAGCATGTGTAATGCGGCTGATTTATCCACCCTACTAAGGGATGGACAACTTTAGGAAATGTTGACTAATGGATTTTTCTTTCCTTTGTATAGATGATCTTAATCAAACACCAGTGATTGGGTGTCTTGGCACTCCTGGTATAAGTCATACCTACTTGGACACGCTGCTCGATGGCTTTAAAAATACCGCTATATTATCTGTTTCTTCATTAATATTAGCTGTATTTGTCGGTGTCATCATAGGAACGATACGCACTCTGCCCCACACTTCCATCATCAACCGCATTCTTCGTGCTATTGGTCGTGTTTGGGTGGAAATTATGCGCAATATCCCTCTGCTTGTACAAGTGTTTTTATGGTATTTTGTTGTCCCTAAAATTTATCCACCAGCAATAAATTTTTCACCTATTGTATTAATAACCTGTGCTTTAGGGTTTTTCACATCTGCGCGTGTCGCAGAGCAAGTTCGTTCAGGTATTGAATCTATTTCTTCCGGCCAGCGTTATGCAGCCATGGCAATGGGATTTACTACTGGTCAAAGTTACCGCTATATCATATTACCACGTGCTATTCGTACAATCATGCCACCATTAACTTCAGAGGCAATGGGGATTGTAAAAAATTCATCTATAGCGTTTGCCGTTTCTATTAATGAACTAATGCAATTCCAATATCAAACAATTGAAGAAGTAAGTCATGTTTATGAGAACTATTTGATTGTTACTATTCTTTATATTGCCATAGCGTTATTCATTTTTGTTATAATGACAATCATCGAGAAAATTCTTAAAATTCCTAATTTTCAAACGGGGGGACATTGAATATGAAAGATTTTATGAATTCTTATTTTTGGCCCTATCTTTCTTTCAATTTTTCAGACTTTGATTTTTCATTTTTTACTTTTGATATATTCCTCTCTTATATTCTGCCGGGTCTGCTTTTTAGTGTTTTTTTAACACTTTTTGCAACAACATTTGGACTTATCTTCGGCATATTGTTAGCAATGATGCGGCTTTCTTCTATTAAAATTCTCTCTTCTCTTGCTGTAATTTATATAACTGCTATGCGCTCAATACCACTTGTTATGGTTATCTTATGGTTTTTTGTGCTCTTACCTTTCCTAACGGGAATATCAATCGGCGCAAACAAATCAGCATTAATTACTTTTACTGCATTTGAAGCTGCTTATTTTGCTGAAATTATGCGTGCTGGCCTTTCTTCAATACCACAAGAGCAAAAATATGCAGGACAAGCTCTCGGAATGACATACTGGCAAAACATGTATATCGTGCTTCTTCCTCAAGCCCTCAGAAACATGCTTCCTGTTTTTTTGACACAGGTTATTATTCTGTTTCAAGATACAACACTTGTCTATGCAATTAGTGGTAATAGTCTTTTAAATGGTTTTGATATTGTTTCTAATAATTTCGGCGTAAAACAAGAAGCTTATATATTAGCAGCCATCTTCTATTTTGCTATCTGCTTTACATTATCGCAGATAGTCTTATACCTCCAGAAAAAAATATCCATTATTCGCTAATAGGGAAAAAAATGTCTACTCATATGATTAAAATGAAAAACGTTTCCAATTGGTACGGCGAAGTTAATATTCTTAAAAATTGTACAACCAATATTAATAAAGGGGAGGTTGTGGTAGTTTGTGGGCCATCAGGTTCAGGAAAATCAACCTTCATTAAAACCATCAACGCTTTAGTACCTTTTCAAAAAGGCGAAATTTGGATTAATGGTGTACCAGTACACTCAAAAAAAACAAATTTACCTAAATTGCGCAGCCATGTAGGAATGGTATTTCAACATTTTGAACTTTTCCCACATTTATCTGTCACAGAAAATTTAACAATTGCGCAAATTAAAGTTTTAAAACGCAGTAAGAAAGAGGCACTTGAGCGCGGTTTATTATATCTTGAACGTGTTGGACTTATCGAACATAAAAATAAGTACCCCGGTCAACTTTCAGGAGGCCAACAACAACGTGTTGCTATTGCACGAGCTTTAACTATGGACCCACTTGTTATGCTTTTTGATGAGCCAACCTCTGCCTTGGATCCCGAAATGGTAGGTGAAGTGTTAGATGTTATGATCAACTTAGCAGAAGAAGGTATGACAATGATTTGTGTAACCCATGAAATGAGTTTTGCGCAAAAAGTATCAAAACGCGTAATTTTCATGGATCAAGGAACAATTTTTGAAGATTGTTCATCAGAAGAATTCTTTTCTGATCCACAAGCTAGAACACCACGTGCACAAGAATTTTTATCAAAAATTCTCAATCATTAACTGTTACATTGTGTATGTAATGTCATTTTATTGTAAGTCTATACATAAAACCAAAATTTTATGTATAGACATTAGAGGTGTATTACCTGCAAATAAAATTGCTTAAGAATTACCTTTTTCAAGAATATCAACAGCTAACGACATCGCTGTACGCCGTTCAAATTCATCACAAATAGCAAAAGCTCGTTCTTGCATAGGACGAATCCAACTTTGGTCTTTTGTGTTAGCCTTTTCATAAGCTGCAGTTAACATTGCTACACCACGAACTGTTTCCCCTGCTTGAAACAACATATTTCCGAGCATAGCCTGAGCAGAAGAATTTCCTTTCTTAGCCGAAAGCTGAAACCATCGAGCTGCTTGTACAGGATTTTTTTCCCCACCCTCACCTTTTAAAAGCATGCTACCTAGATAATATTGAGCTTGAGGATTTCTATAATTCGTTGCAGCCTGCGTATAAAGATCAACTGCATAAGAAGGATCAGCTTTTACAGGCGAATCAGGAATACCTTTCCTAAGATATCCCGCAAGCTTAACTAATGCATCAGAAACATAACTTTCATTTTCCGAGCCAGGATCAGCACCTTTTTCAACGATATGTGCAAAAAAATTATATGCCTTATAATCATTTTCAGGCACACCATCGCCATTTGCATAAATATAACCAAGTTTCCAATTCGCACCAATGTGGCCCATATTAGCAGCATAATGTAAAGCTGAAATAGCTTGATCTATTTGTCCATTTTTATAAGCAGACATACCACGCTTAAAAAAATCAGATGAACGGTTAGTTACTTTCTGGGAAACGCTTACATCTGTTGCATAAGCAGTAGAAAGCATCCCTACAGTAATAGCCATCGTAGCTATTTTGAACATTTTAAAGCTATTTATCATTAAAAGTTATCCACTCTCATGACACCATCGGTGCCACTACAAATTTTAAAACATATATTTAAAATGTATTCTTTTTAAGATAAAATAAATTATTATATAATTCAAATTTTTGAAATACGTAATGAAAAAATATAAAACATGTCACTTAAAAATAATCTTTAACTCTTATGAAAAGAAAAACTTAAAATTTTAGTTAAATCAAACGCTCTAAAGCAAGCGATGTTTTGTTCTTTGCAGCACGCAGTTCTATGATTTTTTTACGTTCAATTTCAACAACTTCTACTTTTGCATTCTCTATAAACTTTGGATTATTTAACCTAAGTGAGATCTTTTCAATATCTTGTTCAATTTTATTGATATCTTTCATCAAACGGGCACGTTCAGCATTTAAATCAATCAACTGCTCCAGCGATAAACAAAAAGTCACCTCTCCTAAAACAATTTGCGCAGATCCAGATGGAATTCTATCAGAGAAACAAATCGTCTCAACACGCGCTAATCTTTTAAGAATAGTATCATAACGCTGCACACGTTCTTGTATTGTCCCTTCCCCTTCTATAATAATAAGAGGTGCTTGCGCAGCCGCTGGAACATTCATTTCAGAGCGCACAGAACGAATTTCACTAATAACGTCAATGAGCCAATTAACATCGATTGCAGCTTCTTCATCTACAAATGTTATCTGCGGCCATTGCGTCAATGCCAACATATTTTCACGCTTTATGCCTGATATTGCTGTGAGAGACCACAATTTTTCCGTCATATGAGGCATAAAAGGATGCAGTAGTTTATAAACTTCATCAAGAACCCAAGCAGTACATGCTTGCGCTTCTTTTTTGGAATCTTCGTCTGAACCTTGAAATACAGGTTTAAGAAATTCAAGATACCAATCGCATAATGTATTCCAAACAAATCGATAAAGTGCGCTAGCAGCCTCATTAAATTTATAGCTCTCAATACCAGCAGTCACTGCCGAAACAGTTTTGGATAATTCTGTTACAATCCAACGATTAAAAGTAAGTTTTGCTTCTTCCGGCTTAAAAGACAAACCATGCCTAACCCCATTCATTTCTGCAAATCGAGTGGCATTCCATAATTTTGTAGCAAAATTGCGATAACCCGCAACACGCGAAGGATCAAGTTTTACATCACGCCCCTGTGTTGCCATAATAGCTAAAGTGAAACGTAATGCATCTGCGCTATATTGATCAATAAGTTCCAGTGGATCAATAACGTTTCCCTTCGACTTTGACATCTTTGCACCCGTCTGGTCCCGTACGAGAGCATGTACATAAACAGTTGAAAAAGGTATCTCACCCATAAAGTGAATACCCATCATCATCATACGGGCAACCCAGAAAAAAATAATATCAAACCCAGTAACCGATAGAGATGTTGGATAAAACGTTTTTAATTCTGTCGTCTTTTCTGGCCAACCTAGTGTCGAAAAAGGCCACAGAGCTGATGAAAACCAGGTGTCTAAGACATCTTGATCACGCGTTAGCTGAACCTCTTTACCATAATAAGATAAAGCTGAAACTAAAGCTTCTTCTTTACTTTTTTCAACAAAAATCACACCATCAGGGCCATACCAAGCTGGAATCTGATGTCCCCACCATAATTGGCGAGAAATACACCAAGGTTGAATATTCTCCATCCAATTAAAATAGGTTTTTTCCCAACTAGCTGGAACAAATTGTGTTTTGCATTGACGAACAGCCTCTACTGCCGGTTTTGCTAATTCTGCAGCATTGACGTACCATTGATCAGTTAAAAATGGTTCAATAGGCACTCCACTCCTATCACCATGAGGAACGGTGTGCAGATGGTCATCAACACTTACAAAATAACCTCGCTCCTTCATTAAAGATATGATCCGATTTCGTGCAACAAAACGATCACACCGATCCAAATCCTCCACTAATGCTTTCAATTCGTCCGATAAGACTAAACCATCAAAAAACGCCTCATTATCACGCAAAAAAACTTCAGCCTTTTGCGTTAAAATATTGATTAAGCGCAAGCCATTTCTCTGCCCTACTTCAAAATCATTAAAGTCATGTGCTGGTGTAATTTTTACAGCACCACTTCCCTCTTCAGGATCAGCATAAGAATCACCAACAATCAATAATTTACGACCAACAAGTGGTAAAATAGCATTTTGACCTACAAGGTTTTTATAACGATCATCTTCAGGATTAACCGCAATGCCTGTGTCACCAAGCATTGTTTCAGGCCGCGTTGTCGCAACTGTTATAAAAGTTGTTGAATCATTTGGATCAAAAACTTTACCTTCAAGTGGATATTTAAAATGCCACAAATGACCTTTTATTTCTTTCGAATCCACTTCAAGATCTGAAATAGCCGTTAATAACTTGGGATCCCAATTAACCAAACGCTTGTCTCTATAAATCAACCCTTGCTTATAAAGTGTAACAAACACTTCACAAACAGCTTGAGACAACCCCTCATCCATTGTAAATCGTTCACGCGACCAATCACATGAAACACCAAGACGCCGTAGCTGATTAACAATGATGCCCCCCGTCTCACGACGCCATTTCCAAACACGCTCGACAAATTTTTCTCTACCCATTTCTTGACGTGTTGGTTCTTGATGTTCTGCCAATTGGCGTTCAACAACCATTTGCGTGGCAATCCCTGCATGATCCAAACCAGGCTGCCATAATACGTTTTTACCTCTCATTCGCTGAAAACGCACCATAATGTCTTGGATTGTCGTATTTAAAGCATGCCCCATATGAAGTGAGCCAGTTACATTCGGTGGGGGAAGCATAACGCAAAAAGGCTCTGTACCTGGTTTTGAACCAGCCCCCGCCTTAAAAACACCATGAGCCTCCCACTCTTTCGCGATCTGTGGCTCTATGGAAGCGGCATCATAGTTTTTTTCTATCATTCTTTTACCCACTTACTCATAGCACCACTAAAAAACGTAACTTATAACCTAATACCCAGTGAACATTATTCGCAAACTTCACCCACTTAAAATGGCTTCATAAAATTACAAACCAGTTTTTACAATAAAAGGAAATACCAAATGGCTAAAAGTACAAACAAACATTTAAGGTAAATTCTTAATTGTCTTAGCGATTTCTTCACGCAAAATCTTTTCAACAAAAACAGGCAATTGACGCTGTAACCACTCCGCTATAGCTGGGCGTAAAATGTCCTCTGCCATTCTCTCTGCAGAAGAGATAAAATATGGAGATAGTTCTACACAACCAGAAACTGTATTTTCTTTCTGCGATACAAATGCCTTAGTATTATATTGTTTTGTTTTATGAACAGAAGCCTGCTCTTCGGAAGAAAGTTTTGTTGCTTGTACACCCATACTAACTGTATTATCCTCTACATTTGTGTTATCTTGCACTTGAGACAGAGAAAAATCTTGGTTATCAGAGGAAAGGCCAATACGGTCAGCCAAAGCTTTCATTGCATCATCAACTGATAAAGTGGTTTCACAAACATCTTCTGAAGATACCTCTGAGTGTTTTTCAGAAGAAGCATCAGCAAGGGTTTCATTTACAAAATGATCAGCTTGAACTGCATTCTCTTCAATGATTTCACGAATAGATGTTAAAATCTCATCCATACTTGGCTCACGTAACGCATTTGAACTCTGTACCATATTAAAAACCTCTTAAAAACGCAAAACAATGCATCAGTGTAATAAAAGAATTATAAGATTGCCATGTCTCTTCATACGAAATATGATGCCACACACAACTTTCTTTCCTTAGTTAAGTGAATTTCCCCGCTTAAAATGAAACTACATGTAAACAATATATTTTTCAATATCATTAGCAATTTGATTTGTTTACCCCCTAAATACTAATCACTATATACACATAGCTTATAGTTTCAGCGAGTATATTTAACCGTCCTCAAACCTAAATAATTTGCAGTCAATTTTCCAATAGAAGATTGAACACTATAACTTGCAACCACAACATCCCGTTCTGCAATTGCCAGTGCAATTTGGGCATTAATCAACTGAGTGCGAGAGTTCAAAACATCTAATGTAGTTGCTTGCCCTACTCGGTTTTCTTGAATACGACCTTTAAGAGCAATTTCAGCAGCACGAACACTCTTGCGATAAGCAATAACAGACGCACGTGCACCCTCTAACTGAAACCAGGCAGTAGTCAATGCTTGTCTTACACTATTTTGAGCTACAGTAAGTTGGAGACGAGCCTGTTCAAACTGCTCCTTTGATTGACGAACCTGCGCAGATGTACGTCCACCTTCAAAAATTGGAACACTCAATGAAATTCCAACCGATTGAGAAACCCCATTCTCACCAGGGCCACTATAAATTCGATTATAAGATACTGTTGTGGAAAAATCTACTTTAGGAAGCAAAGCCCCCTCTTTTGCTTTTACATTATAAGAACTAGCATCAGTCAAATATCTTGCATAAAGAATCGCTGGATGCATGATATCACCAACTTGATAACCAATATCAAGATTCTTCGGAAGCTCTGTCGCCACTGGTGGGCGTTCTAACTGTGTAGGATCTGAACCAATGATTTGACGATAAATAGCTTCCATTGCCTTCACATCAGCACAAGCGAGACTAAATTCAGAAACAGCTACAGAATGCGCCGCCTGTGCTTGAGCAAAATCCACATGAGCCCCTTCCCCTACATTTAACCTTGCTTCATCTGAACGAACTTGTTCTTCAAGAGCAGCCAAATTTTCTCGACGAAGATCAGCAATACGACGTGCTTTATACACATTAGTATACGCTGTTACAGCATCCAAAAACATATTTTGTTCAGCATTGCGAAGATACTCACGTTGCGCTTGTGTTTTAACTTGAGCTGAAAAAAATGTATTTTGCGTTACAAAACCGTCAAACAATCTTTGACTTAACTTTATCCCTATAGATCCACCTGTTACGGTATTATTCCGGCCATAGGTTCCAATCCCTTCAATTTGCGGCAAAAAATTTGAGCGCGCAATGACCATATCATCATCTGATATACGTACACCAGCACGTTCACTATTTAACTTGGCATTATACACATAAGCTTCAGCTAAAGCATCTCTCAACGTACTAGCATGAGCGGATCCTGATATAAAAACATCCACTATTAGCAATAAACATGCCTGAAGTTTTTTATTTATTTTAAGCACACTATAAATCCTAAACTTACCACACAACTCTTTGCATGTTCATGGATGAAATTAAATATTAAAACACAAAATCGAATGTCTTTAAAAAACCAGGAAGGGGTTTGACAGCAAGGTTAAAACTACGACGAACTGAAATAACCTTGTCTTCTTTTATGTAAATTTGTGCAACACCTGCCCCACCATGCCCTTCAACCACAACAAGACGCCCACCTTCTTTCATTTGATCAAAGATACCATCAGGAATAAAATCAACAGCACCTTCAATAAAAATCACATCATAAGGCCCCTTAGCAGTATAACCTTGCTCTAACGCTCCATGGACAACAACCACATTATTACACTGATGATATTTTAAAAGTTTATCTGCTTGTTCTACAAGCGTTTTATTACTTTCCAACGCAACAACAGACCTAGCAATCTTTGAAAATAATGCTGCACAATAACCACTATTTGCACCAATATTTAGCACGCTATCTGATGGTTTTATAGCTGCAAGTTGTAGCAATTTTGCTAAAGAGGCAGGCTTCATCAAATAGCATGCACGCAAATCATCTTGTGCTGGAAAAACAACGATATCTCCATCAAGATAACTTAAATCTTTCACGTCTTCTGACACGAAATCTTCACGCGGCACCGTTAAAAATGCCTCAAGAATCGATAAATCCGTTACATCTACTGTACGAATTTGATTGTCAACCATTTTGCGGCGAAGTTCTGCAAAATCTGCAACCATAACCAGTTTTTTCTCCTAATGCATAACAAAAACCACAATCAAAATGGCAGTAATAAAAGCGTAATGTCTTTTATTGTGAATGTGACAAAAAAGCATGTTACAGTCAATAATAAGATTCTAATTGCGCTAATTTTCCATATAAAGGTAATTTCACTCAAAAAATTAAAATACTATTCAATAAAAAATTATTTTAATCGAAATTAAGTGGAGGCCTCGCCCGGAATCGAACCGGGATACAAGGATTTGCAGTCCTCTGCGTAACCATTCCGCCACGAGGCCTCGTCAATAAATATCAAAATTGTCAATAAGGGAAGGTAATGCATCCGTCAAGATACAGTAATCTTTCTTGGATCCTTTTTATTCTTTTTATACAATTTTTGAATTTTTTTTTAAAAAAAGTAATTTTACCCTTTGCAAATGAATATTGCTTTGCTATAGCCCTTGCACTAAAATAAATTGGTGTTATTCCTCGGTAGCTCAGTGGTAGAGCAACCGGCTGTTAACCGGTTGGTCGCTGGTTCGAATCCGGCCCGGGGAGCCATTTGTTTTTTCTACAACCTATTGATTTTATTGATATTTATTAAAGTTAGAAATAAATCAATAAAGCTAGGAAATAAGATTTTCTAATATAACTTGTCAGAGAATTTTCTGTATTAAATTAATAGCTTTTTCGATAGAATCAGCAAGAGGACCAGTCTCTTTAATAAAATTATAAAGTCGTGAAAATCTTTCTTTCCGGTTATTACTAAGATGCTTAACGCAATTCATCACAAGTTTCTGTAAAAAAGGCTCAACTGATCTCGACACTTCGTCGCTGCTGTTATCTAATTGAGAAATTTTGCTGCATAGAATTTTAGGATGATCGCAATCAGACGCTTCATTACAAACAATAAATAAATTATCCACTTTAGTCTCCTCAATCAAATAAGGAGAATGAGTAGAATAAATCACGCTATTGTTGTCAGACCCTGATAATTTCTGCAAAGATTGTAATATTTTTTCTTGGGGATGAATATGTAGATTACTTGCAGGTTCATCCAACAAGAAAATTGTTCCATTTTTGCTCCTATTGGTACGAATATCTGTAAGCACTTTAAAACAAAAGAACCAACGGCACCCTTTACTTCTTTCATGTAAAGAAAAAGTGCGACCGTTAGCTTTGACCTTTAAACAATAATCTAGAAAATTGGGATTTGATCCTGTTACTGTTTTTATGCTAAAGTTATCAAATACAGTTTTTCCTCCTGTAATGTCTTCCCAATCTTTGGTAACAACACTATTAAGATAATTATTCATAGAAGATAGACGTTGATCAACTACGTCTTCATCATCACAATCAACGACATCACGTTGAAAATTAATATCCAATTCAGTTTTCCCCCCAGTTTGATGTTTATGAGCACCAATCAGTAAATCATTAAAATATTATGCCATAAAAGGTTTTTTTATCGTTCAACAAACTGTCCTATGTTAATTCTTTATTTGAATCTTGAGCTGCAGTTTTTAAAAACCTAATTTTATTAGGCACATCAAACATAAAATCATCATAATAGACGATTTCAGGAATATGGTTCTGTATATAATCTAAAAGAGTTGTTACTGTTTTATCTCCATAATCCTTATTATTGATCATTACACGCTTTTCTGTGCAAAAACTATTAGCAAATGAATATGCAAAAGATAAATTTAGTTGGTTATTTTCAGAAAAATCATCTTTGATTTTTTTCAGTGTATTAAGCTTAGCTAATTTTTCAATCTCCGCTTCATCTACTGAAATTGTAGCAGATAAGATAATACCTTTATTAAAATAACCTATTTTAGGACGTATAGAAGCAAGCTCTTCATCTGTTAATTGTTTCCCTAAGCATAACTGTGACAATAGGTAAATACCCTGCAAAGTTGTTGTTTTTCCTGATTCATTATTCCCCATCAGAATAAAAGGAAAACGTCTATCTCCCCCTGAGAGATCTATTTCTACAGGTTAGCCTATCCCTTTGAAATTTTCTAATTTAAATGAAGTAAATATCATAATACCCTTCAGTGTATCTTTAAAAAACAATGTTTTATGGTTGTTATTATAGAATAAGGGTATCTTATTATTATATTTCAAAGTAATTCAATACAAAAATACTTATTTTTTTTGAAAACTACTGTTTTAAATGTGGAAAGATATTATAATTATACATTGCATCCATAAAACATGCAAAATAAGGATCAATAAAAATATGATAAATGCTATCTACTTCATAAAACGAGACATCACTTTGCTTTCACACTTTGATAGATTTTCATACTTTGGTGAGTAATGATCACTTTTGAAGCATTTTTTTCTGCTTCTGTAAGTTCTGTCTGTTTTTCAGTTTTTCTTCTGAATTTGTTTCCACCCACACAAACGTTTTCCATGTTCATCATATTTTAAAATGCCTCTTGTTAAACCTGGAGCTGATACTATCCAAGTTCACGTTTAATGTATAATTATGCCTTTGAATGAATTATCAAAGTAAATGTCTATTTCTCTTGCACAGATTAGAAAAATTTTAGGGAAGAAAAAGTCTTAATTTTAAGACACATTACAATAGAGTTTTGCTCATCATATTAACGTAATATAATAGACAAATTTTGAGCAAACAAAAAAATACAAAACGTTTGATATTTGTTTTATTTTTGAGTGCGAGAAGAAGTTATTACTTTTTGTGTGGAACTTCATTTTTGCCTATACTTGTATCATTTTTACTACAGATTTTTTATGAAAAAAATGTATCATTATGTAGTTTAGTGTGTAACTTTGGAGCAATATATGAATACTAAATGTTTAATTACCGTATCTATTTTTACTTTGGTTGCGTCTTCTGCAGCACAAGCAGAAAGTGGTAGGATTCCTCAAGAATCAATGTCTGTTGTTCTACCAAATGTTGTTGCTCCTTCTTTTTCTTGGACAGGTTTTTATTTCGGTGGCCAAATTGGCGGTTTTTCGAGTAAGACTGCTCTAAATTTAAATTTAAAAGGTGTTGGTTCTACAAAATTATCATCGATTGAGAAAGATTTATTACCCAAACTTTCGGGTTTTATGGGTGGTCTTTATGCAGGGGCTAATTTTGATCTTAATAATAGCCTTGTTTTAGGTGTTGATACGGATGTAATTTGGTCTGATAAAAAAGATACAAAGGTTATCAAACACAGTGGGTATAAAATGAATGATGGGGGACGTGGTGTACAGAGGCAACACCATTTGCAAGAAGCAGTGCCAAGTGATGAATTATTAGAAAAATTTATTGTAACCATAAGTCATACTTTAAAACAAAAGTGGGCTGGTGCCACACGAATGCGTGTAGGTTTTGCTGTTGATCATATTATGCCTTATATTGCTGGTGGTGTTGCTTATACGCAGATTCAAGATATCTTTTTGGCCTCAACTGAAATAACAAAAGATAAAATAGTGGATGAAACTAAAGCAATGATTGGTTATACTTTTGGTGGTGGTGTTGATTTTGCAATGATGGATGATCTTATTTTACGTGCAGAGTATCGTTTCTCAAATTTTGGTAAAAAGAAATTTATTAAAGATAAATTTGAAATTGATTATAAAACCAATGATTTCCGTGTTGGTGTGTCTTATAAATTCTGATCTTTATAAATATAATTGGTTAAGAAGCTCTGTTAATTTTTGCTCAGAATTTTATAAATATCTTTCGAAGATTTACATAATTCATGCTTTTGTAAATGGTGTTTTAATTACAAATTGTAACCTCTAAAACAACAGAATAAGTTTGTAATGGGCTGTATTTTAAAATAGCAATATAGAGGGGTGAAGTTGTTTTTGAATAAGGTTCTTACTTTTCGCAGTTTCCTCTCTTTTCCTGGTTATTTTCTTCCATCTCAAATTTGTAATGGCATTTATGTAAATTTCAAAGCTTTTTAAGAGAGTTTTTAAGTTCAGCTTAATATAAACCAATTTAATTCATTCTTTTAATTAAAAGATAGCTGCAATTTATTGAAAATAAAAAATAATTGGAACATTATGGTTCTCAATTTTTAAACAAAATAATATAATTCATCTTTTAAATTAAAGATACTTTTTAACTAATTGAAAATATTTCATTTATTGTTACAATAACTGGTTTTTCACACTCTTTGAAGCATTCCTTTATTTGCTTTGTGTTTTGAACATTTTTTATCCGGATTAATATCTTCTATAAGATGAAATATCCAAACTTCTTGCAAAAAGTTTTCTTTCAACCTTTGCCCGATTTAAAAGTGATAAAAATGTATATTAGGCTAAGGCTAAACAGTTTTAGCAACAAAATTTATTAACAATGCTTCATTTCTTTTTTATATTAGCTTACAGAACTCAAATTCTTTTTTGAATTCATCGCTTTTTACCAAACAAGCGAAAATGATACTCATAAATTAAAGTAAATGATCTAAGCTATACTGAAAAATCAGTTTAAAATATTTTGCTTTTGAATTAAAGCATGTGCTCATCATTGAACTGTAAGTATTGAGTTGATTAATTATTTTAGTACGTAACCACTAGAGCTATATAACTTACAAATAAATGAGATCCATCATGCTTGAAAAATAACGAAAAACAAGCCTTTTTATCAGGTTAATTATTACTAAAATTAATCGATACGCTTTTGGATTTATTTCTAAATTGCTTCAAAAATACACTAACTATCTCATACATTACGTAAACATATTGTTTCGTACTATAACTTCGCAACCTTACAGCTAGAATAGCGCTATTTGTGTGCTTTTTTTAAGTGTCCCATTGTATTTTCTCATAACAGATAATCAATATATGGTTAGGGCACTTTAAAAGCACCAAATACATTAAAAACACAACCACCAAATCTGTTGCTACAGCTTAAAAGGATTTTGCCAGGTTTCCTCTGATATAACCTAGTTATTTTTCCAAATGTTTTATTTAAGCCACCTGCTTTATTGACTTACGAAAACGAAATGATTTAGCACGTTTTGTTGTGGTTTTTGCTTTCTTACATCTTTTATTTTTAGATGAAGAATTTTTGATATATGATTGTTTAATTTGATCTATATGATCAAAAGTCTGCTTCTGACACTGAGATTTCTTAAAACAATGTTTCTTATCATTTTCTGGTATAAGAGATTTCTCTGGAAGTGCTGCAATTTGTGGTGGAATATCTTCGCGCGTCAATTTCATTCGAATAACACGTTCTACAGCACGTAAACGTACTTGTTCTACCTTTTCATCAAAAAGTGTAATAGCGTTGCCAGACGTATCATTTCGTCCCGTACGGCCAATACGATGCACATAATTTTCAGCTTCATCCGGTAAATCATAATTAATAACGTGGCTGACTCCAGGCACATCAATACCACGTGCAGCAATATCAGTTGCAACAAGAATCCCTACCGACCCTTCACGAAAAACTTTCAAGGCACGCTGTCGTGCAGCATGCGATTTATTTCCATGAATTGCTGCAACAGAATATCCCGCCTTCGTCAAACTGCGTGCAACAGCATCAGCACCATGTTTAGTTCGCGTAAAAATAATAACCGAAGCTAAAGCCGGATCTGTTAAAAATTTATTCAAAACGCTCTTTTTTTCACTTGTAGGAACACAATATAATTTTTGAGTAATTTTCGTAGCAACAGTTCCTTGAGGAACAATTTCTATTTTTACTGGTTCATTAAGCAAATTCTTTGCAAGTGTAACTATTTCCCGTGGCATTGTCGCTGAAAAAAGCGCTGTTTGACGCTTCTCATGCAAAAGTTTTGCAATGCGTTGTACATCACGAATAAAGCCCATATCTAACATACGATCAGCTTCATCTAAAACCAAAAAACGAGACTGAGAAAGATCAATGCATTTTTCACTAACAAGGTCCATTAAACGCCCTGGTGTTGCAATTAAAACATCCACACCTGTTTTCATACGTTTGATTTGCGCAAATCGAGATACCCCCCCTAAAATTAAACATGTTGAAAGGTGAGACCCTTTTGCAACCATACGAATTGATTCTTCAATCTGAACTGCAAGTTCACGAGTTGGAACTAAGATCAAAGCTCGTGCAGTTTTAGGATATCTTTTGTCACCTAAAGCCAAAATTTGGCTCAAAACAGGTAATCCAAATGCTAATGTTTTTCCAGAACCGGTTTGTGCAATACCTAAAATATCGCGCTTTTTTAGCATTACTGGAATAGCCTGTTTTTGAATAGGCTTAGGTTTGTTTATACCAGCAATAAATAGGTTTTCAGTTAAAAGTGTAGGTATACCTAATTTTATAAAGGCATTTTCTTTTATATTCACAACAAAATCTCTCTTTAGCTCAAGAACTGCAAACAGCTAACAAGCTACAATTACATCATCTTTAAATCCCGTATAATCGAGATCTGACATTGAACATTTAAAATACCGCTTAAATAAAAATAAGCGACTTGAGCAGTTCATAAGTATCTTCAAATTTAAAGAGAAAATGTAAAATTACTTTGTAAAACGCCAATATTCAAGCTTAAATGTCTTAAATTACACTATTGTTGGATTAAAATAAAAAAGCAAGTACTTTCTAAAAGCATTTATTATAAGCAGAAGAAACATTAGCTTTATTATTTATCTTTTATTACCGTTTCCTTTGGAAGATTGATTCCATCAAAATCAGGATAAATTTCAAGAAAAACCGGATTTTGTATTGTTTTCTGCCCTCCATAAATTAAATACCACTTGTCATTATCAAAAATCGCCAATGTTTTATAATGAATAATGCGATCTTCTGTTTTTAGCGTAGTTGGAATCAATGCGTAAAAAGAACCATTATCTGTTTGCCGATAATCTATTTTTACCTCATCTAAATAATAAGCGTCAGAAGACAAATTTTCAAACTGAGTATGGAGTTGTTTAAGCAAATTGTTGCGTAAATCATCTTCTGTTGTATTTAATCGACGTGCCATTTCTTTATAAAGCCGGTCAGGCATATGAGCAGAAACAATTGCAAAATTTCTATCTTTTATAGCATTATTGATATCAACAACTAGGTTTAAAAGCTCTGTTTTTTGTATTGTTGTTTGTTTGGCTGCTAAACTTTGTCCGCCAGTACCTAACAATAAAAATACCCCCAGCGTAAAATAACGAAAAAATCTCATTTTTATAACTTTCGCTCTAGTAAAAAACTTAAACTTTTAAATTACAAAATCAAATAATACCTGATCATTAGTAATATCACGATAAGGCCAACCTAACGCTTGAAAATTTTTCTCTAAGACGTAAAAATTATCATACTTTTTTGTTTCAATTGCAATCAAAACAGAACCAAAATTTCTAGCTGATTTTTTGAGATATTCAAACCGCACAATGTCATCATCTGGTGTTAGTTGAGTAAGGAAGCTACGCAAAGCACCAGGGTGTTGTGGAAAACCAAAAATAAAATATTTTTTTAATCCCTGAAAACGCGAAGAGCGCTCTTTAATGTCTGGCAAACGTTCAAAATCAAAATTACCACCTGAAATAATTAAAAGAATTTTTTTGCCTTTCAATTCCTGACGAGAAATACTTTTCAGAGCATCAATCGACAAAGCACCAGCTGGCTCAAGAACCACACCTTCAACATTGAGCATTTCAACCATTGTAGAACAAACTCTGTTCTCAGGAACTGTAATAATACAATCAGGTGAAAATTGCTGCAACATAGCATAATTTAACGCGCCAATTTCAGCCACAGCAGCACCATCTACAAATGTATTAATATTTTCAAGTTTGACACGTTTTTTGTTCTTTAAACATGCAAGTAAACTCGCCGCCCCTTCCGGTTCAACAAAACGGATCTTTGTTTTCCAACCATATCCATGTAAAAAATTGCTCACACCACTAGCCAGACCACCACCGCCCACAGGTACAACAATTAAATCTGGCTCACTTTCTCCATTAAGTTTTTTCCATTGTAAAGCAGCCTCACATAAAACTGTTGCTTGCCCTGTAACAATGCGAATATCATCAAAAGGTGGTGCCATCACACCTCCCCCCTCAGCTACAAAAGATTGCGCAGCCTCATAACATTGGTCAAATGTATCACCAACCAAACGGATTTCAATAAATTCCTTACCGAAAATACGTGTCTTATCAATTTTTTGCTGTGGTGTTGTCACAGGCATAAAAATAATGCCTCTACGTTTAAAATAGCGACAAACAAAAGAAACCCCTTGTGCATGATTACCTGCTGATGCACAAACAAATGCTGCATCTTGAGATACCTTATCAAGCATTTCTGAAACAAAATTGAAAGCACCACGAATTTTATATGACCGTACAGGTGTTAAATCCTCACGCTTTAAATAAATTTCCGCATCATATTTTTGACTAAGAAAATCATTGCGTTGAAGTGGTGTTTCAGTAAAAACATTACGTAAAGCTACCATAGCTTTAGTCACATCTTGAACAAATTCACTCATAGCACCACTTATTTTCCTGATTTATTGATAGTGTATAGATTTCTTCTAACTGTAAAAACAATTATTGTCAGTCAAAAATTTATCACAGAACGAAAGAAAATTCTTTTGTTATTAATTCTTGATTAAATAAAAGATATAGCTTATGAGAAAGCCCTTAGCCCTTATCGCGGACGTGATGAAATAGGTAAACATAGCAGACTTAAAATCTGCCGGTCGAAGACCTTGCGGGTTCAAGTCCCGCCGTCCGCACCATCTTTTCTCTTCAACATGTTGAAATATATAGATTTTTACTTAATTAGATAATTTTTAGTCCACTCTTTAGTCCACCCTTTGGAGTTTATATAATTTTATCTAAATTGTTGTTATTTGCAGCTTATTTCCTTTGGAATAAATGCCAAGATTTCTTTTTTTCTCCATCTTACTGATTTACCCAGCTTATATGGTTTGGGAAATAATCCTCGTGTTACCCAATTGCGAATCGTTGTTGTTGATACGCTAAAAAGCTGAGCACATTCATGTGTTGTAACATATCTATCGCCATCATCAAACATCATCTCTTACCTTTCTTTTTTTATATTACATAAATTGGGTGGGGGCGCTTTAGAAGGAGACGTGAGGAAAAAAGCACCCCCTATGGGGTTAAGCAGCTTGCGTAAAGACACGCGTTTCTTGTTCTATTTCTTCTAAAAAAGTTTCGACAGCCTTATTGATACGTTCAATCTGCTCATCATCGCGTTGAACGCGTTGAACTTTGATACATAAGTGAGGTGATTTATCTACAAACAAGGGGTTATAGCTAACAAAATCACACCATTTTCGCCCTGTGCAAGCCATTTGGAATTGCATTTGTAAGATATATTCAGGCTTGATTTCACTATCTAGCAAAAAACGTGTATACGTTGTTAGTTGAGGGCATTTGACCTCTATGAGCCCATCATCACCAATAAGACCATCAGGACTAGCCCCTGCCATTTCAATTGTCGGGTGAGGAATAAATCCACACCGTGTGACAGTAACCAAACGTCTAAGGCTGTATTTTTGAATTGCACTGTCTTCATATTTACGTCCCCATCGCATAGCATGTGTTTCATAAGATAGACTTGTTATGCCCGTTAAGCGTTCTCCAATGAGTTTGAGTTTGTACTCTTCATATTTACTTGTCGGTGAGCCTTTAGCTGTTTTATCAACGATGCTGTTAATATTTGAAGCTGTGACTTTACCTAAACGAGCTTGAAACCACTCTGGTGTTCTTTGTTCCATATCACACCCCTGGTAGATCTTGTTGAGTTGGTGTGTGTGGTTGTTTTGGTGAAGACAAAGTTTGTTGCTCTTCTTCCATTTGGAAGCGTTGCCTTTCCTTTAAACCTTCTAAAATAATTTGCCCCGTCTCATGAGACATTTCTGTGAGGCTTGCGACTTTTGCAAAAGAGAGTACCTTTTTTTCTTCTGTTTTTGTTTGTTCCATTAATTCTCTGATTTGTGCAAGCACTTCATCAGATACCCTCTCGTTTTGGGGATTGTGATTAACTTCACTGATAAAAGCCTCATCAATACAATCGACCTCATCTTCGTCATAGATATCATCAAAACCAAAGGCAAGACGTGCACATTGTGTAATGGCCTTATAACATAACATACGAGAAGAAGATTTTCGCCAATGTTCCGTATCGCGTCTACATTCTTCTAAAAATTCGGTAAATTTTATAGGATATTTCTTGCTTTTCAAATATATAATACATTGAGCAGCATGCAGTTTTCCGTTGTTATCGTGTTGATAGATAATGTCTATTCCGTCGTAATCATCCTGTGAACGTATAAGCTTGTACCACCCTTTAATACCGACAACTGCGTCAATGCCCCCTCCTCTTTTAGGGACAGCATATATTTCTTTTCTCAAGGGATTTAATTTATACCCATCGGCAAGGTAAACAAAATCTTCAAAATCTTCCTTAGAAATATTGAAATTGATACAATTCTTTATGATCTTTTTGCAAAATTCTTGTTCTGATAAACCATATTTCTGCGCCACTGTTGCTACGATAGAAGTTGTCATTATCTTTATATCCTTAATGCAGAGTCTGTTTTTGGAGTTCCACACTTAGGCGTGTTAATCCTTTTGGTGTAATTTTTGCATTGGAAACACTCATTTCTCTTCCGCCGGCTATTTGGATAGTTCTAGATACACAATCCATCAGTCCTTCATTGATTTTGCTCTGATAAGGTAACAAAGGTCCTTTTTGAGTACGACGATAAGCCCAACGATGATTAAGCAAATAGTTCGTCAAATCTTTTGTGAGTAAGCCTAACATTTTTGCTGTATCACTTACACAATGCAGACCATCAGATCGTTCTAAACGTTCCAGTGCTTCTGCCTTTGGGATTAACTGAGCAATGACATGATCCTTGCGTTCATTTTCATTTTTTAAGTGCGTAAAAACACCTAACATGACTTGGGGATTTGAATAGTCAATTTGAGGGGTTGTTACTTGTTTTGCTTTCCGTTCACACTCAATGAAATATTGACGAGCTTGTTTACCTTTCTCATTACGTTCAACCATAGCAAGTTCTTTCGCCATGTCTAAGGTGAGATGGTAGTTTATTACAAGGACAGCTCTAGATTTTGCGCTCCCCAATTTTGGGGACCGCAAATCTTGTGTTTTTATAAAGTCTTTTCCTTCTTCAAATTCATATTGACCAATACGATCTTTAATCCAAGTAGAAAAATCTTTTCCTATTTCCAAAAAAGCATGTAATTCACGTGCATTGACTGTCTGAACAGGTTCTTGATTAATTGTATTGTTATGAATAGCGATAAGCGCTTCCATTGCAAACCTCATAGTGTTTGGATTAATTTTCAGATGTGTTGGGAAAAAAGGGTTATTGCTGACAATTACTGTAGAATGGACTTGTATTTTCCCGTTCTCTTATTTTGTCTAAGACATCACTGTATGCCCAACTGTGAGCTATAAAAGGATATGGGGCATCCTCTAAAAATAATAATGGCTATAATCGTTTAAGTATTTTTGAACATAAAGTTCAGCAATGTCTTCTGAAATATCATCATAGCGGTTTGATTGAAGATCAATGCGAAGAATGCATTCGACATTGTCTAAACCGCTAATAATATCCCGGATCTCAGTTTCTTCGAGTGGACCAAATTGAGCATAGGGATAATCATCATCACATATAACTAACAGAATCTCACAATCATCTATAGAAACCTGTTTACTCATCTTCCATCCCCTCTTATTCGCGTTAGTAAATGTTTTATGTTTATAAATATACGTAAACGTATAAATAAAAGCAAGAGAAAAATTGCGTAATATTTATTTTTTTGCATGTGTATTTAAAATATTGGGCTTCAAAATAAGAGAATCAAAAGGTTAAATTGACTCAGCTCATAAGTAAGCGATAGCCTTTGCGTGGTAGTATTGCAACTATTTCTCCAACCCACTTTATATTAACATTTTTTATTACAGGAGCATTATATGATTCAAGTGCAATACCTTCTGGAGAACGAACAATTTTTTTGATAAAACGTCTATTGTCTTCTGTTAAAACGACAACTTCATCACCGTAATAGTCACTCATTGGCCTTGTTTGTAAATGCTTGACTATGATTAAGTCTCCATCTTTATACGTCGGATACATAGAAAGACCACGAACCATGAATCCTAGCGCCTCAAAAGGTAAGTCAAATGGTATCTCAACTGTTTCAAGTCCATTTTCTGGAATTTGCTCAACATCGGTATCAATCTCAAATCCCGCTCCTACAAATCCCATAATAGGAATAAGTGTAGTAACTTGGTTATAGCCTTTTAAACTTTTATATAGTTCTAGTATTGCATCTCTATGTGAACCTTTAGGATCTGATTCACTCGACAACCATCTTGATACAGTTGCCTGAGTCACATTTAATTTACTTGCAAGATCTCTCTGAGTCAGACCAAACTCAGATTGAAGTACACTTAATATGGCTATGATATTCTTTGTCATAATTAATTTTATGATTACTAAATTAAAAAAATCTATTGTTTTTTTTATAAATGTTGATACTATTACGTATATGGTTAAATTTAAAAAGGTATCATATGATAACCGAAAATAAATTAGAAATTAAATCCATCCGAAAATGTTTGGCAATAACACAGAGAGAGTTGGCAGACATTTTAGGTGTTAAGCAGGCTTCCGTTTGTCGTTGGGAAAAGGGTAAAGGGCTGTCTTTAAGAAACTATTTAAAATTGTGCCAATTGCAAGATAGTTTAGTGCCTCCAACGTCTACATTTGCCGAAAGTTCCATACTTAATGAACATCAGCAGGATAATACCCCCTATCAAACAGAAGAAAGATTATGAAAGCAAAGGAAATGTTAAAAGAAATTTATACACGATTTTATAAATTGGTAAGTCGTCATAAGAGAATAGAGAATGCAAGTAAATTAATAGAAGAATACACAGACACAATGCCGTCTGATGATAATACAAATGAACTCGTCATACAACATTCTACTCAAGAAAATGTTCGCTTACTAAAAGAAAATGTCCCTTCATTAAAAGAGATGTTGCATAAGTCAAAAGTCGAAAGTTGTCTAAAACGCTATGAAGAGGCTCTTGAAGAAGAAGGTCAATTGATTGAAGAAGAGAAAATTGCACTTGAAAATCTGTCTAATCTAATTGAGCAAAAAAATAAGGCGTTACAGCAGCAAAAGAAAAAGCTGGATGTAAAGGTAAAGTTGTTTGATGTACTAAATGGACAAAACAATCCTGAAGCCAACGTAAAACAGCTAGCTAAATCAATAGAGCTTTCATCGCCCAAAAAAGTTATTCCTTTTGAACAAAAGGAATGTGCTCAAGCTTAACCTCGTATTCCATTTAAACGTGGCCATCTCATTAGTTTAGTGTTCAGAGTTCTTAAGAAGGCTACTTTTTCAAAAATATTGTTTCAATAGAGCTACGCGCTAGACGCTCTGTCATAGCGTGCATGGCCGTATATTACCTAAACTAAGGAGGTATGTAATGTCTACTCAAAAAAACTGGGTAAAGTTTTATCATAATCAATTTTTAAAAGAGCTTATGGGTTTGAAGCCAGCAGAAACCGCCGTTTACGCAATATTGGTGTTTCTCATGATTGATAAGGGCACACCTATTTTGAATAATGCTTCTTATTTATCAAATTTGTGTGGCTGTTCAGTGCGGACGTTTAACAAGATATTAGAAGCTTTAATGAGCTATGGTCATATTATTCATTTAGAAGATGACAGCTTATGGCACACATCATTAGCATTTGATGTCAATATGAGTAGAAAAACTTCAGAGAAAGCTTCCAAAGCAGCCACTGCAAGATGGAATAAGAAAAGAGAGGGGGAAAGTTATGTCAACTAAAATGTCATGGACAAGGCTTTTTGCAGACAAGTGGATACTTGATCTGACTTATTTGTCTCCTATTGAAAGCAACGTTTATATAAGATTACAGCTAGAAATGTTGCGTACTAGTGAGCCACTTTTAAATAACATGAAAGTTTTAGCTCGGTATACCGGTTGCACAGTCAAAACATTTGTAAAAGCATTAGATGTTTTACTGAGCATTGGTCATGTTACTCGTTTAGAAGATGGCCGTTTGTGGAGTCAGCAGGTTGAAGAAGAATTAAATGACAGCAAAGAAAACTTAAATAAGTTTTCGGAAAGAGCTTCCAAAGCAGCACAAGCGAGATGGGACAAACAAAAAAAGTTAGATAATTCAAGTAATAATGTTAAGCACAATGCTAGTGATATATCTAGCATTATTAAGCATGATGCTAACGATATGCTTGTTGATGCCATTAACAATAACAATAACATATATAATAAAAAAACTAACACTATCGTGTTATCAAAAAAAGAAAATGCTTCAGAAGATTTAGCAACTGAAGTTTCGGTTCAAAGTGAAACAACCGATGATGCTGTTGAGCAGCAGTTGGATCACGATGCACCCTCATCAGAAAACCAATCACCCGTTTCACAGCAAAAAAGCACTGAAAAGAAAACCAAGCGGTCTGGAGATAAACGGGGATGTCGCATTCCTGAGGATTTCGAACCTAACTTGAAATACGCAATCGACAAGGGCTTAACGCATGATGAGGCGTTGTCAGAGTTTGAGAGATTTAAAAACTTCTGGATAGCCAAGACGGGAAAGGATGCAACCAAAACGGATTGGCAACTGACATGGTACAACTGGGTTACTTCTGACTATGGAATTTTAGCTAAGAAAAAAGCAAAACTGGAAAAGGAAAAACGAAATGGCGATTATGGAAATTACCCCCAACGGGAAAAAAGCATTGGCGAACGTATCGCAGACAACATCCGTAATCTCAACTCTAGAGGTTTCTTTAAGGCAAATTTGCAAAATGATAGCGCCGGGATTCCCATTACACTTGAAAGCTGGGAGCTCATTGACGAAACAGCAAGAAACGATAGCGTTGAAAGCTTATGAGCGACTTCAAGAACTGTTTGCTGTGAAAGCTGATGGAGAGGTCATTGCAACAGCTATGCGTATACTTTCGTGTGGTTTGAAAATATCGCAAAACTCAGATGATGAAGGTATGTCGCTTGCGTATGGAATGGCTCTTGAGACAGTTTCAGAGTGGGCACTTATAGAAACAGTTAAACGTATTTTGCGTGGTGAAGTGAAAACTATATCCGAGACATTTTTCCCTAGCACTTGTGAATTTGTGCGATTGTGCCGTGATTTAGAAGAAGGTCTTTTGACAACAGCAAATCTTGTTCGCAAGGCTGTTCTGAATACACAAGCAAAAACAGCGAAACAACAGGAGAGACGAGAGAATGTCATTCCACTCACAAAAACGGCTTGATGAGTTTTAGAACAGCAAAATAGAGAAAAGTGCTGATCATTTTTGGATTAGATATGCATTTAAATCAACAAAAACGCATCTTAGAGAAAGATTTGGAAGTTTTTTGATGAATTCCACATCTGAAACATAAAACGCTCTGTACGATGCTAATTTGAGAAAAGTAGAACAGATGCAAAAATCGGGACAATTGGATATGTTTAAAAAGATTAGAACTGTAGTAACATACAGCATAGGATTTGCGGTGTTGCAGTTTTTACAAATAGAAAAAAACACCGAATTTATTCAAGCTGTTTTAATGTTTTCATCGCTTGCTATTTTGATAACCATGATTTTTATGGCAGCCTTCTTTAATTCCAAACTTGCTTCAGAATTGTATCACAACCCTAAACATCAATATGAAAAAACAACAGATTTGAACATTGTAACAGATTATTTGCAAAAATATTTGCATAATTTTTTGCACATAGCTGTTATCGCACTTCTTTTATTAATTTTTCCAAACAATCTCAAACAAGAAGTTGTTTTGCCTTTTTTCTCTTGGGATTCCAAATGGGAATTTCATTTTTATTGGGATGTTTTGTTGTGGTACTTTTTTGTGATTTTCGTGTGCACTATTTACCTTAAAATGTACATCTTCATAAACATCTTTGTAGGATTACTTAGGTTAAATACTGTCCACTTTCTTTAGAGTAAATGGCTTTGAAGAATTAAAGTACTGAACTCAAAATTGAGGGGAGTGATTTTGCAGATTAGATTACTGAACGTATTAATCAATTTGAATTTGTTGAAAATCAAGACTTTGTTTGCTCCCCCATTTTGGGGAGCAAAGGCAGAGGCGGCCGTATGTCTATTAAACAAAGGAAGGATATGACTTTCGCTAAAATTTTAGCGAAACCCCCTTACTTAACTAAGTGCGGTGAATTTTTTGTTTGACAAAATCACGGAAGCGTTTATATATGCGAATCAGGTGCTTCAAAAACACCTTAAAACAACTAGCGGATTGGTTGCCGAAATAATCAGTCTTCCGCACATATTAAAGGCTTTGACTCATTGTATGCGTATGACGTATAGTGATCTTGTCGGGTGTAGTTATGCTATACAATACCCTTTATGGGGAAAGCATAACGACGGGCTAGTTGCCGTGTTTTTGAGCACCCGGCACTCTTTTTGAGTGTCAATCAAAAACGCTAATTACAACTAGGTGAAAAAATATGAACACTCTCATAGAAATAAAAGAAAGCACTGCTAACAGTGCGACGGTTCAAACTATGTCTAGCCATGAAATTGCTGAATTATGTGGTAAAAGGCATGACCACGTTATGCGTGATATCAAGAAAATGCTTGAAGAACTTAACGCCCCCAAATTTGGGGCGGTTAGTTTGATGGGCAATTACTTTGATAAAAAAGGGGAAAGTCGCCCCTGCTATCATCTTCCTAAACGTGAATGTTTAATTCTCGTATCAGGATACAGCACAACCTTACGAGCTAAAATTATAGACCGCTGGCAAAAATTGGAAAAACAAGGAGGAAATTCCCAACTAGACCTCGCAAATGCTTTACAGAATCCTCTTACAATTAGGCAACTGCTTTTATCTATTGACAACATAGCAGGAATACGTCTATATGCGAATCAGGTGCTTAAGAAACACCTTAAAATACCTAGCGGATTGGTTACCGAAATAATCAGTTTTCCGCACATATTAAAGACTTTGACTCATTGTATGCGTATAGCGTATAACGATTTTGTCGGGTGTAGTTATGCTATACAATACCCTTTATGGGGAAAGCATAACGACGGACTAGGTACCGTGTTTCTTAACACCCGGCGCTCTTTTTGAGTGTCATTAAGAAACATATCTATTACCTAGGAGTTTATCATGAACACTCTCATAACAATATCAGAACAAACTGTTGGGCAGGAAACTGTTCAAACAGTCAATGCACGTGAGTTGCACGCTTTTTTGGAAGTTGGTAAGAAGTTTGCGGATTGGATTACTGAACGTATTCATCAATATGAATTTGTTGAAAACAGGGACTTTATAGTTTTTCCCGATTTTGGGAAAAACCCCCAAGGCGGCCGCCCTTCTAAGGATTATGCTATTACCTTAGACATGGCGAAAGAACTTGCCATGGTCGAACGTAATGAGAAAGGTAAACAAGCCCGTCAGTACTTCATTGAATGCGAACGGAAAGCAAAACAGCCTTTAAATCTCGCAAATGCTTTACAGAATCCTCTCACAATTAGGCAACTGCTTTTAGAGAGCATTACACAATTGGAAGATTTAAGAACTGAAGTTAAAACACTTAAACCAAAAGCAGAAGCACTTGAACATTTAAAACGCTCTGACGGCCTGTTTGCTTTATATGAAGCTGCAAAGATGTTAGATGTACGTCCCACAGATTTTACTAAGCACTTACAGTTCCATAAGTGGGCTTATCGTAATTTTCCGGGTGGACCCATGTTACCTTATCAGGATAAAATTAGGAAAGGACTGATGGATTGTGTAATCCACACCATTCAAAAATCAGACGGAACAAAAATGAGCGTTTCCAGTGCAAAAATCACAGTCAAAGGATTGGCATGCCTAAGAGAACAATTCCATGGAGGTGTGCAATGAGTAACAGTGTCGACTTTTTATGTGATTTGTGGATGACTTTGTTTCAGTTTGCCGATCGTGAGAATATTGAAATAGATGACTGTAGGACTCTGGTTAAAATTATGATTGTAGTAGAAAAGGCTTTAATTGCAAAGCTTCAAAGTGAGACTCCAGATACTCTCAAGATTTTGGCAATTCTTACAGATTTTGGCAATTCAGAACTTCCCCGAACATTGGATCCTTTGTTGAAAGCTTATAGCCCATGTTCGGATGAAGTATCTTATCAACTGTGAAATAAACCACACTCCCCTTCCCATCTTTAAAGGTGGGGAGAGGTTAAATTTTTCATTTGTATGCTTAGCAAATTACTTACATTGCTGAATAGAGAAATATCATGTCAGCCTATCGCATTGAACGGAGCATAGCGTTGCGTAAAATAGCATTAATTCGCGTCTGATAACCTTTACCTTGACTCTTAAGCCACGCTAATACATCGGAATCTACACGCACAGTCGTTATAGTTTTAGTTGGCTTGTAAAATGGATTACGAACAGCATTTTTCCAAAATTCATTATCTAGTGATGGAATATCGCTATAATCAATTTCATTGTCAGGCATTCTAGCCAACTCATTAATTTCAACCTGCTGTTCATCAGTTAAAGACGGTAGATTACTCACATCAACCTCATAACGAACTTTCTTCTTCATAACGTTTTCTCTCTTTCAAACTAGCACGTCGTGCTGAAATAATACGAATTACCTCTCTCCCATCTTTATCGTCATAGATAGTATGAGCTACCAGTAGTAATAAGAAGCCATTTACAAGCCCCAAAGTTTGCCAACGATATTCTCCATTTTCAATACGATCCTGTCTAGTCATAGCAAATGGATCTGCAAAAACACGAACAGCTACCTCAAAACTTATACGATGCTTTCTGAGATTGCTTTCCGCTTTGATTTTATCCCACTCAAATCTTATTTTCATACATTATTGTTAATACATTTATATATGTACGTCAAGAGTTTTAAATCAAATATGTTTTATTTTAAATTTCCACTGAGGTAGTTTAGAGAGAGCGTGTGCAATTTGTCCTCTATGACACATGCATACATTTGCTTCAAAACAAGTAATTGCAATGCGTTTTTTATCTAAGAACAGCTGATATAATTTTTTTAATTCAAGAGAATTATCTTTAAGAGTTGTATTGTTATAGTCTTGAAAAAGATGTTCATAATCTCTTTGCGTTTTCAAATCTTGACGCTTTTCAGAAATAATACCCAGCTCTGGAATATGCCTATATTCAATACCCAATGCATTTACAGTTTTAGATAAGTGTGTTTTGGAAAAATAAGACTTCCCCCCTTCATGTACTCTTTGTTAAAAGTTTACAATCCAAATTTAGAAAAATCCCTTAAAAAGGTTTCTAAATAAACCACCTTCCCCTTCCCATCTTTTAAAGGTTGGGAGACTAAGCTGCATCCTTAATTGTGATAATCACCTGTTTACCGAGAACAGCCAATGTTTGTTCCAATGTTTGAAGTTTCGTCGGATAGTTTGGATCAAGAATGCGTCGTGCCTCTGTTTCTTTTTTGCCGAGACGATTAGCTAATTCCGTTTTTGTGATATTAGCTTCATTAAAAGCTTCTACCACTGCCAATTTAAGAGCATTCCACGCATCCACTGTTACTGCCACTAAGTTTTTATACCGTTGTGGTGTAGGTAAAGGCAACCCACGCATAGTATAACTACGCAACGCCAACCCTAAAGCTTCAGCTGCGTTCTCTAACGCTTCAGCACGATCTTTTCCTGCTGTAATTGCTTCAGGTACATCCGGAAAAGTTACTACAAAGCCGCCATCTGGATCAGCCTCTAATTTTGCTTGATAAATATATTCCATTTTTATACCTCATTTATTACCAAAACATGTTTGAAACGAAACATTAAAAGCGTTTGAACCGTTATTTACACCCCTAACTGCTTTTTTATTATTTTCACATAAAGGGGTGTTAACTCACCAGATTTGATAACAGTCGTCTTATCTCCAAAAGTCACTAAACAATGCGAGCCTTTACCCGCATCAAGAGCTTCACTATAATGAATGTCTCTCTTTCTAGCTTCTTTACGCAATTCCCTAAGAAGAGCTTCTCGTTTTATTTGGTCCCTCTTTAATTTTCAATACAATTTATATCGTACAAAAAAGTTCGAAAGTCAACAATAAAACAAACAAATGAAATTGTAGCACAAAAAAATATTTACGCACGGATAAAATCAACAATAAAATGTTTATTTTCAGTTATTTATGCTGTTTTTTATTTGGAAAAATGCACCATGTTATGCTATAGTAAAAGCAGCTTTTCATATCCTTATTTCATTTTAATTATTTTCCTTAGAAAAGATAAAAAACATGCTTAATAAAGTAACTTTAATTGGCAATCTCGGTGCCGATCCCGAAAGCAGAACAATGGCATCTGGAGTAGAAGTGGCGAATTTTCGTATAGGCACTTCTCAAAGATATGTAGATAAAAAAACAGGTGAAAAAGTAGAGAAAACAGAATGGCACTCTATCGTGGTTTTTAATCCGCATCTTGCAAAGGTTGCACTTCAGTATCTGAGTAAAGGTTCCAAGGTTTATGTTGAAGGTCAATTACAGACGCGTAAATGGCAAGATAAAAGCGGGCAAACACACTACACAACAGAAATTATCTTACCGCAATATAAAGGTGAACTGAAAATCCTTGATAGTGTTCAAAAGCAAATAATGGCATGGGAGAGCGGTGGTCGAGAGTCTTTAGAAACGACTTTGGATGACAATATCCCGTTTTAATCAGGAGGTTTTCTTATGAAAAAACGTAAAAAACGGGGAAGACCTAGAATAGAAGGTCAAATAAGAGAACCCAATGGACGTATTTCGCGTGCAAAAACGCCTGATAAGTCTTCATATCAACAGACACTTGAAATGCGTGCCAAGCGTTATGGGATAAGCATTCAAGATGCGAAAAACCCGCTTATGGGTACTTATGTAGGACGGTTATATTTATTGGAAAAAAAGATTAATCAAGATCAGTACGACGCATCACAGCAGTATATTCAGGTGTTAAACAATTATCGATGTGCAAAAGGATTGCCGGGAGCTATTTATGATGAAATGCCAACATCTTCTGATGATGGAGAAAGGAACAAGTGGGTTGAAGTAACAACTGATCGCTATAAAGCTATGCTAGAGGTTATTAGAGAAGCACAGGGGTTATATTGTCGGTATAATCTTTATGCTGCATTGCAGTATATCGTTATTGAAGATCAACCAATGGAACATCTTGTCAACTCTCTACGCATGGCTCTGAATGCTCTTCAGAAATACTGTCCAGAAAAGAAAAAAACTTTGTAAGTTTTAAGCTTTAATGTGGTTTTTAAATAATATGAATAGTTGGAATTTTACTAACATCTGTTTCATGCTCAGCATGCCAAGCATCATAAGCTGCTTGCATACGCAACCAGACAGCAGCACCATCCCCAAATAATTTACCTAGACGAGCTGAAACGGAAGGAGAAACTGGTTTTTTTGTTTTCAGAATATCATGAAGATGCTGGCGTGATATCCCAAGCATTTGTGCAATTTCTGATTTTGTTTTGCCAGTTGCTGGAATAATTTCCGCCAGTAAATCACCTGGATGAGAAGGACAGCGGTTTCTTTTGCATTGTACAGGAATATCATTCATAATTTTACTCCTAGTGATATTGTTCAAGATTAACATGATAAGCATTGCATGAGTCAAATTCAAATGTGATGCACCATGGTCCATTTACATGTACCGTATAACGAGTGGGGTGAAATCCGATTAAAGCATGAAAATTAAATCCTGGAAGATTCATGTCTTCGGGTTTTTCAGCAACATCTAAACGGTCAAGACGAACAATGATCCGTTTAAAAAGTCTCTTGTCAATTTTGGATGAACTTCCCGTTTCAAATAATTCAGCCAATGTCTTACTTTTGAACGTCTTAATCATGCTATTTTTATAGTGTAAAAAGTAAGTATGTCAACAAATAGCTTACACTTTTAAAATAATAAAATAAAATCGTTATTTTTTAGTTGACATGGGGATATAAATAGTATTTAATAACATTACTGCATTAGTCGTATTGTGCCCAAAATTACAGAATCATGTAATTTTTTTCTTATGAGTGGTGTTTTAAAAGCCCTGTGTTTGCAGGGTTTTTTGTTTAACAAATCTAATTCAGTCATTCCTATTTATTGACCTCACTCCTCTTAACTTCATGAGAGTGAGGTCTTTTTTATGTCTCAATCTCTCCAAAGGAATAATTATGGACAAAGTACAAGTAGTTATCACAAGACCTATGTGTGTTCTTGGTGATAACAAAACCATCGTTCGCTTTGAGCCTTCCACCAAAAGTAAGCCATTCGTTGAGGTTTCTTATCAGGTGTATTGTCGCCTTAAACGCGCTGGTGCTGCCAAGATTTATCAAGAATGGCCATCACAAAACGTCAATGAAAAACCTAAACCTAATGAGCAAGAGGTCTCTGTAGATGTCAGCGCTCAAGAGGTTACACAGGTCGTTGAAGAAGTTGAACAAACTGTTAATGAAAAACCTGAGCTTAATGAACAAGAGGTTTCTACAGATGTAGATGCTCAAGATACTGAACAGACTACTGACGAAGTTGAGCAAACGTTTATAGAATCCGACGAACAGTCTCCAAAAGCAAAAACTTCTAAATCTGCAACGCGTGCGACAAAAAAGGTTTAGGTTTTGGCGTTAAAGATCCATGCCAAGTGGTATCTGCAACAGGCAGAGAATACTTTTACCAATCTTCAAGCCCCTCGTCTTCATTGGGCATTGCGTAATGCTATTAACACCACAGCAAAGCAGGTTGAACGTTTTGCAGAAAAGAAAGTTGCAGAAGATGCTTCAATTCCACCAAAGCGCGTTAAGAAAGGTATTTATATTAGCGGCAAAGCCACAGCAAAGTTTCTTGAAACGGATATCATTGGTTCAGCTTCTCTATTGCCTCTTAAGATTTTTAAGGCAAGGGAAACGAAACGTGGCGTGATTTACAAAATCTTTGGCAAAAAAGAGATCATGCCCCATGGTTTTATTCGGGGAGGAAAATTTCCAGAGCGTGTCAATCTAAAGATGGGAGGGCATGTCTTTACGAGAACATCTGGAGATAGGTTCCCAATTGCAAAACAAGACGGCACCTCGATTGCTTATGTCATGTCTAAACCAAAGATCTTAAACTCTATTGAACACCATGCACGTGAGAGGCTAACCAAAAATATACAGAGCCAAATTGCTCGGCAAGAATATATGGTCAACCAAAAGGCCCCACGCTCTTAAACTATACCAATTATATACAAACAATATGATGATTTTAATGTTTCAAACCAAATTATCGAGAGAAAAATTTTTAAAAGGTACTTTCCAGCGGGGTGAGTGCGTTGCGGGGCAATCAAGCGCAACATATCGCTAGCGACAGAATTTTAAAATGACTGTACATTGTACACATAACTTATTGGAAAATAACAATTATCATACGCTATCTTCCTTCCATGGCGAGATAGCTTTTAAGCCATTTGTTTAAATTTATCTATTTTAGCAAATTCATCAGCTTTTTCAGTTTGTAGTACATTAACGTCGTAAGCAGCTTGCATGTTAAGCCAGAATTCAGCTGTGGTATCAAAAAAATAGGCCAATCTTAGCGCTGTATCAGGAGTTATAGGGCTATTTTCAGCAACAATACGCTCTATCCGGGTACGTGGAACATTTAATGCTTTAGCAAGAGCATAAGCAGAAAGGGCATATTCTTTTAAATATTCCTCCCGTAGAATTTCTCCGGGATGGATCGCTATGTAATTTTTCATCTCAAACTCCTACAGATCAATGATAATCTACAATTTCAACTTTATAAGCACCATTAGAACGCCACTCAAAACAAATACGAAATTGGTCATTGATACGGATAGAATATTGACCACGGCGATCACCTTTCAATGCTTCTAAGCGATTTCCCGGGGGGCTACGTAGATCTTTAAGATTAGCTGCTTTATCGAGCATAAATAATTTTCTTTGAGCCATGCGCATCAAGGCCACCGGAAAACCTTTTGGTAGCTTACCTTCTAGAAGGTCCTTACATCGTTTATCCGCAAAGTTTTCAATCACCAAATTACTTTCATTTATTAGTTTATGTATCGTGATATGATACCAATTTAAAAGAAAAAATCAATAAAAAACATTCAATCACGGAAAAATTATGAATAAAAAGAACAGACAAGGACTGTCGGCTCGAGCGTTTGCAAAGAAGATGGGTGTTTATCCTAACGCGGTTGTAGCTCGTTTCAAGACGGGGAAATTTGATGAAGCCATTTATGATGACGGTTCTATCAATGAAGAATTAGCCACTGTTCTATGGAATGAGAATCCCACCAAGCAAGCCTATATTGTAGGCGATGATGGAAAACCTCGCACAAAAACAAAGCAGGATTCTATAGAAGGAGCTAATGAACACAAGATAAAACTCCAGAGAATGCAAGTTGCTCTTGAAAGTGAAACGATTGATCTTGAGCAAAAGAAAGAAACAACTCTTGATCGAGAACAAGTAAAGAGAGAAGCACGTAATTTTGGAAGAGCTTATCGTGATATCATGTTGCATTTTCCTCATCGTTACGGTGCGCGTATTGCAGCAAAGGTTAAATGTGATGCCGCAAGTCTGATTGGTGCCATTGATCATTATATCCGAGAAGCTTTACAGGAAATCATAAAAGTTCCGGTTCCTTTCCATGATCCAGATACTCCCGATCATAAGGAGGAGAAGAGTGACTGATACAGGAGAAGGCTTTTTTTATTTTCATGCCTGTGAAGCGTGTCAACCAGATCCCCCCTACACAGTTTCACAATGGGCAGATAAAAACCGTTATTTAAGTACAGTAGCCAGTGCTGAACCTGGATTATGGAGAACTAAACGCACCCCTTATTTACGGGAAATCATGGACAATCTTTCCTCTTACGTGCCGGTTGAAAAAACAGTTGTAATGAAAGGCGCACAGATTGGTATGTCAGAGGCTGCTTTAAACTTTTGTGGTTATGCTATTCATCACAGTCCTGGCCCTGTTCTTTATGTGATGCCTACGGTTGAGATGGCAAAGAAAGTATCCAAGACCCGTCTTGACCCTATGATTAAGGCAAGTCCTGCATTAAACGAACGTATCTCCCCTGCCCGCGCTAGAGACAGTGGAAATACAATGTTTTCGAAAGAATTTGATGGTGGGGTGTTGATGCTTACAGGAGCCAATAGTGCTGCTGGCTTGCGATCAATGCCTATTCGTTATTTGATCCTTGATGAAGTTGATGGCTATCCATTGAATGTTGATGGAGAAGGAGATCCTGTCAATCTTGCTGAAGCACGTACATCAACTTTTATTCAACGAAAGATTTTTAAATTATCAACACCAACTCATCGTGACACAAGTCGTATAGCTAAAGATTTTGTCTTAGGAGATCAGAGATATTATAATGTCCCTTGTGATGAATGTGGTACGCTTCAGCCTATTGTTTGGTCACAAATTAAATGGCCAAAAGGTGTCCCTGAACAGGCTGTATTTGTTTGTGCACATTGTGGTCACGAGCATGCTGAACACCGTAAAGAAGATTTATTGTCTGAAGAAAGGGGAGCTTGTTGGATACCGACACAAGAGGCAATGAGATCTCGTTTGCGCTCTTACCATATTTCAGCACTGTATTCACCTTGGATGACATGGGGAGAATGCGCTATTAAATTTTTAGAAGCTAAAAATGATCCTGCGCTTTTACAGACTTTTGTTAACATCATTCTAGGTGAGCCATGGGAAGATAAATCAGGGGAAGTCATTGATCCGGATAGCTTGTATGCGCAACGTGAAGATTATCCCCTTGCCCCTGCCCAAGTAGTAGTCCTCACAGCGGGTATTGACGTACAAAATGATCGCTTAGAGCTTGAAGTTGTAGGTTGGGGGCGTGGTGAAGAAAGTTGGAACATTGATTATCAAGTTCTGCCGGGTGATCCCTCTTCTCTCGATGTTTGGGATCAGTTGGATGAGTATCTTCAAAAACGATGGCCCCATCCTGGTTTCAAAGACGGGATACGAATAGCAGCAGCTTGTATTGATACAGGGGGTAACCATACACAAGACGTTTACAATTATGTGCGTCCTCGTGAAGGAAAGCGTATCTGGGGCATTAAAGGACAAGCAGGACCACGCCCTGTATGGCCACGTCGCCCCAGTAAAAACAACAAAGGACAAATTAATTTATATATCGTTGGTGTTGATTCAGCAAAAAATACCATCACAAGTCGCTTTAAAAATTCAGGTCCTGAAGCGTCAGGAGCTGGTGCAACGCACTTTCATAAAAACCTTGATCGAGAATATTTTGAGCAGCTGACTGCTGAAAAAAAGGTGGTCAAATATTTTAAAGGCCATCAGCGAATGGAATGGCATAAAAGTGACACAGCAAGAAACGAGGCTCTCGACTGTAGGGTTTATGCTTATGCTGCCTTACAGGGTCTGATTTTATCAGGTGTCAACCTCAATAAAGAAGTCGACATCTTAGAAGAGCGCTTGAAAAGATTTGAAGCCGCTGAAACCTCTGCAACAGCTTCACACTATCCCAAAAGACTGAGACCAAAACCTCAAAAGCAACAAACCGGAATAACAATAAACCCTTATGTACAGGGAGGTTGGAGATGGTAATCTATGTATAAAAAATCAAAACAAGTAAACTGGAAATACGAAAGACTTGCAGAGCTTAAAAAGCGACGCGAACAATTGGAAAATGCCCTTTATTCAGGGGCACAATCTGTGCGTCACGGCGATAAGCAAATCAATCATCGTTCTACTGAAGATATACGCAAAGCCCTTACAATGCTGGCTGAGGAAATAGCAATTCTTGAAGGGTACAAGCCCTCATGTGTTTATTATCTTAACACATCACGAGGCTATTAATGGTAAGTTTTTTGAATAAAATTTCAGGAGTTTTCCGCAGTTCCAGTAATCATAATCCACATTTTGAAGCAGCAAGCCGTAGCTATCGATTAAATGGATTTGATCCTGCAAAAAAACACATCAATAAAGCCATTGAAGAATGTGGTGATACAATTGTCGCTCGTTCAAGATGGCTTTACGATAATGAACCCCTTTACGGATCTGCAACAGAAGAATGGGTTTCAGCAGCGGTAAGTGATGGGATTAAGCCCTACCCTAGAATTGAAGGATTTCAGGAAGAAAAGAAAAAGCTTCTTGATCTTTGGTGGCAATGGGTCGATGAAGCTGATCATGATGAAGATGCTAATTTTTATGGTCTTCAAGCAACAATTGCTCGTGAGGTTTTTTTAACTGGTGAATGTTTTGTAAGATTACACTATACCGACTTTTATAAGCGCTCACGTGTACCACTTCAATTACAAATTTACCCCTCAGAAATGCTGGACTTAACCTATAACGGACCAGTAGAAACTAAAGGCAACACCATTCGTATGGGAATTGAATTCAACGCAAAGGGCAAACGTGTTGCTTATCATTTTTGGAAACGTCACCCTTACGATGATCATCAGGTAACTCAGATATTTACAGGTCAAGAACGCATTAGAGTGCCTGCTGAATTGGTTATTCATATTAAAGATCGCCGCACTGCAGGACAACTACGTGGATGCCCCAAAGTCACGCGCTGTATGACAAAACTCTTTCAGCTTGACTCTTATGATGATGCAGAACTTGATAGAAAAAGAACAGCCGCTCTTTTTGCTGTTTTTGTCACAGGATCAACACCAGGCGAAACAGAAGTGCCGGACAATCGTGATGGAATTCAAACTGCAACATCTTCACAGACACCACCAGAATTTCCTATAGTTAAACCTGGTGCAACACTTTATATGGGAGAGAATAGAGACATTAAATTCTCGAGCCCTGTAGAAGTTGGAGGTTCTTATGAAGCCTTTCAATATCGCAATAATTTAAAAATTAGTGCAGCTTTAAATATACCCTATGCCATTGTTACAGGTGATGTAACACGAGGTAACTTTTCTAACGTACGCACATCCATTATTCAGTTTAGACGTCACATCAAACAATGGCGTGAAAACATCATCGCTTTTCAATTCAATCGCGTTATTTGGGAACGCTTTGTCCAACTAGCCGTGCTTGCTGGGTGTGTTGAATTACCAGGATGGGAAGAAAATCCTTTACCATGGATCCAATGTGAAAGCTTTGCGCCACCACTTGAGATGATTGATCCAAACAAAGACATCTCAGCTGAAAAAGAAGAAATCCGGGCAGGTTTAAAATCACGACGTATGGCACTTGCTGAGCGTGGTTTTGATATTGATACCATTCACGCAGAGTTGGAAGAAGAACAAAAAGACGCAAAAGCACGGGGATTATCATTCGACACAGATGGTGAAGATTTTTCTACTGGTTTGAGTAACACTGACGAACCGGATGAAAATGATCACAACAATAAAGCGCATGAAGATGAAAAATAATATTGATATGCCATTTTTGGTTTCACGACTTTTTAATGTACCGCATATGCTCGCCCCTACAAAGTTTGATGTCATTCTCAATTTAATGACACCACGCCTTTTTGAGGGAAATAAATTTTCCCCTGGGGCATTTTCTCAAGAGGATTCTATCTTTCAAGCTCCTCCAGAAACTTATGTGGTTAAAAATCATGTTGCTATTCTTCCGGTTCATGGCACGCTTGTGCGTCGTGGTGCGTGGCTTAGTGCTGCGTCAGGATTAACCTCTTACGATGGTCTGTGCGAGGCTTTTCAAGAAGCCATTGAGCAACCTGATGTTCGTGCAATTTTACTGGATATTGATAGTGGCGGTGGCGAAGCAGGTGGTGTTTTTGATTTAGTTGACGCGTTTCGTTCGCTTTCACAAGAATACAATAAACCCATCTGGGCACATGCTAATGAAATGGCCTGTTCAGCAGCTTATGCCATTGCTTGTGCGGCTTCTCAAATTTGGGTTGCACGCACGGGTATTGTTGGATCAATTGGGGTTGTGTGTGCTCACCTTGATCAGTCCCGTGCTGATGAAATGGACGGATATAAATGGACTTTTGTCTATGAAGGAGATCACAAAGTTCACGGTAATCCTCACGAGCCATTGGCTGATAAAGCCCTTGAAAAGATGCAAGCAGATTGTGCGCTTCTCTATGACATGTTTGTCGATTTAGTTGCACAAAACAGACCTACAAGTGCTCAAGCGATCCGCGACACGAAAGCAGAGACATTTATAGGCACCCAAGCTGTAGAGCTTGGGTTAGCAGATGCGCAAGGCACATTTGCACAAGCTTTGGAAGCTCTAACCGCTTCCATTCAATAACCCCTGAATATGAAATCAAACAAAGGAATTAAATATATGTTACGGACAAAATATCGCGCCAAAGATGATGGTGAGCTTTCCGCACAATTGCCTGCAGGAGAGGAAAGCGAAAAAATTAAAGTTTCTGCAGAAGAAAATGCTGTCGACGTTGGTGTTAACACTGAAGTTTTTAACAAAGATAATAACGTCAATGAAAATAAATACGTAGTTATTCAAGCGACACTTGAACAAGAAAGAAGGCGTGCTCAGGGCTTTATGACTTTGGAAAAGCAAGCGCAGCGTTTAGGTGTTTCTTTCAATGCAGCACAAGCTATTCAAGATGGTATGAGCTTAGAAGAAGCAAAGAGCATTATTCTAGCTAATGCTACGTCACAAAGCGAGGCTTTAGCCGTATCGCCTTATGCACCCCATCCGGAAGTAAACACTCAGACAAATATTTATGCAAAATGGGAAAAAGTTTGGAGGGCAATATAATGAGTAAAGTTTTTTATGAAGGTCCTCGTGATAGCGCTTATCTTGGGCGTTATGATCCTGACATGTCAAACGAGGAAGTAATCTTTGCACAAGGAGATGAAGTTGTAGCGGGAACCGTCATGGGGCTTGTGACATCAACGGGTAAATATGTGCCGTTTAATCCTGATGCATCAGATGGCAGTGAAATTCCAGCGGGAATTTCTTATGCCAATGTTGATGTATCACAAAGCGATCAACGTGCAACGATTACAGTGCGTTTATGCACGGTAAAAAAATCTGAACTGATATGGCCTGACAAAATTGACGAAAAGAAAAAGGAAACTGCCATTCAGATCTTAGAAAAAAATAACATTCTATTGCGATAGGAAACATACAAATATGGATATAAAATCTTTTAATCATGATGCTTTTTCATCGGTAACAATGATGAAAGCAATTGAAAACTATGAGTTTAAACCTAGTCTGATTGGCTCACTTGATCTTTTTGAAGAAGTTGAAACAACTACAACATCTGTTAGTATTGAGAGATGTAATAATACATTATCGCTCATTCCAACAAGTGAACGCGGTGCGCCTTTAATAGAAGCAGGTAGAGATAAGCGTAATATTCGATATTTTGAAACAACACGTATTGCCAAAAGCGATACTATAAAATCAGGAGAAATTCAAAACCGACGAGAATTTGGTACAGAAGACCAGCTTGAAACAGCGATGAAATTTATCGCTAAAAGACAAAAAAAACTGATCAAAGAAATTGAACTGACCTGGGAAAATATGCAGCTTGGAGCTATTCAAGGTGTTGTTCTTGATGCTGACGGATCAGTGGTCTATGATTGGTACAAGGAATGGGGAATCACACCACCAAAGGCTATTAATTTTAAACTCGATGAGGAAACGACAGATGTCGCAGATGTAGTTGATCAAGTTGTCACCAATATGGTGGAAGCATCAAGTGGTGCATTTTCCAATTGGTCATGGATTATTGGGCTTTGTGGACGTGAATTCTTTTCAAAATTAAAAAATCACAAAACAGTTCGTGAAACCTATCTCAACACACCCTTAGCACAAACATTAAATAGCCCAAAAGGTATTGCAACACCTGGAGCTATTGGATCAGGAAGTTTTGGGAGTTTTGACTTTGCTGGTGTAACATTTATCAATTATCGTAATATTGGTAACTATAATGTGAAAGCTAAAGCTGGTACCAAACAAGCTATAGGGATTAAGCCGAATGAATGCCGATTCTTCCCTGTTAACGCACCGGGTGTATTCCAAAAAACATTTGCTCCGGGTGAAAGTTGGGAGTTTGTCAATACAGTTGGAAAACCTCTTTATACTACACTTACTATAGATCGCGAACATAACGCATGGGTGAGACCTGAAGTATACAGTTACCCACTCTTCATTTGCACGCGTCCTGAAATGCTTTTCAAGGCAGTAGTGGGAGAAAAATAAAATGCAATGGTATGGGCTGCTCAGTCAAATGATTGAAGATATACGTGACACTTTTGGGCAGCCCGTGATCTATACACGAAAGAAAACAGGGCAATCTCTTCACATTGCAGCTATTTATAGCATTAAGCATGCAGAGCAAGAAGCTGGGGGAAGAGTCAAAACAACAATCCCAAGAAAAGAACTTGATGTTTGCATCAATGATATAGGAGGCCTGCAACCTGAAATCGGTGATCATATTGTTCTTCTTGCTTCTCAAGAGAATTTTACTGTCGCAAATGTACAAGCTTCGGAATCAAATATGTATAAGCTTATCCTACGTGAGGACGCTGTGTCTGATGTAAAGTAAATTATTTTTATTAGTTTTCCATCTTCATAAAGCATCGAGGAAAGGAGCTACAGTTTAGAAGAAATATATCTATTTAAACTCACCCCATTTTCAGCGGCTTGAATTGCTAATTGTCTATGGAGTTCTGGCGGTATTCTTAACTGAAATCTGCCACTATATTTTACATGTGACAAAGGTATAGGAACATCCTCTCCATTGCGTTGCATGTCCTCAACAACTTCTGTAACGAGGTTCATAATACCCTTTAAAGCGTTCTCTGCTTTAACATCTAACCATGAAAGAGAAGGAAATTCAGCACATAAACCAACATATTCCTCATCTTCTTGCGACCACAGAACACGATACGTATAATGATTATTGTTCATTCTTTATCCTTTCTATCGCTTGTAAGATTTGTTTGACTTGATAAGCTTTTGCTTTGTTACCAGAACTTTTTTGAATATTTACACGAGGATCTCCAAACCACGGGGTTTTAAAAACAAAATGGCTTGAACCATTGTTCCGCGGTTCTCCAAAGAAATGTCTACATACAGCCAACAAATCTGAAAACTTTATGTTCTTTGGTGATGTTTTCATCAAGCTGATTATTTTTTCAATTTTATGACTCATAATTTTATATATAGTATCATTATTGATACTGATCAATGCTTTTTATAGTTTTCAACTGATATGTCCTAAACAGGAGCTAAGATGCATCCACGAGATACATTAAGAGAAACGTTTGTTGAGTTGATTAAAGCTGGCAAGACATCTGCTGGCGATGAAGTTTACAACATGCGAGACTTTAATTTCTTTAATGAAGAGCATCCGTTCGTTAATGTGTCGACCCAAAACGAAACAATAGAAGATGGGCACGATTATGGGGCAAGACGACGTGTTTTAACGGTTGATGTTGAATGCTATGACACAAGAAAAAATGGAGCACGTTTTGTTGATCAATTAGCTTGGGAAATTGAAACGATTTTCCATAGCAATCCCAGTCTCAACAACACCGTTGAAAGCTGTCGCTTACAAAACATTGCCATGGCTTTTGGTGATAATGGCTCCTTAGCATTGCATGGTTCTATTTTAACCTTTGAAGTCACTTATGTAACCAATATTCCTTCTGAAGAAGAAGATGCTGCCTTTTTTGAACCTTATGTAGGCTTTGATCCCGATACAGGTCTTAACAATGAGGATCAATATCAAACCACTGGAAATTCCTCATGTTAGAGCGGCGTGATAGCGAAATTACAGATTTAAAAAGGCGTGTGGCCAATATGGTTATGGTAGGCAAGATTAGCCACGTTGATCATAAAAACGCACGCTATCGTGTTCAAAGCGGTAATATTGTGAGTGATTGGATTCCAGATACACAGGCCCGTGCAGGAAAAACCCGTTCCTATGAAGGGCGTGATGTGGGCGAGCAAGTCATTGTCCTTTCCACATCAGGGGATTTATCGCAAGGGATGATTATTGGCTCTATTCATACAGATGCCAATCAAGCAGCTGATAAGGGCAATATTCATACAACTATATACCCTGATGGCACAACGGTTGAATATGATGATGAAACAAGCACCTATTCATTGACGATTAAGTCAGAAGGCAAATTCATTTTAACAATTTCCGATGGCGTTTCCATAAAAGGTGAAGGAGGTGAATTAGAAATCACCGCTCCAGAGGGCATAAAGATTATTTCAGAAAGCGATATGACTTTAAAGGCAGATGGAAACATGACACTGGAGGCAGAGGGAGATGTTTCTATCAAATCAAGTGGCAGCGCATCTCTTGAGTCAGGCAGTCATATGTCCCTTAAATCAAGTAGTGGCACCTCTCTCAAAGCGGGTGGCGAGGTGTCTGTTAAATCAAGTGGGTTAAAGCATAATAGTGTTAACGTCGGAAGTGGCCATAAACACCCTGGTGTTAAATCTGGTGGTGCTATGACAGGAGGCCCCATTTGAGTATAGGAATGAATTGTGAAACAGGCAAATCCATGATCGGGCTTGACCACTTGCGTCAGTCCATCATGGATATTTTAATGACGCGGATAGGTACACGGGTTATGCGTCGTGATTACGGATCACGTGTTCTTGATCTGATTGATGATCCGGTCAATGAAACCTTTAAGGTGGCCATTTATGCAGCCGTTGCAGAGGCTTTAGATAGATGGGAGCCTCGTTTTAAGCTTAAACAAGTGAATTTAACTTCTGTTGAAGAGGGAAAAATTTCCATATCTTTTGAAGGAATTTACGTCCCTTCAGGAAAACCAATCACTATGGAAGGATTACAGATAGGATGAATGAGGATTTCATAAAACCAGAAATCATTCCAGAGCTTTCTATTGAAGAAATACGTGCTGCCTGTCTTGAGAGTTTAAAACAGCTTTTGCCTAATTACACACCTTTGGAAAGTGATCCAGCAGTTAAAATCATTGAGGTTGCAAGTTATAGGGAGTTTTTATTAAGGCAGCGTATTAATGAGGCTGCACGTAATACCGTTCTTGACTTTGCCAAGGGGGAAGCTCTTGATGCTTTAGGGGAATGGCATGGTGTTGAACGCTTGGAGGGTGAAAGTGATGACAGTTATCGTGAACGCATTAAGCTTCGTGTACGGGCTGGTAAAGGGGGTGGAACAGAGCCTTATTACAGATATTTCGCCTTATCAGCAGATAACCGTGTGAAGGATGCAATCATTTATCGAAAAGGAAGAAATCCTACTATTCACGTGGCTATTTTTGGCAAGAATGAACAAGGAACAGCCAGTGAGGATTTATTACAAAGAGTCAAAGAAGTGCTGACGGATAAAAGCGTGATTATGACAAATGATACAATTGAAGTTCACGCTGCAGTAACAACAGTTTTAGATTTAGAAGCAGATGTTTGGCTCTTACCTGAAATTTCTTTAGAGATCTTAACACAAATGGAGGCAAATTTACGGGCAGCTTGGAAGAAAGAGCAAGCCCTTGGTCGTGAATTGAGTTCATCATGGTGGATTTCAAAACTGATGATCCCTGGTGTGCAAAAAATCATCGCTGTTACCCCTACGCATGATATTGCCGTCTCCAGTGAAGAAATTTTAGCCATTGGTAAAATTACGCTCAATTTCAAAGGTCGTATATAGTAATGCTTGGGAACTTACTTCCAACAAATACAACAAAATTTGAAAAGCGCCTTGCCGATGCTTGTGACTTTCATAAAAGTATTGAAGATTCAATCAATTTTATCTCTCGTGCAAAGCTTGATATCATAGACCCAAGCTTCTTGCCATGGTTAGTTGAAGAATATGGGCTTGGAGAACTGACATCTTATGTTCCAGACTTCTATGTTTTGCTTGAAACGGGACCACAATGGCAGCGGGTACGTGGATCTTTAGCGGCTATTGATAAAGGGCTTGAATGGTTAGACCTTAGTGCACATTTCGTAGAGGCATGGCCAGAGCGAGAATGGTGGAATTCATTTCAGCTTTATTTTGATCAATTGCCTGACACAGACAAACTTAAAGCCATTGAAGGGATCGTTAAGCTTTCTGAATGTTTACGCTCTGATTTTTGGCGTGGTGTTCATGGTTATGATGCTCCCATTGTAGAGGGGAATATATCTCGCTTAGATGACAGTATGTTTGACTCTCAAAGTGGTGCGTGTGCGACAGAAGGCGGCACAGTATTTTCCTTTGGGCGTTCTACAGAAATAAGCCTCACCTTAACTGAAGAAGACGGAAAGCTCATTGGTAATTGGATTGATGATCAAGAAGAGCTCGTTTGGGAAGGTTTGGATTACCCATGGGATAGAGCAAATTTCCCTTGGACTTTACCCCAAAAAAGCGAACATAACCTATTGAATTTTGGTGATGATGGGGATGAAGAGTTTAGTTGGAAAAGTTTAGATTATCCATGGAATGAAGCAAATTTTCCTTGGGTATCAGAGCAAAAAAATGGGCGCGCTATATTAATGGCGGATTGGTTTAAAGATCGCACCCTTTATCTGGCTTTAAGAGATAACAATGATAAACTGATTGGTTATCGAAGATGTAACATTGTCCAGCAAGTGACAAGAGTTTCAGATGGAGTTTACAGTCATTCAGGTCATCACTTTACACCCTTTATAAAGGGTACAAAAGTTTTGCTTGCTGCGCGAACGCAATTTCATGATGTCGATGATAAACAAGCAGCATCTGCCTCTGTCTTTGTTCATGCGACCCCTGCAAAACACATCTCGCCTGGCAAACTGTGGTTAAAACCTGATGAGCTTATCGGTGGCGTGGAGATTCTTAAAACCCCTATTTCTCTATCTTTACGTAAAGATATTCGTGAACAATTCAAAATTTTATTGAGGTTTTAATATGGAGCATGAAAGCGGTTTACCGTTTGCAATTGACCGATCTGTAGATAAAGACGAGCAACAAAGTGTTGTATTCTATGGAGAGCGCCCTTTTATTCAAAGTGCAGAACTCAATGAGGTTCAAACCATTATTCGCGGCCGTCATGACCGTTTAGGAAGACTTGTGGCCAAAGAAGGTGACCGTATTGAGCGTGCGGATGCTTTTGTTGATCAAGAAAACAAAAAAGTTACTTTGACAGAGGGAAAGATTTTTATTGCAGGTGATATCTTCCCTGTATCAGAAGCCATTTTAAACAATATTCCCATGCTTGGACGTGTGGAGATTGGTGTAAAGCTTCAAAAACAATGGATAACCCATGAAGATGATCCACAATTATTAGGTCAAATTCCAGGTACATTGGCAGAAGGTGAACCAGGAGCAGCAAGGGAAACAGCAAAGCTTGTATGGGCTTTGGAAAATGACAAGCAAGAAGGTGTTTTCTTCCCTGTCTATATCTTACAAGATGGTACTTTGATTGATCAAAAGCCCCCTTCATTGTTAGAACCTGCTTTGCAAGCTATTGCAACTTATGACCGTGCTCATGGGCATTATATTGTCAATGGTTGTCGGGTGACAGCCTTAGGACAAAATGACGGCAAACAAATATTTAGTATAGAAGAAGGTGAAGCCAATATTAATGGCTTTAAACATAAACGCCTTGCTGCTTTAAGGCATGAAGAGCCAGAAGACTACTGTGAAGGTATAGTGCCAAGTGAAACACATCTCTTTACATCCAAGAAAGCCAAGGCAACTAAATCGGAGAAGACAAGCTTTACGTTTGAAACCTATTATTTTCCCATCGCAGCTGTTCACTCTATTTTGCTCACAAAAGAAAAGACTACCAATGTCACCCGCGGTGCGGTAGCCTCAGGGCGTGATGGTGTTCCTGATAAAAGTGTTGTGAGTTTTATAAAAGTCGTTCAAGGGGATAAGGAATTTAAAGAAGGTGTAGACTTTAAAAAGACTGGTGATACGATTGACTGGTCTTTACTTGGTGATGAACCTAAAACAGGCAGCACTTATGAGGTCACCTATCATTATCGTACCAAGGTGGATGCCGATAAGATCACAGCGCGGGAAATTACTGTCTCAGATGGTGCTGAAGGTGGAGATATCATTGTCAGTTACACCTATAAACTCCCCCGTATTGACCGCATAGGCTTAAATTCTCAAGGTGATGTGGTTTATATTCAAGGGATTTCAGCAGACAATCCTATAGCACCTAGTGTTCCTGATGATATATTATCACTTGCAACGATCACAAATAATTGGCTTGATTATCCACGTGTCGACAATAATGGCACACGTGTTGCCCCTTATGCTGAAATGTGGCGCTATTTTAACCGTGTTCTTGATCTTGACCGGTTATTACAGCTTGAAAAGATTAAGAGTAATGTTGATTCAAAAGAACCTGTCTCTAAAAAAGGGATGATTGCCGATCCTTTTCTTGATGACAGCCTTCGCGATGAAGGAATCGAACAAACAGGTGCAATAGGTCATGGCTTATTACGCCTTGCGATTGAGCCTACATTTTACTACGCTACCTTAAATGAGTCTGTCACCCTTGATTGGGAGAATGAAGTGATCATTGCGCAAGAGTTGATGACTGCTTGCGAAAAAATCAATCCTTATCAGAACTTTGACCCATTGCCAGGCACACTTGCCCTCACCCCTGCAACGGACTTCTGGCGTGTTCAACGCACAGATTGGCTTTCAGGTGTAACCAATGAACTGTCTATGGGCCGTCGTCCTGGCGGTGGGCGTACAACAGAAACGAAAGATGAATTAGTCAGTACACGTCAAGAGCAAATTGATTTCTTAAGACAAATTGATCTCAACTTTAAGATTGAAGGCTTTGGTAAAGGAGAGGTTTTAGAAAGTCTGACATTTGATGGCGTTAGTGTTTTACCAAAGGAGACACTTACTGCCAATTCTCAAGGCATTATTGAAGGGAAGTTTAAAATTCCTAAAGACATCACAGCAGGAACAAAGAACGTTATTGCTGTTGGTAAAGGAAAAACAACGGCTACGGGGCTGTTTACGGGTCAAGGTGTGATTGATGTGCAGGTTATGCGGCGTGTAACAACAGTGCGTGTATGGAAAAAATCTGATCCGCAAGCACAAGTCTTTACACCTGATGAAACACGGCAAATAACAGGTATTGATTTTCATATTTGCAAGATTGGCAATCGTTCCAATGATTTGATGGTAGATCTCGTTACAACGGACAATGGCTATCCTACAGCTGACATTCAAGCACAAGCTTTCTATTCGATGAAAGAGGCTGAAACGGGATGGGCTGCAGCACGCTATAGTGTCCCATTGACAGTACAAAATGATCGCTTAACAGCTTTTGTTATTAAAACAGATGATGGCGATCATTCTGTCTCATTAGCAAAACTTGGAGATTTTGATGCAAAAAATCAAAGATATGTCTCCAGTCATCCTTATATCACAGGGCCTCGTTTTTCTTCTGTGAATGCGCAAACATGGACAGCTCACCAAGATGAGGCCTTAGCATTTCGTGTGCTGGCCGCTCGTTATACACAAACAGAAAAAACTGTCGATTTGGGTGAGTTCGATTTGAAAGAATGTTCTGATTTACAGGTACGTGCAGCCATTGAACTGCCCTCCAGTGAATGTTCTGTCATCTTTGAAATTGAACGCAACAACGGTACAATTTATCAACTCTTACCGTTCCAATTACTTAGTTTAACGGAATACATCAATGAAAAAGTCCAGTTACGAGCCATTTTAAAAGGGACCGAGAAGCTATCGCCAGTGTTGTTTGCTCCCATTGAATTGATTGCGGGTAAGATAAAAAAGGAAGCAACTTACGTCACACGTGCTTTTTCCTTTGGAGAAAAGTCGAGACTAACCAGCTATATTAAAACTTTTTTACCAGGCGGTTCAACTTTCAAAATGGAGCTGCAACTGGATGATGGTGATTTTACTTCCTTAAAATTAGAGGAAACAGAACAACTCGCAGAGCCACTTTGGACGGAACGTAAATTTGTAAGTGAAGATAAGAAAGCTGGGCAAGCACGTTTGAAACTCACATTAACTGGCGGTCCTGCGGCACGTTCTATGGCAAGTGATTTTGGTGCAGGAATTATGTAACAAGGATAATATCATGGCAAAAACAAAGAAATTAGGAATGGAATTACCATTAGAAGGTCGCTTTATCAGTGCTGAGTTTCCTATTTTACGTGAAAACCTGACAATCATTGACCAAGCAGTTTCTGATCTTGATGAAAAAGCAGATAGTAAGGCGTCTTTACAGCACACTCATGTGATAAGTGAAGTAAGCGAGCTTGAAGATGCACTAAGTGGCAAGATGGCAGCAGATAAAACCTTTGCTTTGGTTGATTTAACTGATGTTAAAGGTGCTAAGGATGCAACTGAAAATCATGTTTTATATAAATCAGGTAAGGATCGCTTTGCATTTGGCTCTGCTCTCTCACTCTTAGGCGAACATCAGCATACGATTGAAGATATTGTAGGTCTTGAGGAGCATTTAGAAAGCATCAATGTAGATTTGAAAAATTATGGGCGCTTGTCAGGTAAAAATGAGTGGGAAGATACGAATGCTTTCAAAGGAAAAGTCAATATTGAAAAGGGTATTGAATTAACTGAAACCTCTTCTTTAACTTTGAAACAAAATGATAAAATAGTGACGAATTTAAATGCAACTGAAAGCTTGCTTAAAGGTCCCCTTAAAGTTGATGGTAAACTCGTTTATACCAAACCGCAAGCCGATAAAGCCATATCGGAAGCAATCGAAAAGCTGAAAGAGTCTTTACCTAATAAAAACACAAGTTTAATTGATAAGCTCATTGATTGGCCAGAGCTTGCTGATGCAGAATTAGTCTACACGCAAAGTGGGAGGATTGTGTGGCCAGATTGGATAACCGATGAAGCCATGGTTGAGATCCAAGCGTGGGGCGGTGGCGGTTCTGGTGGCGGTGCTAATACGACATATTTCGGTGGTGGCGGCGGTGGCGGTGGCTGCTCAGTATGGTATGGCCCTAAAAAACATTTAAATGGACATGAAAGTTTTGTCATTGGTAAAGGGGGATCTTCTGTACAAAATAAAAATGAAACAGGCAATCCTGGAGGGAAAACAACTGTCGGACAGGATCTTATCGTAGCCGGAGGCGGTAAAGGCGGCTGGGGAGCCACTGACGTGGGGTCAGGACAAAGTGTTGATGGTGGAGCTGGGAAAACTGTTACTCAGTCAACAGACGGGCGTCCGGGTATTGCCAAAGGAGGCAATGGTAGTCCTGGAACAAAAAGCTCCACTAGAAATTTAAGTGGTGATGCTGGTGATGCTGGAGGGGATACATCAAGGGGAGGCTGTGGAGGGACTGGCAGGGGAAAGTATATTTCAGGTAAACCAGGTCGCGGTTTTGGTGGTGGTGGTGCTGGATCTCATTATCAAAATAATCCTAGTGGTCCTGGAGCTAATGGTGCTGTCCTTATAAGAATATGGAAAAAACCATATGAAAAAGAATAGATAAATCTGAAATTATAAAGCTTTTAGCATTTAAGTTTGACAGGAGTAATATAATGGCAAAAACAAAGAAGTTAACAATGGAGTTACCTTTAGAAGGCCGTTTTATTAGTACTGAATTTCCTATTACACGTGAAGATTTGATAATAATTGATCAGGCGGTTTCTGATCTTGATGAAAAGACGGATAGCAAGGCGCCTTTACAGCACACTCATGCCATAGACCATGTGTCAGAATTTGAAGATGCACTAAGTGGCAAGATGGCAGCAGATAAGACCTTTGCTTTAGTTGATTTAACTGATGTTAAAGGTGCTAAGGATGCATCTGAAAATCATGTTTTATATAAATCAGGTGAGGATCGCTTTGCTTTTGGTGATCCGGCATTACTCTTCCACCCGCACCAACATGAAGTTGAAGATATTACAGGACTTAAGGACCATTTAGAACGCATCAATGTAGATCTGAAAGATTACGGGCGTTTGTCGGGTGAAAATAAGTGGGAAGATACGAATGTTTTCAAAGGAAAAATCAACATTGAAGAAGGTATTGAATTAACGGACACCTCTTCTTTAACTTTGAAACAAAATGATAAAGTGGTGACTAATTTAAATGCAACTGAAAGCTTGCTCAAAGGACCCCTCAAGGTTGATGGCAAACCCGTTTATACCAAAACGCAATTGGATGAAGCTATGTCAAAAGAAATCGAAAAACTGAAACAGTCTTTACCTGATGAGAGCACGGATTACTCTAAGAATTCTGATGCCGAGTTACTTATCACTCAAAGTATGAGAATCCAGTGGCCATATTGGGTAACTGATAAAACTAAAGTTGAAATCCAAGCATGGGGCGGCGGTGGCGGTGGTGGGGGAGTACAGAATGATATTCATCCGGCCGGTGGTGGCGGTGGTAGTGGTTGCGTAGTATGGTATGGCTATAAGTCAAGTTTGAATGGACATCACGATATCGTTATTGGTAGTGGAGGAATTGGTGGCAATTCTGGAGGACACACAATTATAGGCAATAATTTTATTGCCGTTGCAGGGGGCTGTGGTGGCTGGGCAGGTCTTGAAAAGAAGGCAGGAATTGGTGGTTATGGAAGTAGAGGAGGAAACTTTGGTTTGGTAACTAGTGAACAGCCCGGCCTCGTTAAAGGTTATGATGGTTACGGCGGAGGGAATGGACACTCTCAAATGGTAAGTGGCTTTGGTGGTAATGCAGGCAATCCATGTCGTGAATTTGGCCGCGGGGGTGTGGGTGCCAACAGAACTGGTTTCACTAAAAACGAGGGAGCTGATGGCGCTGTCCTCATAAGACTATGGAAGAATTAATTAATGCTTTAAAGATTTTTACAAAGGAGTTTTTATGCAATACGCAGTTGTTGAAAATGGTGTGGTAACCAACATTATTGTTGCACCAGAGGATTATGTTTACCCGTTTGAAGGTGAGGCCATTGCTTCAAATGAAGCCCAAATTGGTTGGACTTATAAAGACGGACAATTTTATCCTCCTGTTGAGGAGGGAGGCGTTACAGAGCCATCGGTAGAGTCTGTGAAATAAATTGTATGAAAGGATAATCATCTAAGCTATAAGGCTTTCAAGAGGAATATTAAATTGTTGGTGCAAATTTTTAATCATACGCAGAGTTAATTTTCTTTTGCCGTTTAATATTTCATAAACACGATTTAAACGGCCAATTGCAGGAACTAAATCTTTAGCACTCAAATTCATTTGCTCCATTCTAAATTTAATTGCTTCAATTGGATGAGGAGGAGAAACAGGAAAATGTTCCGCTTCATAAGCTTCAATTAACAAAACAAGGATCTCCATTTTATCAAATTCTGGAGTATTCATTTCAGGTTGATTGTCAAACATTGTAGATACAATTTCTAATGCTTTTTGATAATCTTCTTCAGTGCGAATGGGTTTGATATTCATTGCTAAAACTCCTTTAATTCTACAGTATTGGCATCAATAGCATTGTATTGTTTATGCGTTCCTATGAACTTTATATAAAGCCAACCTGCTGGATAAAAAATTGATACAATTAAGCGATAGTCATTGCCTTTAATATTAAAAACAACACGATTATTTTTTAGTATGCTCGCACTTTTATATTTCTCTTTAATATCATGAGGAGAACGCCACTGCGCATTTTTTGCTTCATCTACCCATGCTTTTAAAGGTTGCTCAGCATCAGGATGTTGCATCCAAAAAGTTTGAAGTGTGGAAACTTTAATAATCTTCATAAGGATATCCTGACTTTTTATTCAGATTAGTACCATTTTGGGACTAAGTCAAGATCTTTTAGCAATTTCTCCAAGGCCAAATAGGATTTATTTGGCCTTTATTTTTTATCAGCCAATCATTTAAAGGAGCACCAAGAATGGAATCAAATTTTTTACATGGTGTTGAAGTCATTGAGAATGACGACGGCACACGTCCTATTACGCCAGTTCAATCGGCAGTTATAGGCATTGTAGGCACAGCACCCAATGCAGATCAGGACGTCTTTCCTCTTAATACACCGGTTTTGATATCGGGATCTCGTTCCAAGGCAGCTAAACTTGATAGATACAACAGAGGTGAAGGCACACTGCCTAATGCCCTTGATCTGATTTTTAAGCAAGTAGGCGCCATTGTTGTTGTGGTGCGGGTAGAAGAAGGTAAAGATGAAAACGAAACATTGGCGAATGTTTTAGGTGGCGTCAATGCAGATGGCTCTTATGAAGGTGTCCATGCTTTAATAGGTGCACAATCTATTGTTGGGCAAACGCCACGCATTTTGATTGCTCCTGGTTTTACTCATAAACGCCCTAATGGTGTGGATCGGATACAAGTCACAAACAGAGGCAGAGGTTACACACAAGCTACTGTTACAATAGAAGGCAACGCTAAAGCAATAGCCAGTGTTAGTGTTAATGACGGAGGAATATATGCTATTTGGATTAAAAAGAGTGGAAATGGTTATGAAAAAGCGCCTCGTGTCACCATTGAAGGTGATGGAGAAGGTGCCACAGCTACAGCCAAAATCAAACAAATGTCTAATCCTGTAGCAGCAGAGCTGATTGGCATTGCCGAGCGTTTGCGTGCTATTGTGGTGATTGATGGACCAAACACAACGGATGAAGAAGTTATTAAAATGCGAAGAGATTTTGATTCCAAACGTGCCATCATAGCTGACCCATTTGTAAGCGTTTTGCGTAAAGGAAGAATTTCACAAGAACCAGCAAGTTCAGTAGTTGCCGGTATTATTGCTAAAACAGATTTCACTCACGGTTTTTGGCATTCCCCTTCAAACAAAGTGATCAATAGCATTAGTGGCATAACGCGGCCCATTGATTTTGCCATTGGTGACAGTTCTAGTCGTGCTAATTTGCTCAACGAGAAACATATCACAACAATCATTCGTGAGAATGGCTATCGCTTATGGGGAAATCGCACACTTTCATCAGATCCAAAGTTTGCTTTTATATCCGTGGTGAGAACTGCAGATATGATCAATGATGCCATTTTGCATGGGCATATGTGGGCAGTCGATCGAAATATCACAAAGACTTACATGAGTGATGTGAGTGAAAGCGTTAATGCTTATTTGCGTGACTTGAAAACACAAGGCGCCATTATTGAAGGGCGTTGTTATCCCGACCCAGAACTTAATACACCAAGCGCCATTGAAAGCGGAAAAGTCTATTTCAATGTCGAATTCCAACCAACCACGCCAGCAGAACGTATTACGTTCCGTTCGCGTATTGTTAATGATTACATAGAGGAGATCCTTTAATGATTGCACCAAGAATACCAAGAGCTTTGAAGCATTTTAACATTTATGTTGATGGGATTCCCTATAGAGAAAAATGTGACAGTGTTACTTTACCAAGCTTAAATTTCGTCGTTGAAAGTTTCCGTGCAGGTGGCATGGATGCTCCCGTTGGAATCGAAATGGGAATGGAAGAGCTCACACTTTCTATGACTGTTGCAGATTGTTCTGACGAACTTCTAGGTCTTTTGGGTAAACCCAATATTGATATTTCTCTGCGTGGTGCAATTCAAGCACAAGGTGCAGCAGAAGAAGGAATTGTAATCTCCATGCGTGGATTTTGCAAGAGCTATGAACCTGGCCAATGGCAGCCTGGTGCTAAGTCTACCACAACAATCAATTATACATTGCATTATTTCAAATATGTTCAAAATGACAAGGAAATCGTTGAGATTGATATCTACAACATGGTGAGAAGATTCAATGGCGTTGATCAATTAGCAAAACATAGAGAACTTTTAGGAATGTAAAATGACTATAAAACAAAATATTACTTATAAATTGCTTTCGCCCATTAAAGTTGAAGGAAAAGAGCGCACTGAAATCACCTTACGCCCTCCAAAGGTAAAAGACGCTCAAGCTATTGAAAAAACAGAAGGTGTTGAGCAAACGGTAATTCTGATTTCACGTCTTTCTGAGTGGCCTGAAGAGGCTATTAGTGAACTTGCTATGATTGATATGATAAAGATCGGAAAAATATTGGAGGGTTTTATGAAGCGGCTGGGTATCTAACCTGGGAAACAGCCGCTAAACTCATGGCCGACATTGCTGTCGTGTTTCATTGGCCCCCATCAGAGATGATGGAAATGGAACCTCAAGAGCTCTGGTTTTGGCGCAATGAAGCCGCGGAAAGGTATAAGAAAAAATGAGTAAAACAGTTGCAGATGCTAAGGTGCGATTGACCCTTGAAGACAAGATAACCGCACCGATTAAACGTATTCAAAAACGTTTGACGGACTTATCAAATAAATTAAGAGTTCCTCGTCTTATGGCTGCAACACGCAAAATGACAGCAAGCTTAAAAGGGGTCAGCAATGCTCTTGGTACAGTAACCAAACGTGTTTCTATGTTATCAGGAGCATTGGGCCTTGCTGGTGGTGGTCTTGCTGCAAGCTTGACTGCAGTGACTATGAAAACCATGCATATGGGGGATAGTCTTCACCACGCATCACGCCATTTAGGTATGAGCGTTAAAGATCTTCAGTTATGGGGTGATGCAGCGGATAATTCAGGTTATTCTGCCGAGAAATTCCAACAATCCCTGGCTGTTTTAAACAGGCGTTCAGCACAAGCTTTAGCTGGACAAAAAAGGGGAATTATGGGGTTCCAAGCGCTTGGCATGTCTGTAAAAGATGCCTCTGGAAAGCTTAAATCAAACTCAGACCTGTTAGAAGAAATAACTGACAAGATGAGTAAGATAGACAATCAAGCACAAAGACAACATATTGCTGCCTTGCTTTTTGGTGGTGATGGTAAAGAAATGGCTGCCATGCTCTCGCAAGGTATGGAGCCCATCAAGGAGTTATTTGAAAAGGCAAAAAAGAGCGGTTGGCTTATGGGGGCTGATGTTGCTCACTATGCTGCAGATTTAAGTGATAAGCTCGGGGCCTTTAAGAAAAAACTGGGCGGTGTTGCCACTTTTATTGGGGCACGGTTCATGCCGGTAATCAATGATATGATTGATGCCTTTTCAAAGCTGATTGATGAAAATCGTGATCTCATTCAAACAACTGTCGCAAATTGGGCGAAAACCTTAAAGAAAGCTATACGGGATTTATGTGATCCTACTTCTGAATTAAGGCAAAATATCACAAATGTTACAGAAAGTATTAAAGGCTGGTTTAAATGGTTAGAACCACTCACTGGTGAAATAACTCTTTTTAAAATAGGTCTTGCAGCCCTTGTGGCCTTCATTGTGGGGCCACTGGTTTCAGCACTTGCTGTGGTTGGTGCAGCGTTTGTTACATTTGGTACAACTATTGTTACCCTTATTATGGGGCCACTTATAACAGCGATTTACACACTTACTACAGCCTTTTTTACATTTGGTGCGGCAATTATGACCACACCTGTTGGGTGGATTGCAGCAGCTATTATAGGGCTTATTGCAGCAGGAGTCGCACTTTATGTCTATTGGGATAACATCAAGAAAGTGCTTACTATAGCACTCAATAAGATTTGCGATGCCTTTGTTAAACTGGGTGATTTCATCATGAAGTATACGCTTATCGGTTATGTCATTAATGGCATTAAGAAGCTTGTTGCAACAGCTGTTTGGCTTTATGAAAATTGGGATGAGGTTATGGCCTCCTGTGGGCGGTTATGGGACTCTCTTGGGGAAACAATTAATCAATTTTTTGATTGGTTTTCTAATCTCAATTTATCTGAAGCCGGTTCCAATCTGATTATGGGCCTGTGGGATGGCATTAAAAGTAAATGGAATGCTATGGCACAATGGCTTTCTGGTGCGGTGCAAAAATTAATGGGTTGGATGCCTGATTTTGTCAAAGAAAAGTTAGGCTTCAACGTTACAGTAAGCAAAAGCACGACCGAGAGTTTAAAGAATTTCACACAAGAGACAACAACATACGCACAAAAGATTATTCATTCAACTGTTGTTCCAAACATCCCTCCTGAGCAACGTGATTACAGAAATGGAGAATATGTTAACGATGGAGGCAAACAACCTTCCGTAGTGGTATTTCAAGCGCCTGAACCGATTATGCCATATAAGGAACATAATAATAAGCCCACTAATATTGATGCATCTATTACGATTAGCGGTTTAAATATCAGTGGGGGCAGCGGTTCACCGCAGGATATTAGTGCTGCTATTAAAAAAGCTCTTGCAGATCAAGCTAGACAGCAACGTTTAGCAATTAACTCAAGTTTATCGGATTAAGCGTCATGATGTTAGCATTGGGGGATTTTATTTTTTCCGTTAATACAGCAGCCTATCAAGAACTTGAGATGACTTATGATGTTCCCTGGGTAGAACAAGGACGTCTGGGCAGTAAAGCAGCGTTTCAGTTGCCGGCCATTGCTAATGCCGAATATTCTTTATCAGGCGTGATTTATCCGAATTTCAAGGGTAGTTACGGTCAGTTGGATAGACTGCGGGGTATGGCTCATAGAGGTCCACATTTGCTGATCAGTGGAAAAGGCAAAATTTTCGGCAAATTTGTTATTCTTTCCGTAGATGAAAAACAGAGCTTTCTTCATAAAAACGGTGATCCACGCAAGCAAGAATTCACATTACAACTGAAAGAATATGGGGAAGATGGAGGCATTTGGTGAGTGATATTTACGTTACCAAAGATGGGGATATGGTTGATGCCATTTGCTGGAAACACTATCCAAAGGGTCAGCAAGCACTAGCTGTTGAGCGTGTTTATACAGTTAATGATGGACTTGCAAATCTTGGACCAATTTTAAAAGCGGGGGTTACAATTGTTTTGCCTTCCCTACCCTATCCTCAAGCAACACCTGTCATTAGGCTCTGGGGCAGCAAATAATGAAACCTTTCTGTAGGGTGATGTCTAATGGTGAGGATGTCACAAAAGCTTTAATGGATTATGTGTTATCCATTGAAATAACCGATGAAGCAGAAGACAAAAGTGACCGGATCACCATAGAGCTTGATGACCGTGCTCGCATCAGTGATAATGGTTTTTTAGAGATCCCTTTAATTGGCACAGTTCTTTCTATAACGCTTGGCTATGAAGATGGTAAAGCGCGTGACATGGGAACCTACCTGATTGATGAAATATCTGTCAGCAGTCCACCCCAAAGTTTAAGTGTGACAGGACGCGCGGCTTCTATGAATACGTCTTACCGAACTCCCAAAAGCCAGTCTTATCATCAGACAACATTGGGCAAGATTATTCAAGAAATAGCAACGCGCAATGGCTACATTCCCGAGGTTGATCCTTCTCTTGCAAAGATTGTCGTGCGTCACATTGATCAGACGGGTGAAAGCGACATGGCTTTTACAGCACGTCTTGCTGCAGAATATGACGCTGTAGCAAAACCTATGGATAGCAGACTTGTTCTGGCCAAACGTGGTGAAGGCAAGGCTACTACTGGAGAGATGCTACCTGTGGTCGCTATTCATGAAAGAATGTGTAGCTCTTGGGATTTTAAATACAGTGCACGTGATGAAACAGGTGAAGCACAGGGCTTAACACCAGGTGAAGGAGATGATCAAAAAGCAGCATCAGCAGCACAAAACCCAGAAGATATTGAAGAGTATGATGAAGGTGTTATTCATATGGATGAATCACCTTTGCGTTCATTAAAAACACTTAAAAAGCAAGACAAAGTTGAAAAGCAAGAGGACGAAAAAAAAGGAGGTGTGATAGCAACCTATCATGATTTACGCAGTGGTGAAAAGAAAGAGGTCAAAACCGGTCAGGCACCTTTTCATGAATTAAAATATACTTACCACAATCAATCAGAAGCTGTTGCTGCTATTGCCGCTTATCGTAATAAATCATCACGTGGTAAAGCTACCTTTTCGTGTGATATGGGCGGAGATCCGTTCATTCAATCTGAAATGAAGCTTATTCAAACACCACCTTTCCGTCCTTACATCCCCGAGCAATGGCGCATTAAAAGTGTCAAACATCGGTTGGATACACAAGGCGGTTATACAACAAGCATAGAGTGTGAGCTATTTGATGAAGCGCAAGAGAATACAGCGCAAAACGTCACAAACACTACACCCGATAAAGATGACACAATAGATGATAACGCCCCGCCTCATGCTTCTGATGAAGGTGAAGGTGTTATTCACATGGATAAGGAAGATATATGACAGATATTATAGAGAAATTACTCAATGGTGACTGTAAAGCGCGTACCCAAGGTTTGATTAAATCCTTAGCACAAGAGATCGGGTGTGAAGAAGCTGTAGTTTCTGCCATTATTTCTGTTGAGTCAAATGGTAAAGGTTTTGATGATGAAGGGCGTGTAAAAGTACTTTTTGAAAAACATCAGTTTTATAAGAATTTACCCCCTCATAAGCGTAAACAAGCTATTACAGAAGATCTTGCGAGACAGGAGTGGATCAGCCCTAAAGACGGGGGATATAAAGAACAAAAAACCAACACTCAAGCTTTAAAGTTACTCATTGCAGCTATAACCATTGATGAAGAAGCTGCCTTAAAATCTGCTTCTTATGGTGCTGGTCAAATTATGGGAAATAACTATGGTATCCTTGGTTGGAATAGTGTTCAAGATTTTGTCACCAGCATGTGTTCATGTGAAGACGAACAAATAAGAGCGATGTTTTCTTTTTTCAAAGTCCGTGGCCTTGCTTCAAGTTTACGAGACAAGGATTTTGACGCCATTGCACGTGTTTACAATGGAAGTGGTATGGTCAAAGAATATGGCCGACGCATGCGTAGTGCTTATTGTGCCCTCACAAAAAAAACAGCAGCAGTCAGTAATCCTATTCGTGCCACTGGTTTACGACTAGGGTGCAAAGGTTACCGTGTTGAAGCCCTGCAGAAACGTCTTAATGATCTTGGTTATCCCATTGCAATTGATAGTGATTATGGACCCAATACACGCAGTGCAATCTTTTCATTTCAAGCTGATCATAATTTAGAAGTTGATGGTGTTGTTGGCACCAAAACTCAAGAAGCGCTTGATGTAGCCACGCCAATGATTAGTCCCCGCCGCTCTGGTGTAAGCATGGCCGACTTAAGAAAGAATGGGGCAAATATTATTAAAGATGCAGATAAAACCCAAATGGTAGGTAAGGCTGTTGTTGCCGGTTCAACTCTCATGGGAGCAGAACAAATGGGAGTATTTGATAATCTCAAACTCTCAATAGGAAAAATGAGTGCTCTTGTCGAACCACTTGTTCATATTGGTAAAGCAATCTCGGATCATTGGTGGATGGGTGCTATTTTGGGTGGATTGGTTGTTATACTTATATCAGGTCGCGTCAAAAAAGCTTATCTAAACGCTTACAAGAAAGGCAGAGCTATCTAGGAAGTTAGTTTAAGCAAAAAGGAGAGCCGTGAGTGAAAAAATATTTGGTGATTGCAATAACAACATCCATCGCTTTCTTTATAGCTTTAGCAAAGGCCTTTCGTCTTGGAAAGAAAGTTGAAAAGCACAAACAAACTGAGGAATCTTTAAAGGCAGCTACAACAAGGTTAGAAATAGAAAATGAAATTAATAAAAAATGTGATGATGATATACGTGCTGCTCTCTCTAACTGGGTGCGCGACAAATAAATACCCTTCCTCTTGTCTGGGATGGTTGCCTATTTATTTGGATAAACAAGATCTCAATACAATCAGTCCAAACTTAGCACGAGACATTTTAAAGCATAATGAGCACGGTAAACAGTTATGTGAGTGGAAGCCTGTTAATAAACCTAAGTAACTTGTTAAACATACAATATAAAACTGAACCTCTCCCCATTTTACAGGGGAAAGGTATGGTTATATTTCTTTTAATTAAGCAGCCTTTGCAACAGGACTTTCTAAAACACGTCTCGCTTCTTCAATGAGAGCTTTATATTTTCTGTTTTCTTCATCTACTCTAAAGGCGTCAACAAGACGCACCTGAATGGGACCTAAAAGATACCAAGCCTTTTCACCAGGATTCATACCCTCCCAATAGCTTGGTAAATCAAATCGCGTATCATCAACAATAGATTGACTGTATAATTTTTTCTCACAATCAATAAAATATCGACGGGCTTGCTTACCTTTTTCATTACGTTCAACCATGGATAGCTCTTTCGCCATGTCTAAGGTGAGATGATATTCTTTTAATACCACATTTTTATGTTTCCCAATTTTGGGAAGCGTTACAATATAGTCTTTTCTTTCTTCAAATTCATATTGATTAATGCGGTTTGTAATCCAATCCGCAAACTTCTTACCTACTTCCAAAAAAGCATGTAAGTCGCGTGCATTGACTGTCTGAACAGTTTCCTGCCCAACAGTTTGTTTTGATATTGTTATGAGAGTGTTCATATTTTTTCCACCTACATGTAATTAGCGTTTTTGATTGACACCCTAATGGGCGCCGGGCGCTCAAAAACACGGCATGTAGTCCGTCGTTATGCTTTCCCCATGAGGGTATTGTATAGCATAACTACACCCGACGAGGTCACTATACGCTATATGCATATAGTGAGTCAAAGTCTTTAAAGTACACGGAAGACTGATTATTTCGGCAACCAATCCGCTACATGTTTTAAGGTGTTTTTGAAGCACCTGATTTGCATATATAAATACTTCCGTGATTTTGTCAAGTCGTCCTTGTTACAAATGTAGCCCACTGTTCTAAGAGATCATGTCGTTGTTCTAAAAAATCTGTTCGCATGTAAGCTTTTGTCACTGAACTACCAACTGAATGAGCAAGAACAGTTTCGGCAATCTCAAATGGTGTTGATGTTGTTTCTGCTATCCAGTCTCGCAAACTTGAACGAAAACCATGAGGGCGATACTTTAAGCCACAAGATGCCATATACTTTGACATGCTCACATCAGAAATCGGAGTGCCTTTAAGACCAGAAAATAGAAAACCATTTTTTTCAAAGAGGAGAGCTTTTTCAATGACTCTTAAAGCTTCACCACTTAGCGGTACACGAAAGTCTGAAACTTTTCCCACAATACCCTTCATATTTTCTTTTGGTATCGTCCATATATTTTTATCAATTTGCTCAAGACGCAAATATCGCGAGGGATACGACCGTACTCCAGTCAAAATCAATAATTTCAGTGCTAAATTTGAAAGGAGATCATCATTTAAGTTTTGATAAAAAGCCGGAACTTCCCGCCATGGCATAGCAGGAATATTTGTTGATATAGCGCGTGACTTTCCTAAAAGAGCGCGTGCTTTCATACAGGCCTGTAAATCAACATCCAAGCCAAGAGCAGCGGCATATTTTAAGCAAATATTGATACGATTAAGTGCTTTTTGCGCTGTATCTCCCTTTTTATGCCAAAGTGGAGCAAGAACATTGCGAATAATATTCGCTGTTAATTTTTCTATAGGAAGATTACCTATATGTGGAATAACGTGTAACTCTAGTGGAGAAAACCAACGACCATTTTTACCTTCATTTTTTAACTCAGCTTTTTTACTCTCAAAAGCTGCTTGAGCAATTTCTTGAAAAACATTACTTTGCTGCCTTAAAATGCTTTGTTCTCGAAACACAATAGGATCATTGCCATCTTTAAGAATATCGCTATAATGTTTAGCAAGCTCACGTGCTTCTTTTAAAGAAATTTTTGTAACAGAACCAAGCCCCATTTCACGGCGTTTATTGCGGTATGTATAACGAAAAAACCAAGCGCGTGTATTGTCTTTTCGAACATTCAACCACAAACCTGCTCCGTCACAATGCTTGCCCTGAGGAGATGTCTTTACAAAGGATGCTGATAACCTATGAATCGCCCTCACTTAACTCTCCTTTCTAGACCACCTTTAAGTCCACCTTTATTTTTTGATATTAGATTTTTTATTTAATCATTAATTTTCTTACTGCATCATAAAAAGCTATATATAGCAACACGTCTTTGCACTATTTTATGTGATTGGATTCTACTTGCTAAAGTATACTTCGCCCGCCGTCCGCACCATTAATTATATAAAATATTTTTCTATTCCAGTTTTATTGGAAGTGATAAAAAATCACTTTAAATCATCTTATATAAAGAATTATAGCGTTATCAAGCTGTACAGTAATTATAAAATTGTAAATAAAGAGTCCTGTTAAAGCATTTTTTATCATGCTTTTTTGGCAATTTACTAATAATGCTTCACTAAACAGTTAGGGCTGCCACTATGAACTGGATGCAATTGCCCTAAACACTTTTTAAAAGCAATTTTAAGTTCTACAGTTTGAACATCTTTTGTAGTTAATGAAATTTAAGATCTATATAGCTTTTCTAAGCAACTGATTTTACATATCTGAATTAAGCATAATAAATGCGTATCAGCCCTCTTCTTATTTTCTCTCTGATCTTCTTGAAGATTGCCCAATCTTTTGTATGAAAAAGCACCAAAATTTTTACAAATATATCATCAATTCTATAACCAAATAGATCAGAAAGCTTTACTATAAAACCCTTCCAACAAGCGCCTTATAATAAAAGAATCACAAACTATTTTACTTAAAAAATACTCTACTTTCATCTATCTCTATAGTATCGTCTGCTTTTATTGCGTAATTATCCTTATTGGAAAAAGTAATAAAACAGCCCTTTGTACACACGGTAATCATTTGGCCAGTATCTAGTGAAATACTTGAACGTGCACTTCCTTCAGCAATAATAAGCAACTGTATTGTTAAACCATTATTTTTTACAGTTGCTGCAAAAACTTTCATAGAAAAAACACTGAACAGTGTCACCGTAATAAAAATATAAAAATACTTTAGCACTCTAAAATCCCTTCTTCAAAAAAACGTTTATAAAGCATAAAGCGAAGAGCATTATTTACCTTAGAAGTAGAGGTGATATTAGGTACGTAAATAGCCAAGGTAAACGAAAAGTTTTGTTTATCAAATCCAGTAAAATTCACCTGCGGTGCAGGGTTTTTCAAAACCCCTTCCGTCGCAGAAGCAATCTCTAGCAATATTTGAACGACGTATTCTGGATCAACATTAGTTGCAACAGTCAAAGGTATATCAATTCGCCCCATTTTGCTACGACGCGTCCAATTATTTACGTTGTTATTGATGAGATTTGAGTTAGGAATAATGATTGTCTGGCGCTGAAATGTCTCAAGTTCAGTTGCACGCACACTAATACGTTTGACAATACCACGCACTGATCCTGATTCTACATAATCACCTAATTTAAATGGCCGCCCGATTAAAATAATAAGCCCAGATACAAAATTTTGGACAATATTTTGCAAACCAAAACCGATACCAAGTGAAAGCCCTCCAGCAACGAGCGCCAAACTACTAAGATTAAAACCTGCTGTTGACACTCCTAACAAGACCGACAAAGCGATACCCCCATAGCTTATGACCGTTTTGATAGAATTACGCACACCCAGATCGAATTCTCCGCGCTCCATTACTGTGCCGTCTAGCCAACAAATAAATAGACGAATAATGAACAAACAAACAAAGAAAACAACTATTCCCATGACAATAGAAATCAAAGAAATAGACATATTTCCAATCTGAAAACCTGTCATTAATTGCCAAAATAGTGCTCCTATTTCAGAATACGAAAATCCAAACTTCCCTATAATCGGTACTGTACAAAGCACAAACACAACCACATTAAGAAGAATACTAATAACAACTCCTAATTGATCCATCGTTTTTTCTTCGAAATGAAACCATTTCATCAAAGTGTGACCAATTCCTGTTTTGATAAATTCCCCTTTAGATGCGATAGCACGTGTACTTTGTATCCCCAAATACATCAAAATTAAAAATGCACTACTGGTCACAATCAGCTGCACGACAAACCGTGCCAAACCAATATAACCCAAAAAATCCATCACAATAAGAAATAATCCCAATACAAAGAGAGGAATACGTATATAAAGTGGCCAAGGTAGCGGTTTTATTTCTTCATTTTGAAAACGCTTACGCCTAAACTGCAAAGGTATAAACGCAATGATAAACAACAAAACTCCTACAAGAAAAACAGCAATAAAGCTTTTAGCAATTGTTAAAGAAAGAGATGCTGAAACCGCCCAATAAATACTATCAAAAACAGCATCAAGTGCTAAAACTCCACCTAACAAAGTAAGCAAAATTATCAGTTGATATGCTGGCGATGGTGCAATATTCAAAAGGCGGACAGGTGCCATTTTTGGTGATAAAAGAGAAACTGCTATACGATTTATCAAAAAGACCATAATAATCTGGTGCCCAATTGTATGAAATACTTCTGTAAGCTTCCCCAAAGTCAAACTGAAATGGTGCAATAGGAAAAATGTCAAATAAATGCAAAAAACACATACAAATGAAGGCAAAAGAATTGAAATAAAAGCAACCAATAAACGCTGTAGATAAGGGACTTCGTCATTACCTGTGATAACACGGGAGCTTACGTGCACAATACTTTTGTGCGAAAAATAAGAAAGACCTAAAGCAACAATCAGTGGAATAAAAAAGGTAGAAAGTAATTGTAATGGTTTGAAATGATACACAAATTTCCACCAAGAGTTAAACAACGAAATAAAATCAAACGAAGCCTCTTTGGTTTTTGTAATAATATCTTCAAGCATTGACATTGAAAATTCAAATTTGTACGTAAGGGTGCGCGTAAACAATGCTCGAGATTGAGAAATAGCACGTTCCGTCATCTTATTTGCAGTCAAAAATATCTCTTCAAACTGACATACTATACTATTAATTTTAGCCTTTTGCTCTATCAGACTAGAGCGTTCTTTATTTTGGCTTTCTAAGTCTGTTTGACCATCTTGTAGCTCAGCCGACTGGCTAAGAAATATATTAATGTTATTAAGAGGAGCGCGTAAAACAAATGCAGCTTCTAAAGCACGCTTACTTATATCTTGTGCCTGCAACCGCCATTCTTTTAAAATGTGCTCATCTTCTGATTCACTTTCAAAGTTTTTTTGTAAAGACTCAATATCTTGCTTAAGAGTCTCAAGAATTGGCTGTTGTTGTTGAACAATTTCTTCAACCAATTGTGAAGTTATTGATTGTCCAATTTCTGTAGTCGGAGGTGCTAAATTTCCCCATGAAAAAGCGCTAAATAAAACACTAATCGTGATGATTGAGAAAAAAACATATAATTTTTTTTTAAAGAATAAATACATATCCGCCCTAAAAATAAGTAAAAAGAGTAATTCCTTTTTAAATATGGCATAAGATAATATTTCCAACTCTCATAAGAACAATCCCATAAAACCCTCCCCTCACCCAATAATGCTGATAAAGGAGACTAAATAGACCAAAAATTAATAAGACAAAAAATAATTTAGCATGTTTTTTGCTCTTATATTGCAAAAAATTTTCTCTTTTGTACAATTTGTTTTTTGTGCAACATTGAGCAATGTAGCTGATTAATAGCTTAGAAATGCATATGCACTTGATCAGAGTACAACATACTGATAAGGTAACCAATATTATGATTTTACCTAGAAAATAAATACAATCAACTGAATTTCACAATGATTACAAACAAAAATGTATAACAGCTTATACCCATTATGATTGACCTGTTGCAACTTTCTAAACAGGCATTGAATATATTTAAATCCTATAATTATTGCTCATATAAGGTGTTATAGTCTTCAAAAATAATATTTTTTAAATTAACATGCTCTTTCCGTTGCTTGAGCTGCAAAATTATCATTTTCATTTTACTTTGCGCGCTTAACTTCAATAACTCTTACAGTGTTCTATTAGTTGGAATATATCATGCGTACACCTGGCTGGTTAATTACTCTCTATTGCCTTATCCTTTTAAGCGGCATTTACGTTGCATTACCTAATTTATTCTCACAAGAACAAATTAAAAACTCTAAATTCCTGCCTAACACCCACGTGACGCTTGGACTTGATCTTCAAGGAGGATCTTCTCTCTTACTGGAAGTTGATGTAAAAACATTAAAGCGTGATCAGTTACGCACAATTTTAGATAATGTACGCACAAAACTGCGTGAACAAAAAATCCGTACATCAAATATTCGTATCATTGAAGATGACATTATTATTGTTATTTCCGATCCTACACAAAATCAAAAAACCGTTACTGCTTTAGAAACATTGATCATGCCGATACAAAATAGCTTTGGTACTACAACCAATGATATCGCTATTAGCACTCAAAATGAGAATATCCGTGTAACATTAACTGAATCTGGTATTAAGGATCGTATTAAAAACACTGTCGAACAAAGTTTAGAAATCATTCGCCGGCGTATTGATCAAATAGGTGTAGCTGAACCAGCCATTCAAAAAGTAGGAACTAATCGTATTATGGTTCAATTGCCTGGTCTCCAAGATCCAAAACAATTACGTGATCTTCTAGGAACAACCGCAAAAATGACCTTCCATCTTGTTCCTTCCAATGTGGATGTAAACACTCCGCCTATAGGTGTTTCAATTCTTCCTGGATATACTGATGAAAATCAACATTATGCAATTTATGACCAAATTGCTTTGGATGGAAATGTACTAAAAGATGCACGTGCAGGTTTTGACCCGCAAATGCCAGGGCGTGCTATTATTTCATTCACCATGAATTCAATTGGTTCTAAAATATTTGCGGAAATAACACGTAAAAACATTAACCGTCCCTTTGCAATTGTTCTTGATAACAAAGTTTTGACCGCTCCTATCATTAATGGCGTTATCCCTAATGGACAGGGTCAAATCACAGGAAATTTTGATATAAAAGAAGCATCAACCCTTGCTGCTTTACTGCGAGCCGGCTCTTTGCCCGCACCATTAATTGTTATTGAAGAAAGAACTGTAGGCCCAGATCTTGGTGCAGACGCTATTAAAATGGGACTTTATACAGGAATTATAGGCTTTGTTCTTGTCGCCATTTTCATGTTTCTTCTATATGGTATTTGGGGCATTATCACCGACATAGCGCTAGCACTACATACTATTTTAACACTTGCAGCATTAAGTCTTCTCGGTGCTACACTCACACTACCAGGTATTGCTGGTATTATTTTGGGTATTGGTATTGCGGTCGATGCCAACATTTTGATTAATGAACGTATTCGAGAAGAAAGTCGAAAAGGTGTCAGTGCCTTTGCTGCCTTAGATCGTGGATTTAAACAAGCTTTTGCAACCATTGTTGATGCCAATGTTACGGCTATTATTGCAACCATTTTACTTTTTTGGTTCGGTAACGGCCCTGTTCGCGGTTTTGCAATCACAATGTTACTTGGAATTATTATTTCCATGTTCACTGATATCACCATAGTGCGTATCATTATGGTTTGGGTTGTCCGTAAGTGGAAAATAAAGACGTTGCGTATTCAACCCTTCTTTGACTGTACCTTATACAATACAACTTTTCACTTTATGAGAGCCCGTTTTATAGGTATTGGTATTTCAATTATTTTATCACTTGCTTCAATTTTTTTGTTCTTTAAACCTGGTTTGAATTTCGGTATCGATTTTATTGGTGGCAGCCAAATGAGTATAACAACAAAGGCGCCAGCAAATTTGGCTACCCTGCGCTCAACGCTTTCCGCCCTTAATATTGGTGAAGTAAAATTACAAAATATTGACAATGCACACACAGTTTTAATTCGTATTCAGAAACAAAACGGCGATGAAATACAACAAACCGTTGCTATGGATAAGGTTAAGGCAGCCATACAGAACATCTACCCAGATACTATATTTGATCAAATAGAAATTGTTGGCCCTAAGATTTCAGAGGAATTTGTCACAGCTAGTGTTATTGCTGTTATATTAGCAGCAATTGCTATGTCGCTCTACATTTGGTGGCGTTTTGAATGGTTTTTTGCGGTCGGAGCAATTGTCACATTTATTCTTGATATCGCAAAAATGATTGGTCTTTTTGCTTTGTTTCAATTTGATTTTAATTTGACCGCTATTGCTGCCCTTTTAACGATTGTTGGCTACTCGATTAACGATAAAGTAGTTGTTTATGACCGCATGCGTGAAAATATGCGTCTTTATAAAAAAATGCCTATGTATCAGTTAATAGACCTCTCGATTAATCAAGTTTTTACACGCTGTGTCTTCACATCCACCACTACAATATTAGCTATGTTGCCTATGGCATTATGGGGTGGAAGTGCTGTTTATAATTTTGCATTGCCTATGGTCTTTGGTATCATTATCGCCACATTATCTTCTATCTTTATTGCAGCACCTATTCTATTATTGTTAAGCAATTGGGGTATAAGCAAAATAAAAGAGAAGCCATAAATAATAAAACCTAATAAGCCACAAAATTGGCACATCAATTCATGTGACGTGCCATTTCTCTCTTTCTATAAAAATATAATCGTTTTAAACAACCAAAAAAACTTAAGAAATTATACTCTATGATATGTACCAGTTACAATTATTGTTATTGGATTCATGTTGAGCATTTCTTTTTTGAAATAATTGCTTATCATTTACGTATTTCATTACTGGCGAGATATTTGTTTTCTAAGGGTTACTATTACATAACCAAATACAAGCAGTTCTAAAATAGAACTCCATCTCTTATCAATCAACTCATTGAAAGATTTGTTATTTTTTGATATTTGGTGTTGAAGTGCATTTTTATTAAAGCTTGTATCTATTAAAGCCATTGCAACTTCTGTTATCATTATACAGATGGCGTTTGCTATTTTTTAGGGTTATGTTCCTAGCTGGACTATGATTGTAGTTTTAGCGAGTGATTTAGTATTCAGTTTAGCTTTATTCAAAGTAAATACCATAAATCCAATACTCTAAAAACACCAATTTATAAACACAAAAAGGACGTATTGCTATTGTGTGATAATCATTGAAAATTTAATCATGACCTTAACACTAAACCCTAGACCTTCAAGAGCAAACATCTTAAGGATAAGGAATAAAAGAGAATTAATTGATCTCTTTACATAGTGGTTGATTTAAAATTCGGAGCATTATTAGTCTAACCCCTTTAAACATCAGTGTGCAGCAAAAATGTTTTTTCTATTCCCTCTTTCATCTCTGCAAACATATTATTTAATCTAGTAAAGAGAGAACCTGATAACTTTTTACTGCTTCTATAAACATAATTAATGATCATGTTAAGCAAACTTTATTATTACTTTTTTCATTATGAAATTTACCGCTATTCTAAAAAATAATTTTTACTATCTCAGATAATTTTGCTCATATTAGAAAATTCTTTATCCTCGCAAAATTAAATTCAAACTTAGAACCTCTTGAATAATTGCCTCTATGATTTGATCTTTACAGAAACAGCTCTTTCTATTGTGCTTAAATCTTTCCGTTTTCATTAACCTTGGCAAAATTAAAAATATTTAGAGAAATTTTCACGCAAATTGATGAAATATGCGAATAATTCTTAATATTAATGAAAATTCTAGCCTAGAGTCCCTATTCACTATTTAAAAAATCAGTTATGTTATAATGAGTGATTACAACTGTATTAGCAAATAGATTTGCGCTTGTCCTTAACAAATAAAAGTAAGCCTTTGATTTTAGGTGAAGAATAAAATATTTTTGCCAATAGAACAATTGCAGATAAAATCGAAACAATTAGCAGAAAATACCATAAAACAAGAAATTATTGATGTAACTAATATTTAGAAATATACAAAAAGATGTTATCGTACTATTGAAGTAGGATAGTGCATAACCAATATACCCAACCTTAAAGTTTATACACTACTTAAAACAAAAACAGCCTATTTTATTAATTGATGTGTAGCTATTGTAATGATAATGACAAAAAAGCGCTTGAGATTATGGAGAATGTAGCAAAACAATGATTTGCAATCTAAGATGAATAATCACGAATTATGTGCACAAAAGTCATGAATAAAAACCCGGAAATGGATAAAAAAGTGTGAAATTAAAAAAATTTATATGGCCATTTATCGGCATTCTAACAATGCTGATATCGATCCGTATTCTTTATATAAAGCTATCAACTATTTTTCTAATTGATGTACTGGATCGTTTAGCTGATTTAAAGGTACATCAGTGGTTACTGGCCTGTTTTTGTTCACTCATCGCTTATGCAGCTCTTGCTGGATATGACCGAATTGCTTTGCAACATCTTGGTCGTAAAATTTCTTGGATATTTATTGCCATCTGTTCATTTACCACTTATGCGCTTTCACACAATATCGGTGCTTCAGTTTTTTCTGGTGCTGTTGTACGCTACCGTGCTTATAAAATGAAAGGATTAAGTGGAACAGAAGTTGCAATATTAGTTGGCTTTTGCTCCTTTACTTTTGTAATTGGCACAATCTTGCTTTCTGGCATCGTTTTAATTCTGCAGCCTGAAATCATAACGCTTATTTACGAAGATCTTCCCGTATGGCTTGGCACAATAATTGGCGTAATTTTACTCGCCTTTATAGCGCTATACACTTTCGGCAGTTGGTTTCAGTTAAAACCTTTATACATCAGCAAAAAAATTCAACTTTCTTATCCACGGCTTAAAATTGTCATCCAACAGCTTCTGATTAGCCCATTAGAACTTTTAGGAGCAGCGGGAATTATATATGCCGTACTGCCACACAATACTGATATTTGTTTTATCTCTGTACTCGGCGTTTTCCTAGCGTCTTTTACCATTACCCTGCTCTCTAATGCCCCTGCAGGAGGCGTAGGTGTACTTGAAGCTTTATTCATAGCAGGTATGCCTCAAATAGATCCTGCTAATGTTATTGCAGCACTTATTGTATTTAGAATGCTCTATTTGATTATACCGCTTATCATTTCACTATTCTTTGTAGCAATTTTTGAGATTCACCAATATCGAAAACGAACACAGCATACCTAACCTGAAAAAAATAAACTCACTTTACTTTTTTTGCGTCCAAACAAATAATAAGAATTGTGCTAATTTTAACTAACACTGAAATCCATAATTTACTCGATTTTCCTATAAATGCACAACATAAACGATATACTAAAATAAACGTATATTTTTCACGGTTATAGATAACAATTTTAATTTAAATAATATTTATAACCTTATAACAATGTACTGATCAGTAATTATTCTTAACATAAATATACAAAAATTCACGGAATAGATATTACTTTTTTAACATAAATCTTCTTAATACTTCTATACTTTTATATATTCATAAATTTGTATAAACCTATTAAAAACAATAATAAAAAAATTGGCTATTCTTTTTATTTTCTAAATCATACTTCTTTTGCTACAAAATTAAGGGGAGAGATGAGTACTTTAGAAATATTTCGACGGTCCATTTCAATCACTTTAAAACACAAACCTTCAGTTTCAAAACTTTCATCTTTATTTGGTAAATGACCAAAATGCCAAAGCATAAATCCTGCAAGCGTAGTATAACGGTCTGCCTCATCAACAAAATCACGCTCAAGATAACTACTTAAATGGCGAATATCCGCACACCCCTCAACAAGAAAACTTCCATCTTCAAGTCGTTCCACCACAACAGGTTCTTCATCATCATCAGGAAAATCACCAGCAATCGCCTCAAGGATATCCGTCTGTGTTGCAATACCTTCAAAAGATCCATGCTCATCCACAATAATCGCAAGCTGGATCGAAGAATGGCGTAATTGCTCCATCAATCGTAAAACACTCGTATTTTCATGAACAACAAGTGGTTCACGCATAGCTCTTTGCCAATTAATCTTTTGATCTTCAGCCCAATTTAAAAGCAGATCTTTAGTTAAAGCAACGCCAACAAATTCATCTACTTTTTCGCGCGCAAGAATTAAACGACTATGTTTAACTTTTTGCAATTCTTCACGCATCTCACTCTCATTGCCGTTCAAGTCCAACCATTCAATCTCATTACGGGGTGACATAATAGAGCGCACAGGACGATCAGCTAAATCTAGAACACCACGTATCATTTCTTTTTCTTCTGGTCGAAAAAGCTCAGAAATAGCCGCTTGTTCAACAATGACATCTACAGTCTCACTCAGATTACCGTCTTTTTTTCCACCCCCTAAAAGTCTTAACACAGCATCGGCTGTCCGCTCACGCAAATCATTTGTTGTAACCATCTTTTCACGATTACGACGTCCAATTTGATTCAAAACCTCAATAAGAACTGAAAAACCTATAGCTGCATATAAATAACCTTTTGGAATATGAAAACCCAATCCTTCAACAATGAGAGTAAAGCCAATCATCATCAAAAAACCAAGACAAAGAATGACAACAGTAGGATAACGACTAATCAAACGCATAATGGTGCCAGATCCCCACATCATTACACCCATCGCAACGACAACCGCTATGTACATAACCACTGCCTGATCTCTGGCAATCATACCTGTTGCAGTAATAATACTATCAAGAGAAAACACTGCATCAAGTACAACAATTTGAACAATCACTTGCCAAAAAACAGCATAAATAACACCAGTTTTCCTTTCATGTGCTGCCCCCTCCAATCTTTCATGTAACTCCAGCGTTCCTTTTGCTAACAAAAAAGCTCCACCACTAATCAAAATGAGGCTGTGCCAACTAAAACCGAAGGATGCAATAGAAAAAATTACTTTATCAAGACTCATTACCCAGCCAATAACCATGAGAAGACAAAGCCGCATAATTAATGCTAAAGTTAAACCTACCAAACGTGCACGATTACGCAAATGTAATGGCAATTTTTCTGCTAAGATTGCGATGAAAACAAGGTTATCTATTCCTAAAACAATTTCGAGGAAAATCAACGTAACCAAACCAAACCACACATGGGGATCAATGACCCATTCCATCATAGTTCATCCTTTGAAAATGTTGTAAAAAATTTAAATGCGCATTGTTGATGAAATAAATTCATAAGCTTTCATTCGCACAACTGATCGATAACATTGAATGCAAATAAATTGCACCCAAAAGCAGGAAGCCACAAGGCATTATTTAAACTCATATGATTGTTGATAAGATTCATACCATGAAAGAAAAGCTTACATCGCTTGATATTATAAAAAAATTCTTCTGAACTTTGTTCGGGCATTACGCTCGACAATCCTTTGGCACCGTTCTGCATACATAATTAGAACATTTATTAGTAGAACTATCTTATAATGGATATTTTTGTACAAGATCAAGAAAAAATACTATATAAAGTTTATATGCCTTACTGGTTTAGCTACAGATTTTATTTATCTTACAAAAAACAATGAGAGCATCTAGACATCTTCCTCTAGGAACGTTATAGAACCCCTCATTCTCTTTTTTGGAAGAACCCTGGGTGATTAGCTCAGTCGGTAGAGCAGCTGACTCTTAATCAGCGGGTCGTGGGTTCGATTCCCTCATCACCCACCAGCTCCTTTTTACCCCTGTAACCCATTGATTCTATTGGTATTTTTTTAAGGTTGGGGATGAAAAAATCAGGTTAGGGAATAGGATTTTGCAATTTGTCTTTCCAAACTGCATTAAGATCATGCTGATTTATTGTTAATAGGTCTCCACCCACAAGAACGTTTTCCGTTCTGATTATGCTTTAAAATGTTTCGTGCTAAGTTTGAACTGATTGCATTGTAATCTTGCCTATCCAAATATATTGGCATCCATCCAACACAAGAAGTGTATTCATTTCTTACACACCCACTCAGAAAGATCAGAGCGCACATCAACATCACTTCTTTTT